>JAAETI010000394.1 GCA_024228555.1 bacterium | reverse complement strand
GGCCTTGATGGTGATCCCGCGTTCTCTCTCGATGTCCATCGTGTCGAGCAACTGCTCCCGCATATCACGCTGTTCAACGGCACCGGTTGCCTCGAGCAGGCGATCGGCGAGGGTCGACTTGCCATGGTCGATGTGCGCAATGATTGAGAAGTTGCGTATACGCGCGTTCATGGGTGTTGGGGCCTCGATTGACAGTCCGCAGGGGGATGGGGAAGGGACGGCATTGTACCCGCTCGTCGACAATGCTATTGTTCCGCCGTTCCTCCAACCCCTAGAGGTCTTTTTTCGTATGGCCAACACAAAGTCACAGAAGAAGCGGAATCGCCAGAACGAGAAGGCTCGCGCCCGGAATCGTGCGGTTCGCTCTGAACTCAAAACCCGCGACGCAAATGCGCTCGAAGCTGCTGCTGCCGGCGACGCCGATGCTGCCAATGCCGCATTGCGTGACGCCCAAAAACGTATCGACATGGCTGCCAGCAAGGGTCTCTTGCACAAGAGCACCGCTTCCCGCCGCAAGTCGCGTCTTGCCAAGCAGGTAGCGAAGACCCTCGGCTGATCTCGTCATGAGTGATCCAACCTGGCTGACCCCGGCAGCCCACACCAAGCTGGTCGATGAGCTGCAGTACCTCACCACCGATGGCAGACGCGCCATCGAGAAGCGCATTGCTGAAGCGCGCGAACACGGCGATCTGCGCGAGAACGCCGAGTATGACACCGCCAAGAATGACCAAGGCTTGATGGAAGCTCGCATTAGGCAGCTCAAGCACATTATCGAGAACTCCGAAGTCCGAGAGGCTGAAGACTCCGGCAAGGTTGAGGTCGGAACTATCGCAACCGTCGTTGATGACGACGGCGACGAGCTGGACTATTTCATTGCCTCCGCCGAGAACAAGATTCCGGGCATGATCCTCGCCTCTCCCACCAGCCCAGTCGGGTCCGCGTTGCTCGGAGCATCCCCAGGAGACGAGGTCTCCTACGAAGCCCCAGGCGGAACTTTCTCGATGACAGTCAAAGGTGTCCGGCTCTACGAGGGGTAGCTCGCCCCACCAACTCAAGGGTCACTTGTCCCAAAAGAATTGACTCGAATGGTCCTTATGCAATCCCGACTTCTGCCGACAGGTTGATTACAACCGTCGTAGAGGGTGGAAACCATGAAGAAGATACTAAGCAGACTCAGGAGCGAACGAGGCGCCTCGCTGGTCGAATACGCACTCGTCGCGGTTCTTTTCGCCATACCTTCTGTTGCCGCGATCGGACAGATCGAAAGCACGATGAACGATGACTTCGACAGCATCGAGGCGTCCTCTTCCTCAGATCCTCTCGACTTCTCGACCACATCGACCGCCCCGACTACCTCTCATCCCGAAGGTACGCCGACCACGACGTCAACCACCGCCGCACCGGCATCAACCACCAGCACCACTTCTTCCACGACGACGACAACCGCTGCGCCACCGACGTCGACCACCAGCACCACTTCCACCACGACAACAACCACGACCACCGCAGCTCCCGGTGGCGGTGGCGAGACACCGATTGATCCTGCCCCCGCCCATCAGACCGAGACTGTCGATACCGATGGCGGTTGGATCACCTTCGAACTCGACAATGGCGAGATCTCAATCGATTCCTACTCCCTGGAGAGGGGCTGGCAGGGCAACTACGAGGTGAACGAAGACGGTACTCAAATGACTGTCTGGTTGTGGCATCGCCGTGACGGATCCGAGATCACCATCACCACATGGGTCGATGAAGACGGCTACCTGCAGACCCACGTCGACTCCTAGACACTGCTCTAGCGGCGTCGGGCACCGCCGTACCAGCGGCACATCGCAACGGTGAGACGTTCCATCGTCACCCGATGAGTGGCATCCGGGGCCGTCTTCATCTGGAGATCAGCACGAGCCAGAGCAGACAGAGCCAGCTTGAGATCTGATCCTTTGACACGGCTCCGCTGTTTCCAGACTTTCTCGAGGGCCCACCCCGCTCTGCCGCCATCCCACTCGACAAAGCTGTCATAGTCGGGAGCGGCCGCAGCCATTGCCCTGCGCCGCACGTCGCTCTGCAAGAACGCCAGCAACTGCAGCGGGTGCCCATGCTGGAGGAAGTCGGCAAGACGCCGCAGGGCATCGCCTTGGTTTCCAGCAACGACCGAATCGACGTAGTGCCACATTGGCTCATCAGGTCGGTTCTTGAAGCGGCTCCGCACCTGGTCGAGGTCGACATCCGGGCCGTCGACAGCCAGCTGATCGAGAGCCTGGCCCAGAGCTGCAACGTTGGTGCCAAACCGATGCAGAAGGATTGAAGAGGCTTCCCTGTCGATCCTGAGACCACGATCCCTGGCGGCCTTGCCCAACCACTCCCCCGCCGACCTTTCAGTAATCCGGCTTACCGAGAGGCTCTCGCCCCGTTTCCTGAGAAGCGTGCCGAGCGGCGCCGGTATCGAGCCAGTGGCTACAAACACCGCAACTGCATCGTCACCCGACGACAGATCAAGCAACTCTGCGATCACCTCGGCTTCCGCCTTGAGAAGCCAATTGGCGTCCACCACGAGAACGCCGTCGGCACCGCCAAACAGCGACCCACTCTGCAATGCAGGAACGATCTCTTGGACTGCACCGCGCAGAGTTCCCTCGGTGCCGTCGTCACTCCCCGTCCCCTTTGGGGGCACGTCAATCCGGGTTGGGTTCTCGACGCCCAGTTGCACGAGCGCAGCCGCCGCCCGCTCCATCATCAAACCGCGTTCGCCCGGACCGGCCTCCCGAGGGCCCGAAATAACAACTAATGGCTTCATTGGGACGAGCGTAGCTTGCCACCCCGACATGGGCTCAAAGGTCACCTAGCGGTATCGAGCCCTAGCGCAGGGGTAGGACAATGTCTCCACGCTCCTGGGTCAGCATCGGAACCACCCCCACGGACTCCAATGTGCTCATCACCGCTGAGTCGGGGTGACCATAGGTGTTTGCCCCCACGCTGATGACGGCCGTATCTCCCACCGTCGCCGCAAGCCAGTCCAAATCGGTTGTTGCCGAGCCATGGTGAGGCACCATCATCAGGTCAGGCTGCAGGCCTGGAAGGTCTCGCTGCGGAACCTTCCCGATATCACCCGGAAGCAACACCGTACGATTACCAACGCTCACCCAAAGAACAACTGAGCCGTCGTTATCTTCGGCGTAGCGCCGTACCGGGCCGAGGACTTCGATGTCGAACTCGCCCAGCCGGGCGGTCCGTCCGGAGCTGACCGCTGAGATAATGGTGCCCGTCGCCGCGGACTCATCCATGATTTCCCCCAGCAACTCGCCAGGGTCCATGAAGTCGGAAATCCACAGGTGGTCGATCTCCATCTCGCCGGCCAGGCCAACCAGACCCGCAACATGATCGGCGTCTCCGTGGGTAGCTACCACCAGATCTAGCCGTCCTATGCCGTAGCGACGCAGCCCGGCCGCCAGGATCGTCGGCTCGCGACCACCATCCACAAGCGCAACCGCTCCCGACGGGTCGAGCAGAAGCACGGCATCGCCCTGGCCCACATCGAGAAATACAACCGTGGGTTCTTCAGGGGGGCCGGGCGGAACCGCAGCCAGCAAACCCAGCACGACTCCAGTTGCGATCACGATGCCTCGCAGCGGTGTCCTCCACACCGCAACGAGGACACCACCGATCGCGACCACGGCGGGTGCCCCGAGTTGAGGCCACAGCGCAGCCCGGTCGGCGATCCCAAGGAACAGCCCTGCGCATTGCTCAGCGAGGCGCAAAGGAACATCCACCCCCGTGATGACACCAAGGCCAGCCAGCGTGGTGGCAACCGTCACCAGGGGCGCTGCCAAGAGATTCGCTATGGGTGAAAGCAACGGCACCGCCCCAAAGTGAACGAGCAACAGCGGGACGACGGCCAGTTGTGCTGAGATCGTCGCCGCCAGGGCCCCCCAGACCACACGTGGCTTCCTCTCGCCAAATAGACGAAAGCCCGCGAGCACTCCGCCGGTCGCGGCAACCGACAGCTGAAACCCGACGTCGTAGGCCAGATCTCCCGAAGTCGCGATCAATATCGTGATCGCACCGCCCAGTGCAGTCCAGGCATCAACGGGAACGGCGAATGCCCGGGCGCCGAGCACCAGGGCAGCCATGGTCGCAGCTCGGATTACCGACGACTCCCAGCGGGTGGCCACGACAAAGACAGCCAAGACCCCCAGCCCGGCTATTGCTCTGACCCGGCTACTCGCTGGCCCCAGCACCAGCCACAAGGCTGCCAGCACCAACGCAACATTGCTACCGGACACTGCGACGTAGTGAGTTAGCCCGGAACGCCGCAGGTTGTCGCTGTCGCTCGTCGGTAGCGACGTGATATCCCCAATCAGGAACCCCGCCAACAGGGCTGCCTCCGGCGATGCCCCCAGCACTTCAAGTTGAGTATGGACGCGGGCTCGCACCAGATTCCCCGCCCGCATCACGGGATCCCCGGCTCCACCCACAACATCGAGCTCGGTCGCCACCAACCGACCCGCAACCGCGTCGCCCCGCACCAGATCCGGTAGGTCCCGGAGCAGACCGGTAACACGCACCCGATCGCCCGCGACCACCGCCCCATTGTGAGTGACCACAGCCAATGGCGGCCCCTGCCAGCCGACGACGCGGCCGTCCTTCCCCCATGTTTCGGGAGCTACGACGAAGCGATAGCGCTCTCCGAAACCGGTCGCATCGGTGCGGGCGATGCCGACAACGGTGCCCGGGCCGGTGGGCAGCTCTGCACCGAGGGTTTCCGCAACCCGGCCATTCGCCGCACTACCGGCGAACATACCAACACCGAACACAACAATCAGCAGCAACTGGGGCTTCATCATCGCCACAAGCAAGCCGGCCAACGTAGCCGCGACCGCGACGGCGGTCGGCGCCGCAGCGCCCAACAGAGCGCCAATCCAGATTGCGGCCGCACCCGCCATAGCCACCCGACCCGGACCAGTTGGTAGATGAAGCCGATTCAGGGCAAAGCCACCGCGTCGCGCAGGGTCTCGAGCTTGCCCTCACCGATACCGGGAACATCCAGAAGATCCTCGACGGCCGCAAAAGGCCCATGATCATCGCGGTAGGCGGCGATACGCCCGGCCAACACCGGACCCACCCCTGGCAGCTGCTCGAGCTCACCCACAGATGCGGTGTTGATGCGGACAGATCCGTCCTGCTCGATCGCACCGCCGGACGTCGCCGTCGCTGGCCCGGGGATCACAATCTGTTGACCGTCACGAAGCTCGGCCGCCAGATTGACTCTGGTTAGGTCTGCACTGCGGGTCGACCCGCCTGCGGCGGCCACCGCATCAGCGACTCTGGACCCCGAGGCGACCTCGACCAGCCCGGGAGCAACGACCTCGCCCGCCACATGGACGGTGATGGGTTGCTCGGACCCGTCGGCAACCGGGTCGAACAGCAACGGTGGCGAGGTCGGGGACGACGACCCTCCGTACCAGATTGATGCGGCGATGGCAGCAGCGATCAACCCGACGGCGCTGAGCCAGTAGCGAGACGGCACGATTGCTCCAACGGCTCGGCCGTCGTCTTGGAATCAACCCAGCAACAGATCTACCACGATCACCAGGTCCAGGGAAGAGGTTCGCTACACGTCGAGGTCAAGCAGCAAACCAATTGCCGCAAGCAGGTTGACCCCGGCATGCGTCATGATCGACAAGCCGATCCGATTGGTCCGTAGCGCCTGGTAGCCGAGTACCAGGCCGATCACGAAGAGTCCGGGGACTACGAACACCGAATCAGGATCGATGAGATGGATACCAGCGAAGACGAGAGCGCTCACGATCACTGATCGTTGTGCCGAATAGGAACGCCGCAGCCTTGCCAACAAGACGCCACGGTAGGTCAACTCCTCGGTCACCGGGGCCACCACGACCAGGACCAGCAGGATGGCAATACGGCTACCTAGCGAGGTTGCACCGGCCGCGATGTCGGCTACGTCTTGCTGTGGTGGATCTTCGATCTGAAAGATCCAAGTGATCGGCAGCAGGATCAGCACGATCACGCCCAACTGCAACGCCATCCCGTAGAAGAGACCCTTCCAATCACCTGGCTCGAACTTGAACCCGAAGTCGAGTTCCCAAGAATCGGTGCCGCGCCGTTTCGAGATGTAGCCGAGTATGGCGACAAGCACCGTCGCCTGGCCGAGGCTGGAGAGTATGAGCAGCGGCACATCGGCGAGCTCGTCGCCGGTGATGGCAACACCAACGGAGATAGCGACAAGCGAACCCACGAGGCCACCGAAGAAGAGCAGGACAACGTCGCCATAGCCCCATACCGAGCCAGGAAGGTAAGGGCCGGTGTCCTTCATCGCATACCCCCGCTCTCGACATGGGCATACGCATCCCGCGCTTCGACCTCAAGCCGGATGGCCTTGTAGGACTCCCAGTGCCCGTAACCCTGGAACCGATTGCGCACGTAGTCGGAGACGTACTGCGCTACATGACGGATCGCCCCCAGCCGGCGCCATTGCTCGATGTGCATGAGCTCATGGACTATCAGCGGTCCCCAGCGCTCGGGTTCCGCACCTGCCCGGAATCGCTCCATGACGATCGGCTGCACATAAACGCCCGTCGGGAGAGCAACAGCGACGATGCCTTTCGCCCACAAACGCCGAAACCAAGGCGGCGCCACTCGGACCTTGACCGTGGCGGGGTCAACCCGTGGCATTATCGTCGCCAAGCTGTCGGGGTCTATGCCGGCAGCTTGAAGCAGATCTGCAGCTGGTGCGGTGTCATACATCGAGGCTGCAGCGTAACGGCCCGTGACGCTTTCGCATCCGAAACATGACTGACCAAGGCCGGTGAGGATCTACCATGTCGGCCTCGACACCCCGGGACATCATGGAATACCGACACAACGAAGTTGAGCATCGCTGGCAGGCCGCTTGGGAAGAGCAGGGCCTCTACCGAGCCGCTGTCGATTGGGACAAGCCCAAGCACTACGCCGTAACGATGCTCCCGTATCCATCTGGTGATCTTCACATGGGTCACTGGTATGCAATGACCCCTTCGGATGCCAGGGCCCGCTTTATGCGGATGAAGGGCTACAACGTCCTCTTCCCGATGGGGTTCGACGCCTTCGGTCTTCCCGCTGAGAACGCCGCAGTGCAACGCAACGTCCACCCCGCAAAATGGACGGCCGAGAACATCGATCGCATGCGCAAGCAACTTCGCTCCATGGGCGCCATGTTCGATTGGGACCGAGAGATGGTCAGCAGCGAACCTTCGTACTACAAGTGGACTGAATGGTTCTTCAAGAGGATGTTCGATGCCGGTATCGCCTACCGAGGCGAGGCCATGGTCAACTGGTCGCCCACCCTGCAAACGGTGCTCGCCAATGAACAGGTCATTGATGGCAAGGATGAGCGCAATGGTCAACCGGTCATCCAGAAGCTCATGGAGCAGTGGTTCTTCGCTCTGACCAAATACGCAGAAGAACTACTGAGTTTCGAAGGACTGGACTGGCCCGAACCCGTCAAAACCATGCAAGCGAACTGGATTGGGCGCTCCGAAGGCGCAGAAGTCACATTCCGCACCGAAACCGATGATGAGATCGTCGTCTTCACCACCAGACCCGACACCCTGTGGGGGGCAACGTTCATGGTGCTCGCCCCGGAACACCCGCTGGTCGACACACTGACGAAGCCCGAGCAGCAAAGCAAGGTCGACGAATACCGGGTGGCAGCTGCCGCCCAAAGCGAGCTCGAACGCATGGAGGAGAGCCGGGAGAAGACCGGTGTCTTCACAGGGGGCTACGCCATCAACCCGGTGAACGGCGCAAGGGTCCCCGTGTGGATAGCCGACTATGTACTGCTCTCTTACGGTACTGGCGCCATCATGGCGGTCCCGGCACATGACGAGCGTGACTTCGAGTTCGCACGCCAGTTTGGTCTTGACGTGGTCCCGGTTATCCAACCTGAAGGTCAGGAAGCTCTCGATGAGCCATCGATGGTCGAGGCATTTGTTGGTCCGGGCACGATGGTCAACAGCGGGCCTATCAACGGTGTCGCCACCACCGACGCCAAAGGACGGGCCAACCCATCCGTCGCAGCTGCGATCGACTGGTTGGAGGAGAACAACGCAGGCAAGGAGGCAATCAACTACCGGGTTCGAGACTGGTTGATCTCACGCCAACGGTATTGGGGGTCACCGATCCCGATGATCCACCGTCGTGACGGTGGGCTCGAGTCAGTAGCCGATGCCGACTTGCCGGTGGTCCTCCCCAAGGATGTCGAATTCTCCGGCCGGAGCCCACTGGTCGACAACGAAGAATTCCTAGCCACCACCGATTCTGAAGGCGAAGCTGCTCGCCGCGTCAGCGACACGATGGACACGTTCATGTGTTCCTCGTGGTATTGGTTCCGCTACCTGTCGCCGCAATTCGAGGACGCACCGTTCGATCCAGAAGAAGCTGCCTATTGGCTTCCTGTCGATACATACACTGGTGGGGCCGAGCACGCAGTGATGCATCTGCTGTATGCCCGTTTCTTTGTGAAAGCAATGCGGGACATGGGCGTCTTCGCCGAGACCGAAACGATCATGCGCTCCCACGGCAGGGACCCATCCGGTCTGTTTGATGAGCCGTTCACCATGCTGCGAAATCAGGGCCAGGTCCTGGGCGCAGAACGGCTCGGCGATCGCCTCGTTGTCGAAGGCACTCTCGACCGCGGCCGACTCGTGGCAACGTCCGTACGCGTCGATCCCGATGCCACAGCGGACGCCGGAGCGGTCGTCGGTGAGCTGATTCGGCGGACTGAGAACCTCCTCCAGGTCGAGACCGAGTCTGGCTTGGTCGGTGTCGAGGTCCCCGCAGAAACCCCCGTCGATATTCCCGAGATCGCAGGCAGCAACGACGTGAGCCAGCTCAAACACCATCTCGAAATCCAGCGCATGTCGAAGTCAAAGGGCAACGTGGTCAACCCCGATGAGCTCGTCGAGTTGTACGGTGCGGACACGGTGCGCACCCACTTGATGTTTGCGTTCGAATGGCAGAAGGGCGGCCCATGGGATACCCGTGGGATGGTCGGCTCCCATCGTTTCATCGAGGACGTGTGGAAACTGGCGACGACTCCTTACTTCCCCGAGCAGGTTTCGGACAAGGCCAACGCTGATCTGCGCCGCAAGACTCATCAGACCATCGCCAAGGTCGGCGACGACATGGTCGAATTCAAGTGGAACACCGCGGTCGCCGCACTGATGACCCTGCGCAACGCAATGCTCGAGTCGCTCAAAGCACATGATGTCGACCCGGCCGTTTGGACTGAAGCGCTTGAGGCCCTGTTGAAGATGCTGGCTCCGATCGCACCGCATGTCACCGAGGAGCTGTGGCATCACCTCGGTCATTCCGACTCGGTCCACACGCAGGCTTGGCCAGAGGTCGATGCTGCTGCAGCAGTCGAAGACGTAGTCACGATGGTGATTCAGGTCAACGGCAAGGTGCGGGACCGGCTCGAGGTTGCCGCAGATATCACCGAAGAGGATGCAACCGCAGCCGCCATGTCTACCGAGAAGGTCAAGGCGTGGCTGGAAGGCGGTGAGGTCCGCAAGGTGATCGCCCGCCCCCCGAAACTCGTCAACATCGTGGTTGGCTAGCTGTCACAACTAGACGTCGTCCAACGTTTCGCCTCGATCAGCAGTGGTGACGGCCCGACCCCCAAAGTGGGGCCGGGCTGCTGGGAGCGGCATAAGGCCGAGGCCCTCAGCCGCGGGTCAGATCACTTCACCTTGATGCTGCCTTGCGTCGGGACCGTCGTCGGGAAGGCAAGCAGCGGATCGCCTGGCTGGGAGTCATAGAAGACATCCCCAGTTTCCGCGTTCCAAAGCTTGAACCGGAACATATCGTCGACCCCGGTGTTCTTGCCATCGAACACGACCAACGCGAATTCGTATGTTTCGCACGTCGAATCGAAGGTGCCCCGCCCGGCCGTTGCTGCCCAGTCCCCGAAGATCCACATGTAGTCGATTTCGTCGGCTCGGAATTTGACGTTCTCGAGCGCAGACTTGACTTTGTGCGTGTACTTCAGATGGCCTTTCGGGTCTCCAGTCTTCTTGTTGTACTTGATGTTGAAGTTGATCTTGTCACTCACGTCGCCGATCTTCACCTGCGGGCTGCCCGAGATGCTCTTGCCGCTCGGATCGAAGACGACCGCAGAGTCGTACTCCGCAATAGCCTCGGCGCCACTCGCATCCCGCACCGTCAACGTGATCGTGTAGATCCCCGCCGCGGTATAGAAGTGTGAATCATCGAACGACCCGACACCACCGACGAAGTCATAGTCAGGTGTGGTCGTGGTGCCATCACCCCAATCGACCTCGACCGTGAAGGTGTCCCCTGCGTCTGGATCAACGAACTCGCCTGTCACGAAGCCTTCCCAGCCGAGCGCATAGGGATCGACTGGCCCCTCGAAGCTCACGATCTCGGGTGCCGTGTTCGGCTGCGCCGGGAAGTAGAGCGTCGGGCCGACGTAGACGCCGGCACCGTCATCTGCGAATTCCGCTGCGTCGCTCGTTTGCCCGAGGATCTCGCCGTCGACATATTCGACAAGAACCAGATAGTCAGTCAGGTGCGGATAGCGCAGCTCGACGCTCCCCGAGTCCTCGAGTAGATAGACGCCAGTGAAGTCGAGTCCGAACTCGCCAATGCCGCTCTCCCAAATCGCACCGTAGTCCTCCGGGTCCGGATCGGAACCGAAGGTGGCGTCAAACTCGGGATCGTTGCGGTCGTAGGCTCGCACCAACACGTTGTCAGCCGGCAGCCAATCGGCTCCGTCGAACTCCGCCACCTCGACACGTTGGTATGCCTCAGCGCGCACGACATCGAACGGAATGTGCTCGTATCCGTCCTGCAGGTCGAACGGACCAACGACGTACGCCGTGACCAGCGGATGGCCAGCGTCATCGACAAAGTCCGGGTTGCTGCAGGCGACATCTGGGTTCACCGCTCGACCGGTCGCCGCGACGCCTTGGCTCACGAGCGCCTTAACGACAGATACGTTTTCGAACCGGTAGTACCCGGTGCTGTCCGTGCAAGTGTGCTGGGCACCGATAGTCCCCTGGAAGAACACTTCCCCACCCACTACCGGCACGCCACCCGCCATTACGTATCCATCAACAACGGCTGGATCCCAGAACATGATCGTTCGATCGGAGTCATCGTCGCGTTGTCCGCCGCCGAGCAACATTCCTTCTGGAATCTCGGCCGGGCGGTCGCCCGGGTCGAAGAACTCATCGAGATCGAGCGTCCATTCACCCGAGCCGTCGACCTCGATCATGTGCTCACCGAAGCCACCCACCTCGGGATGGAACCCAAACGTGTCGATCACGACATCGGGGTCGGCTACGCCGCTCACCGTCCAGTTCACCGTGTCGACTTCAGTGATCTCGATTGGTGAAACCCAGGTTGTCTTCGTCGTAACCCCATCCATGACGGTCACGAACTGCCCAGCCTCAACGTCGAAGCCATCGATGAGATAGATCCAGTTCGGCTCTCCAGGATCAACGTAGATCGTCTCCTCGTGGAGAACGCCATTGCCAGGGCTATCGTCGTCGTCGACGGTGAACGTGATTTCTTCACCCTCGAAGTCGTAACCCTCGATCCAGTCGTGAGTGGCTGACACCCCGAATTCGGGGAGCCCGGCTAGGTGCCACTCGTGTTGAGTGCTATCGCCGTCTTCGTCGGGCTCATTTGCCTCGCCACTAGTGCCCGGCTCGATGTCGTGAACCTCTTGCTCCCAATCCTCGGTGCCGGGCACCGAGAAGTCGGCAATCCAAAGGCCGCTGCCATCGGCCTGAACGGTGCGATTGACCTCGGTGTCGTGGATGTGAACATCGATCCAGCCAAGCGCTGTCGCAGCGCCCGCAACGGTGTCGGACGCGGAATTCACCTCGGTGACGACGAGATCGGTAACGGTATGGCTCTTTGTCACGTCCCCTTGGGTCATCGTGACCCCGAAGCCGGGGAACATCTCGAATCCGGTGTCTTCGAAGGGGCCAAACCAGACAAATGTCTGCTCTGAATCCCATTCGGCAGGTTCGGGCCAGCCATCCGCTTCGTAGTCGACTCCCGGACCGTTGCCCGGATCATCGATTTCTAGCGATACCGGCTCTCCCTCGCTCCACTCGTAGCCGTGGACCTGCTGATCACTCATCCGCACCGAGAAGCTAGGCAACGCCGGCTCATCGGAGCGGAAACCACGATGCGTCGAGTCACCGTCCTCGTCGTAGACCTGAGCGGAGACATCTGTCCCGGGAACTATGTCCCAGTAGTCCTGCTCATGTTCTTCATCGCCGGGCAGCGAGAAGTTCGCCTGCCAATAGCCGGTGTCGTCGTCTGCGTTCTCGGATCGGTGCGCTCCACCCTCCTCGTTGCCGACGTTGACTTCAACACGCTCGCCGGGTGTGGCATAGCCCTCAACCAGGTCGGACTCCTCATCGACAGTGTCGATGGTGATGTCCTGGACGTGCAGAACCTTGGTCGTATCACCGATAGTCACGTGGACAACGTCGCCGGGAAGGATCTCGTCAGGCTCGACATTGGTGCCGAATCCGGCCTCCCAAGGCGCCTCACCCCACCATTCGACCGAGGTCTCGTGGACGAACTTGTGGCCGTTACCCAGATCGTCATCGTCGTCGACGACAATCTCTACCGGCGTCCCCTCGGGCCAGTGGTTCCACCTATCGCTGCTTGACCACACATCGAACAAGGTCTCAACGCTGAACGTCGGGTTCGGGACATATCGATCGATTACCGATGTGTCGCCGTCCTCGTCCCACACGTCGGTCGAGATGATCCACCCGAGATCGAGATCGGCGTTGCCCCACTCGTCGCCAAGCGGTGCGGCGGCGAAGTCCACAGACCAAGCCGCTTCACCACCGGTGATGCGGTAGCCGCTGCGCTCGCCGTCATGTTCGTGCGCCGCCCACACGTCGACTGCAATATCATCGGGAGCAGAACCCTGAACAACGTCGTTGTCCAGATCGACCACGTCGATGGTCACGTGAACGACCTCGACAGACTTCTCCCAATCGGCAGAAGCCACGGTGATGACATGACCCGGACCAATGTCGAAGACTCCATCCAAGTGCAACTCGAACGCATCCCCGAGGTCGTTGCGATACTCGAACCACCAAGGTGGATCAGCATGCATGGACTCTCCGACGGTCATGTCCCACTCGAAGAGTGCAGTGCCCGGAGCGGAGACGTTGGCGATCGTGACGTGGATCGGCTCACCCTCGGACCAATCCCAACCTTGAATGAGGTCAACCTGCGTCATCCCGGGAAGCGTGCCACCCCATGTCGTGGAGATCCACGGTGGTTGGTCGACACCCCAGAACGCATGTGTGTAGTCGCCGTCTTCGTCGTACTGCTGGGCGGTACCCCGTGAGCCGGGAACGAGATCGACCGTCGTCTGCTCATTCTCTCCCGAGCCGGGAACACCGAAATCGGCTATGAATGCTCCGCTGCTCGGAGATACGAGCCTGAATGCCCAGTCGTTCCCTTCGTCGTTGCCGCCGTCGATATAGACGTCGTAGCCGTCATCGGCGTCGCCGAGGACGGTGTTCGCGTCAACATCGACTTCGGTGATCGCCAGAGTCGTGAGCGTCAGCGTTTTCGTGTACACCGGGTCGGTGGCGACGATCTCGAAACCTGGCTGTAGATCAATGTCATCTCCGACGAAGACATTGAACTGATGCTGGCTCGGATCCCACTCGGTTGGCTCCATCCACACCGTCATCGTTACGTCCGGTTGCAGGACTGTGTCAGGATCGTCGATGGAGATGCTGATCTCTGTGTCCAATGACCAGTCGCCTCCGCCCCAGATCTGATTGCTTCCCGCGTCTCCCGTCACCCACGGAAGCGGGGTGGCCTGCCAACCGGCGTTGGTGCAGTCCTGCTCAGCATCACACTGACCAGAATTGCCGTTTGAACCCGGCAGCAAATCAGCAGTGTTCTCCTCCCCCGGATCGTCACCTGGATCACCAAAGTCGACAAACCAAGTGCCATCAGCTTCGGCGATGACCGTGCGCCACACATTGTCGACGTCGTGTACCCATACATCCACGGTCGAGCCAGGTGTAGCCATACCGGACACCACATCAGCGACCGGATCAACACCGGTAATCATCAGGTCAGTAACCGTATGGTCCTTGGTCGTCACCCCGTCGAACACCTCGACGTAGTCACCAGGCTGCAGATCCAACTCCAACGGGTCCCAGCCAAAGCCAAAGTTCCCCTCCCCATCGGCGGAATAAGGGCCACCAGGCAGATCGACACCATTGACCGTGATCGACAACCCGGCATCCCGCTCGAAGTCATTGCCCCAAATGCCCTCGGACGAAGCATCCACCTGGAACTGCGCATTCGGGATCCGCCAACCGGCGTTGGTGCAATCTCTCTCAGCATCACACTGATCAGAATTGCCATCGTTGCCGGGTTGGAGGTCATACAGCCCACTGAAGCTGGCGTGCCACGTCCCCACCGCATCCCCGTCACACGGGAACTCAGCACTGTCATCACAAGCAACAACCGTGATGTTGTTGTCCTCTTGGTGCTCCCAGACATCCACGCTCGAGCCAGGCTCGGCCATACCGGTAACCACATCACTGTCCGGGTCGACCCCGGTAATCAGCAGATCAGTAACCGTATGGTCCTTGGTCGTGACTCCGTCAAACACCGCGACATAGTCACCGGCCAGCAGATCCAAATCCGCTACATCCCAACCAAACCCGAAGTTGCCCCACCCGTCGGTGGAATAGAGACCACCAGGCAGATCGACCCCGTTGACCGTGATCGTCAACTCAGCATTGGGCTCCCATTCGTTACCCCAAATGCCCTCCGACGAAGCATCCACCTGGAACTGCGCATTGGAGATGCGCCAGGTTCGCTCGGTGGTGCTCCCGTTCTCGTCAAGCAGAAGCGCGATACCGGAGCTGCCTGGGGCGAGATCAACAACGTACTCTTCGCCCGGCTCGGAACCTGGCTGCGAGAAGTCCGCAACCCAATAGCCGACACCGCCTCCATCGTCCTCAGCGGTGACGTACCGCCAGTTGTCGCCGTCAGCCTGCACCCAGACATCAGCCCCAACTGGAGCCGTGCCCGATACTGTGTCCGTCTCTGGATCCGCACCGTCGATCGTGAAGGCAACGACCACCGTGGTGACCGTTCCTTCTGGTGTTCCGTCGCTTGCCTCTACGGTCGCGTCATCCGGAACCTCGAATTCGCCGAGATCGAATTCGACGATCGTCTCACACGGATTGTCAGGGTTCCTCACTGCCACACCGGAGTCGGTGTAGTCAACCGCCTCGGGTGTTGCCGGATCATCGATCTCGAGCGTGACCGTTGCGCCTTCGGGGAAGTCAATCGCATCCACGCGGCCGTCGCTGCGAGCGATCTCGAGCCGCGGTACCCCCTGGCAGGTGAAGGTCTCGACGCGATCGTTTTCCTCGTCATAGAACTCTGCGTACATATTTCGGCCGAGGCCTTCGGCGCCACCGAAGTCCGCCGTCCACTGCTCACGCCATCCGTTGCCGGGATTGTCGAAGTCGGCGACATAGTCGCCTGCATCGTCGCCGTTTACCCAACGCTCTGCCCACCATCCGCCGACGCTTGCAGAAGCATGGACTCGAAGGTTCTGATACGGGTCGGCCGTGCCATAAACCGCATTCGGCGGCGAGTCGTCGGCGAAGTTGATCTGATCAACAGTGAGCGGCCTGACGGTGATGGTCTTGGAGTCCGTTGAGTCGGACAGCGTTACCACGTCCCCTGGCACGATATCGACCCCGGGGAGTTCGAATCTGTAGTCACCGGTCCCAGTCCATTCATCGACGTAGCCGCCGTTGATGGTCAGGGTCACCACTGGGCCGGTCCAGGATTCGGCGCGAACCGCATCGGGCCACAGCAAGTTGCCCAAGTCGTCTTTCTGTGCCTGCTCGACGACGACCCAAGGCGGGAGGTTCCACCAATGGTGGGTCTCGTCACCGTCATCTTCGTACTGTGAAGCCGCGTTCCAATGGCCGGGCTTCACGTCGCTACCGACGGCCCCGAAGTCTGCGAGCCATGTGCCGTCCCCATTCCATGTGAAGGAAGGCTGGTCGCTGCACAACTGCTCATCCTGGCTCCACACACAGACGTAGTCGCCCTCGAGTGGGTCTGCGTAGCCCCAGATCGTGTCGGCGTCGCCATCGACACCCGTTACCTCTATGTGCGAGACATTCAGTACTCGCTCCATACCGTCGCCCAGAGGCTGGTCGAACGGCCGATTACGAATGGTCAAGATCTGCCCCGCCTGAACGTCATAGCGACCGAAGGAGCGGTCGCCGGCCTCAGTCCAGCCGTTGCTGACGATGAGCGGCATGTCGCTCTCAAAATCGACTTCGGCGGTCGCTGGGTCGTTGAGCCGGTAATACAGGACCTGCCCTGCAGGCTCGTCTGGGAAGTCGGTGGCCCAGATCTCCTCATGGATGACCTGCGCCGTTATGTACGGATCGGAGACGCGAAACGTCCTCTGCGTCTCATCGCCGTCCGGCTCCCAGTAGTGAGCATTACCGCTGGTCCCCAAGACGATGTCGTAGGCGTCCTGGTCCTCCCACGGAGCACTGAAGTCGGCAGTCCAGACGCCCGAACTGTCGGCAGTCACCTCGCGGTAATTGCCTTGGTCGGTGTGGAGGCCAATGTGGAGAAGGTCATTGGCTTCGGACGTGCCGTGCACGAGATCATTGTCTGCGTCGATGTCTGTGATGACGAGATTGCGGATGATGAAGTCTTTGTAGAGCACCCCGTCGCCAGCTTCGACGTACTGGCCGACAACCAGGTCGATGTCGACCTCACCGTCGAAGCTGCCCCACTCGTCCACCAGGAAATCGAACGTGGGGGCGCTGTCCACGGTGACGGTCACAGTGGAGTTGGGTGTCCAATCCCATCCGCTGAAACCGTTGTCGTCGACTCTCGCCTTGAAGCGCGGCCTCGGGATGTGCCAGTCGCTGATCGTTGCGTCGTGCTCGGGGAGGTCTCGGTCGTCGTAGATATGGGCCCGGAGGTCAGTCCCGGGATCGAGAGCAAGGACATCCTGTCCCCAGGAATCCGGTCCTCCAGGTATTGAAAAACTGACGCTGAAAGTATTGTCAACGATGGCCGTTGTCACCCGGCTTGCGTAACCGCCGTCGTACGTCCAGGCGTGAACGTCGACCAACGCTCCCGCGGGGGCATTGCCGGAAACCACACCTGTCGCGGTGTTGACGTCTGTGACGGCGAGATCAACGAGAGTGACTTCTGCCGTCCACGGATTCTGATGGGCCACGATCTCCTGAATAGGCTGGAGATCGATGCCCGTGCTGGCGAAATCCAGATAGAAATGGCCGTCCTGGTCGGCAACCGGGGAGGGGTCGACGGGGGTACCGCCGATGGTCAGCGACACCTCCCCCGGAGCGAACCCGTTCACCCACAAATAGTCGTCGACCGGGCTGGCGTGGATCGATGCACTTGACCAGTTCCATTGTGTGGTGTCACCGTCGACGTCCGCCACACTGACCGATCCACCCATGGCTGCGCCGAATGACGGCAGGATCTCTTCGCCATCGGCAGGGTCCGCCGGCAGATTCTCGAAGTCAGCGGTCCATTCGCCCCCGATGACCTCCACCGACCGCCAAGCCGGTCCGAAGCGCACCATCAACATCGGGCCAGCCGGGGTATCAGGAGTACCGGTAGTCCCGGTGACAGTCAAGGACGCCTCATCGAATGTGTCGAGGGTGGCGCTCAGGTCCTCGAGGTAGAGGTCCTCGAAGTTCGTTCCGTCGTTGACGTAGACCGTGGAGCCAGGTGAGACGTCAAATGTCAAACCGTAGTTATTGCCGTCGAAATTGCCCCACTCGTCAGTCGGCCAGGTGCCGATCTCCGTGGAGTCAATGGTGATCGTCACCGAGTCGTCCGGGGTGAATGACTCGGCCCAGATCGAACCGTAGGAAGTGGACACGGTGATGGTCGGACCCGGAACCTGAGCGTCTGCCTCTGACGTCGGCAAGACCCCCGAGAGAACGGCTACCCCCGTCAAGAAGGCAATGGTGACCATCACCATCCGCACGAACTCGTTGTCGTATCCCCATCGAGTGACTGGTGGCCTCATGTCGCCGCTCCCTAAGAACATGCTGGACAGCTTGCTCGCACGACGCCAGTGGCCACCATTGCCTGCACGTTCAGTTCACCCAAACGAACGATCGTTTGCTAGGGCCAAACGGCAATGATCTTGGGACTTGCGAACGAAATGCCGCACACGAGTTGACTAGTCACCATTACCGTGAGTCCGCTCTAGACGCAGAGGAACCCGACCGCATGGATCGGGTTCTGCCTGGAGAATCCCTTGGATCCTCCCAAGGAACTCGATTTCATCGAGTTCCCGTGGAGCTGAGGGGATTTGAACCCCTGACTTCCTGCATGCCATGCAGGCGCTCTGCCGAGCTGAGCTACAGCCCCGTGAAACGGGTCGTGATTGTATCAGGCTTCTGAGGGCGCCGGTTCAAAGTCGATCACAGGCGCATCGGCCCACAATCGTTCGAGCTGGTAGTAGCCGCGCGTTTCCTGATCAAATACGTGAACCACCATGTCGCCATAGTCCAGCAGCACCCAACGCGAATAGTCACGTCCCTCTCGCCGCAGCGGCTGACGAGCCAGTTCTGCCTTCAGCTTGCCCTCGACATCGTCGGCGAGGGATCGGACATGACGGTTGGACGTACCGGATGCGATAACGAATACGTCGGTCACGACGATGAGCTCGGAAACATCCAGTAGAGCAATATCGAGGCCCTTCTTATCGTCAATCGCGGTAGCCGCAGCCAGAGCGGCCTCGATGGCTTCAGATGTCGCGCTAATTGCTCGTTTCCTTCGTTAGGCAAAGGTCAATGATAGAGGCCTGCGAGGGCCCGGTCACCGTGTCTCGGGCTGGTAGATCCCATTGTCCAGGACATACCGCCACACTTTGTCACGAACCAGAAAGCGGATGCTCCGCCCTGCAGTTGCCTGACGGCGTAGCATCGTCCCGCTGAGCCGCACATCGGGCGTCTCCAGCCAGACTACGTCGCCGCCCTCCAAGGCCTCGTCGACCTCATCTCGCTCGACCCCCGGTCTCGGGATCACCGCGATGGTTGCCCGTTTCAGGACCGCCCCGGCTGACTGCCAAGTCGTCACGCCACGGGCAGCATCCGCTCCGAGAATCAGGAAGAGCTGCTCGTCCTCCGGATAACTATGCAGCGTGTCGACGGTATACGTCCAGCCTTCTCTACGCACCTCCCGATCATCCGCCTCGAAGTACGGGATATCGGTGATGGCCAGTTCAGTCATCCGCCACCGGTCCTCTGGAGAAGTCATACGACGACCCGCCTTCTGCCAAGGAGCGCCAGCCGGGATGAACGTGACGACATCGAGGCCGAGGTCGCGGTAAGCAGCCTCCCCCGCAAACAGGTGGGCGAGGTGAGGTGGGTCGAAGGTTCCGCCAAGGATGCCGCGTCGCACGGCCCGCAGGATAGGCACGAGCGACAGGCCCTGGTGAGGTGCTGCGAAACACCCAAGCCATCGAACCGGATCCTGATAGACCCCATCGACTCGAACGGAGAAGTGGACCGCGGCGAGATCGTGGTCCAATCCGCTTCGACCAAGGGTTGAGCTGCCGCGCACCCCTTGCCCAACGGTGACCTCGATCTCGTTGAGATACGAGTACGAGGTACGCAGCCCGCCACCGTGGTCAACAGTTACCGAGAGGACCTCCGCGACCGATCCGGCGAAGGTCACGACACCAGCGGCTGCTGGACGTACCTCCGAACCAACAGCTACTGAGAAGTCGACACCCCAATGCCCGGCGTACCTACCGACAGGTGCAAACGATCGGGCGATATTCCCGCCGACCGGTGGTTCGAGACCAGGGCACTCGGCGATAGGGGCAAAGAGCGTCGCCACGACGAGAAAAGAGAGAAGAGAACCGACGTCGCATCCTTGCCGCCACTACCGCAGCGTCAAGATATCGAAACGATCGTCAGGAATGAAGAGGCTTGCTGCCAATCCCGATCTAGAAGGGAGCGCCTGCCCCTGCGGTATCGGCGAAACTGTCGCTGACCATTTCCACGGCAACCTTGCGGAGCTCATCGTTGCGGAACGGCTTGACGAGTGCACCATCTGCACCGAGCCGTTTCGCTTCCGTGTGGACATCCTCATAGCCGGACAGGATCAACACCTTGGCGGCAGCCGATCCCTCAGACTCACGGATCGCGGCAAGAACCTCCCACCCGGTCATATCCGGCAGGCCGATATCAAGCAGGATCAAATCAGGGTCGAATTCAGCCGCCATGGCAAGCGCCTCCCCGCCGGACCCCGCGGCAGCAATCTCAAACCCGGCCGGCTTCAGGCACATCTCAATAAGGCGACGCAGAACCTCGGAATCATCGACTACTAGGGCACGCTGTTTATGCATGTCTGTTCCAGACCGATTGTGGGGTGGTTCCCGAAGGAACCTGTGTCTAGTCATAACTGTCGACAGGATGCGAGGTCAGTTAAGGAACTCTGACCGACTTCTTGGGACCGGCAACGCCACAGCTGCAACAAACTCCTCGAGTTGGCGAAGCGTCCTGACCTCATAGACATCGTCACAGGCAGCGGCGTATTGCGACATCACCGAATCGCCGGTATCCCAAAAGCGGCGGGCCTCTGGGTTTAGCCAGACCACTGAGCGAGCGGTAGCGGCGAGCTCATGGAACAGGGCGTTCTCGGCGTCCCGATAGTTGTTCCTGGCGTCGCCAGTCACTATCAGCGTCGATTGAGAGGTGACCGCATCCTCGTATTTGCCGGCAAAGCTGCGCAGCACTACTCCGTAATCGGAGTGGCCATCGTGGCCGACGATTCGGGCTTCCTGTGACAAACGATCCATGCTGTCGACAAAATCAGTTCCAGGCCCAAAGTATCCCGTGACTTCATCGACCTCGTCGATGAACGCAAAGGACCGCACACGAGAGAACTGGCTCCCGACTGCATAGGTGAATTGCATGGTGAAACGGGCAAACGTAGCCATTGACCCCGAAACATCGCACAGCAACACAATCTCGGGCTTGGATCGTCGCGGCGGTCGAAATTGAGGCTCGATCAATGCACCCCCGTGCGCAAGCGACCGCCGGATGGTCCGGCGGAGATCAAGACGTCCCTGCCGCCCCCGCCGCCGGCGTTGCGCAAGCCGGGTCGCCAGCTTCCTAGCCAAGGGTGCAATTGCAGCCTCAACGCGCTGCAGCTCTTCGCGGGTCGCATGCATCAGGTCGATGTCTTCTGCCAGAGGTTCCCGCAAAGTCCTTGCGACCGGCTCCGCTCCCCTGTCTGCGACGAGTCTCCGCACGATCTCGCGGCGCAGTTCGGCTCGAAGTAGCTCCATGAGCGCGGCAACGTCATCTTCGTCGAGTTGCGCAGCGAGCCCTGCTTCATCACCACCGTCACCCAACATCTCTTCGATCCCATCGAGGCGCTGTAGAACCCGGTACAGGTAGTAGCGCCCGCCGACTGGTCGGCCCGGCTGGAATCCGGACAGCCGCGACACTGCCTCCCGGACAGCCCGCCGCAGCACATCACTATCACCTCCCTGCAGCGCCCCGGCAAGCTGCGTCATGAGGTCCGCGAGTCCCTGATCCGAGTCGCCGGCACCGGTACTTGCGGCTTGCACCTGCTCGGCGTCAGGTACCAGTGCTTCCGGCATCTCGCCGACACTGAAAAACACATCAAAAGCAGTGTCGAACGCACTGCGGTGTCGCGGCATCTTGATCAAAGTCGCCGCCAGGGTCTCCCGCACCGCGCTCCGCCGTCCGACGTCGATGTGGAGTAGCGCGTTGGCCGCATCAAGGGCCTCAGCTGTGGAAACCGGAAGACCAACGGCACGCAGCTCACCAACAAACGAGCTGAGGGTGTCGATCACGAGTCGAGTAGCTCCCTCTCAGCCTTCTCGATGTCAGAGCGATACTTGAGCAAGACTTCGAGGGTCCCCTTGGTAACTCCAGAGTCGATGTCCTCAATGCCGAGCGCCAGCAAGGTGCGAGCCCAATCGAGGGATTCACTGACTGATGGCGCTTTGCGTATCGCGAGCTTGCGAATCGACCGAACGGTTCTTGCGATCTTGTCTGCCATCGCTTCAGACAACTCCGGAACGCCTGCAGCCAGAATCTGCTTCTCACGCTCGACCGTCGGATAGTCAATATGGAGGAAGAGACATCGCCGCTTCAACGCTTCCGAGAGCTCCCGGGTGTTGTTCGACGTGAGCACAACGATCGGCCGGTGATTGGCGACCACGGTGCCAAGCTCGGGAACAGTCACCTGGAAAGCATCCAGCACCTCGAGCAGGAGCGCTTCGGTCTCCATCTCCACCCGATCCACTTCATCTATCAGCAACACCACAGGGTCTTCGGAGCGGATCGCCTCCAGGAGTGGGCGCTCCAGAAGGAACTCCTCGGTGAAGATGTCTCCCTCAATCTCATGCCACGCCTTTCCTTCGTCGCTCTGGAGCCGAAGGAGTTGCTTGTGATAGTTCCATTCATAGAGCGCCTTGGCTTCGTCGAGACCCTCGTAGCACTGCAACCGGACGAGACGCCTCCCGGTGGCTTCAGCTATCGACAGGGCGAGTGAGGTCTTGCCGACACCTGCTGGCCCTTCGGCGAGTATGGGTTTCTCCAGTCGCCCCGCCAGAAAGACCACCTGGGCGATGCGGTCATCGGACAGGTAGCCAGCCTTCTCCAGAGCAAGCGAAACCTCTTCGGCGCTGTTCCAAGTCTCCATTACGCCCCCGCAGTCAACGACGCAGCCTTGAATCAGTCTGGGTGGCTCGAGTTCTTACCGTGAACACCGAGTCGCCGCTGAGCACACCGGCTCGACCGAAGAGGCGTCCTCCCTGCCAATTGGAAAGACCGAGCTCCGGGCGGTTCAATGCGTATTGGCCATCAATCCAACGCGTAAAGCCGTTGCCAACGAATGGTGCATCAACTGTCGCCCAGAAGCGCTCGTGTTCCTCCTCTGATTCAGCAATGAGGCTCGCCCCGAAACGCGGGCTCTGTTCGTTGAACAACGTTGCGGCAGTCTCCTGGTCGGGAACGACGGTCAGAGTCACCTCGGGACTCGCCTCCCACTCCCACTCCAGCCCGAGTTGATCCGCTTCGATCAGTTCTGCCCGTGGCTCGACAACGTCTCCCTCAGCCCGACCAATAGCAACCTCACTGAACCACCCGTCTGGCACAAAGGGCTTGGCGTTTGCCGTCACATGTAACTTGGATATCGATCCGCAGTTGCTGCCCGCACGGTCAAGGGCGTCGAGAAACACGGGCACCAATTCGGCTGCTCGGGATTCCAAAATGCAACAGGTGTTGAGCGTGTTGCATACTTTTCGATCAAGAGAGTTCTCAACCGCGGCCGCAAATCTAGCGGCATCGGCTGTCGCCCCCGTAACGATCCATGCACCACCGGTGCCGTGCAGGCTGACCGGGATACCGGCCTGGCGAGCTACCGCACCGAGTTGGCCGACAGCGGCTCCCGAGCCGCGGGCCACCGCCAGCGCCAGACGGGGGTCGGAGAACAGGGCCCATCCGGCTGCTCGGGCCGGGCTATCGACGAGAGAGACAATGCCATCAGGCAAACCGGCGGCGGCAACCGCGGGGGCGAGGGCGTGTCTCACAATCGCTCGGGCAGTACCGAGCGCATCCGATCCGATACGAAAGACGACGGCATTGCCGCTGCGAAGCACACCGGTGGCGTCGGCAAAAACGTTGGGTCGACCTTCAAAGATGAATCCGACGATCCCGAGCCCTGACCTCATCAAATCGACCTGCCAACCCTCGTGCGCAACTGTGTCGAGCACCTGATTACGTACAGAAGCCGTCTTCTGCCAGATCTTGAGGCCATCGATCATGTCTTGTCGCATCTGTGCGGACAGCACCAGCCGGGTCGTCGATCGGCCACGGCCACGGGCCGCTTCGACATCGCGCTCATTCGCCAGCGCAATCTCGGCGAAGGCATCGTCGTCGGCGAGCTTTGCCGCAAACTCGGCGTAGAAAGTGGTGATCTGCTCATCGGAAACGCCACCGATAGACTGGAAGCCGCGAGCCGCTGCGGTAACCGCATCAGTCGCGGTCTTATGCACGGCGGCCGGCACATGGAGCAGGTCGCCCGTTGACTGGACCACGATGAGATGATCGCCAGGTTGGAATGAAGCGGCCAGTTCAGACGAGACTTGAGTGACCTTGTCCCCGCCGTAGAGGACGGCCATGCCAGATTGCAGATGTGTCAATCGATCAGTCATGGGGCAACGGTAGCCGCTCTATTGGTGGGTAGGCTGGCGCAGATGCCAACCGCAGACGAGTTCTATACCCACGGCCACGATGCTGTGGTCGTCGGGGCGCATGCGGAACGGTCGGTGGCCACTTCCGCAGCGTTCCTCATCCCACGGCTCGCCGACGGACTCCATCTGCTCGATTTCGGATGCGGCCCGGGATCCATAACCGTCGACCTCGCTCATCGCCTTGCCCCGAGCGGCTCGGTCGTAGGTGTGGATAGCAGCCAGGCCGCGCTCGAGATCGCTCGACACGATGCCGCCGCCGGCAATCTCGACTATGTGCGAGGCTCCGTGTACGACCTTCCTCTGCCGAGCGACACCTTTGACATCGCCTACGGTCACCAAGTCCTGCAACACCTCGGTGATCCGGTCGCCGCTCTCCGTGAGGTGCGGCGAGTCCTCAAGCCTGGAGGCGTGGTTGCCGTTCGCGACGCCGACTACGCAACGATGACTCACCACCCCCATCAGCCGGGGATCACTCGATGGCTTGATCTGTATCACCAGGTGGCGCGGGCCAATGGTGGAGAGCCCGATGCGGGTCGACGCCTGCCCGAATGGGTGAACGATGCCGGATTCGGCAACCCGGAAGTCACGACCTCGACATGGACCTATGCCGCGCCCGCTGCCAGGACCTCATGGGCAGAATTGTGGGCCGAACGCATCGCCCTACCCCGATTCCGCAACAAAGTCGTCGATCTGCAGCTAGCGAGCGATGACGACATTGCGGCGATCGCTGACGCATGGCGAACATGGGCAGCCGCACCGGGTGGTTGGTTCAGTTTCATTCACGGTGAAGTGATCGCAGCCAAGATGGCGGACTAGACAAGGAGCACAAGGTCGTCGCGGTGGATGACCTCTCCACCCGCCTCCGAGGTGTGCTGGCCGACCACACGCTCCAGCATGGAGGCGCTCAGGCCCGCCAGGCCCTTCGCCACCAGCTCGCCCTCCCCATCGACGACTTCCACAGCGTCTCCTTCGGTGAAGTCGCCCTCGACCCCGATGACACCGACGGCCAGTAGCGAACCACCCCGGTCCCGCAGAGCCGCGATCGCCCCGTCATCGACGGCGATGCGTCCCCACGAAGGCAGACCGAACGCAATCCACAGTTTGCGTGCCGCCAGCTTGTTCTCCTTGGGTGCGATCCACGTGCCGACCTCGGAACCTTGTGCAGCTTTGACCGAGGCCTCAGAATCGCCAGCATCGGCGATCACGGTTGGTATCCCTGACCATGCTGCCATTCGAGCGGCAGAGATCTTGGTGGCGACACCACCTGAGCCCAGCAAACCCGCGGTGCGACTGCGGTGCAAGGCATCTAGAACGTCGTCGGTGTCACGAACCGCCTTGATCAACTGTGCATCGCCGTCGAGTCTCGGATCGTTGTCGTAGAGACCGGGAGTGTCGGTCAGGATTACGAGCATGGCTGCGTCAACCAGATGCGAGACGATGGCCGCAAGCCGGTCGTTGTCGCCGAACTTGAGCTCGTCCACAACAACCGTGTCGTTCTCGTTGACAATGGGGACGATGCCAAGTCCGAGCATCCTGTCCAGCGCCTCGCGGGCATGGAGATACTGGCCACGACCGGCAACGACGTCTCGGGTTATGAGTACCTGGCCAACGATCCGCTCGCGCTTGGCGAATTCGCCGGCGTACTTCTCGACAAGCTTGCTTTGGCCGACTGCGGCAGCGACTTGGAGACCGGGAAGGTCAGAAGGGCGCCGGCTGAGGCCCATCGCAGCAAGCCCTGCGGCAACAGCGCCGGACGACACCAGCACAGTCGGATGGCCCTGCTGCCACAACGCATCCACCTGCTCGACGGTTCGTTCTAGGCCCTCGTGGTTGATCCCGCCACCCGGCGAAGCCAGGCTCGAGGAGCCAACCTTCACTACGACGGGTCGCCCGGCTGCCACCTGAGTTCTCAAAGCTGTTCCCCGTTCTCTTGGTCGTCGTCACCGAGACCCGGATCGTAGGTGAACACAATATCGCCAATCCGCACGTCATCGCCGGGGACAGCACCAGCATCCACAAGTGCCTTGTTGACCCCGATCCGAGCCAGCCGTCTAGCTGCAAAATCAGCTGCCTCAGCAACCGTTAGGTCGTCGAGGTTGACGGCGCGCTCTGCAGCTCTGCCGGAGACGACCCATTCCTCGCCAACCCGGCTGATGGAATAGCCATCTGGCAGCGGACGATGCAAGACATACCCAGCACGATCCGGAGACTCCCGGAGGTGGCCTTCGATTTCGTCGGCAACGGCGTACATGAGTGCGTCTACGCCGTCTCCGGTAACACCGGATATCGGATACAGCGTGATGTGATTCGCTGCTGCCCATTCCTCATAATCAGCGACGCTATCCAGCGCATCGGCCTTGGCGAGTGCGACAACCCGTCGCCGGGCCGCCAGCTCAGGGGAATGCTCCTCGAGCTCTCTCAGCAACACCGCATACTGCTCCTGCGGCGAGACCGTTTGCAGCGGTGTCGGATCGAGCAAGATAACGAGAACCCGAGCCCGTTCGACATGACGCAAGAACTCGTGTCCGAGACCCTTGCCGTCGGCAGCACCTTCAATTAGGCCAGGAATGTCGGCCAGCACGAACTCGTTGTCACCAATTGCCACGACTCCAAGGTTCGGAGTGAGTGTGGTGAACGGGTAGTCGGCAATCTTCGGTTTGGCTTCAGACACACGGGAAATCAAGGTTGACTTGCCTGCATTTGGGTACCCGACCAACGCGGCATCGGCAATGAGCTTGAGCTCGAGGATGACCGACAGCTCCTCCCCGTATTCGCCCTGTTCGGCGAACGTCGGAGCCTTGCGGTTTCTCGCCACAAGGGCTGCATTGCCACGCCCGGCTCGACCTCCCCTGGCGATCGTCACCTGCTGACCAGGTTCGACAAGGTCCGCCAGCAACGTCTGGTCGAGATCCCGAACCAAAGTTCCGAGCGGCACCTCGAGCATCAGATCCTCTCCGGCGCGACCGTGACGGAGTTCCCCCTCACCATGGGTGCCAGAAGGAGCCTTCCAATGCGGCTTTCTGGCATAACGCAACAACGTCGAAGCAGAGTCATCCGCGACGACGATCACTGAGCCGCCGGCTCCACCGGATCCGCCGACCGGTTTGCCGCGCGGCTTGCCCTTCTGCCTGAGAAAGGATGGAACGCCCGCCCCGCCAGAGCCACCGCGGACATGAATTACGACTTGGTCAACAAAGGAAGCCACGCGGAGCCCCTCTCAGGGTTTGCTGGACAATGCCAGTTCCGCCTCTTCTGCCGGACAGCCCTCTAGTCCTCGACGAGGATGCTCACCTGGCGGCGACCCTTGCGGGTCCCGTACTCGACCACCCCGTCGCTCTTGGCGAACAGCGTGTCGTCACTGCCACGACCGACATTGAGACCGGGGTGAATCCTGGTGCCACGTTGGCGAACCAAGATCGAACCGGCAGTTACTGTCTGGCCGTCAAAGGCCTTGGGCCCGAGCCGCTGCGCCGCTGAGTCGCGACCGTTCCGGGTTGATCCACCCGATTTTGTCTTAGACATGAGCTACTTCTCCTCAGCGGCTGGAGCTTCTTCTTTAGCTGCAGCCTTTTTGGCGGCCTTCTTGGCGGCGGGCATCGAGATCTTCTTCACCTCAATGGTGGTGTAGGTCTGACGATGTCCGGATCGCTTGCGGTAGCCGGTCTTGTTCTTGTACTTGAAGACCTCGATCTTGTCGCCACGATGCTCGCCCATGACCTCAACGGTCACCTTGGCCTTCTCCAGCTTCTTGGCGTCGGAAATGACGGTGCCGTCGTCTTGGACGATCAGCAATGGAGTGAAGCTGACCTCACCGGTCGCCTTGAGACGCTCCACATCGAGAACATCGCCTTCACTTACCTTTGATTGTTTTCCGCCGGCGCGGATAATCGCGTACATCATTCCTCCGAGATCCCCGGACAACGTATCGGTCCGGTACACGCTCACGCCGCGAGCAGACATGCCCCTCAGGTGAGCGCCGGCGCATGATAGTACACCTCACAACGGGCCCAAAGCGGGGAACTCGCCTTGCGAGCTTGACGTAGTCAAGCTCGGGCAAGCCCATAGACGCAGAAACCTATGCTTCTTCTGAGACCGGTAGCGGCGCACCTGCGGTTGCAGCCTCTTCGTACAGCAACACGCCACGTCCGTTGCAGTGTGAGCACACATCGCTAAACGACTCCAACAGACCTGCGGCAACGTTCTTGCGAGTCATCTCGACCAGACCGAGGTTCGACACGTCGAACACCTGGGTCCGCGTCTTGTCCTTGGCGAGGTGCTCACGTAGTCGCAGCAACACGGCATCACGGTTCTTGGCGATCTCCATATCGATGAAGTCGATAACGATGATCCCGCCGATGTCACGCAACCGAAGCTGGCGAGCGACTTCTTCTGCAGCTTCGAGGTTGTTCTGGAGAACGGTCTCCTCGAGGTTGGAACGACCAACGAAGCGACCCGTGTTGACGTCGACGACGGTAAGAGCCTCAGTACGATCGATGACCAGGTGTCCGCCAGACGGCAGCCACACCTTGCGATCGAGCGCCTTGCGCAACTGGTCCTCGACGTGGAAACGCTCAAACAGCCCAAGCTCGTCCTCATACATCTTCACCTTGTCGAGCAAATCCGCTTCGGTACCTTCGAGGTAGGCCAGAGCCCGCTTGTAGGTCTTGGGATCGTCCACCAGCAAACGACGGAAGTCGCTGGTGAAATGCTCCCTGATTACCCGCAGCACAAGCGGCGGTTCCTCGTGGACGAGCTTTGGTGCCTTGGTATCACCGGCCTCCTCGATATCGCTCCATATCCCGAGAAGGCGTTTGATATCGGCCTGGATGTCTTCCTTGGAGGCACCCTCTGCCGCAGTACGGACGATGACGCCCATCCCTTTCGGACGTACCTCGCCGATCACAGCCCGCAGTCTTCTGCGCTCGTCATCGGGAAGCCGTCGCGAGATTCCCCGCACATCAGAGTTGGGAGCAAGAACGAGATAGCGGCCGGCCAGACTGATCTGATTAGTGAGTCGAGCGCCCTTGTGACCTTGTGCATCCTTGACAACCTGTACCAAAACAGTGTCGCCCGGTTTCATGACCATCTCGATGCGGCGAGCCTTGCCCACTATCTCGGCATCGTCGTAGTTCACATCACCGGCGTAGAGAACCCCATTCTTGCCCTCACCGAAGTCGACAAAAGCGGCTTCCATGCCGGGGAGAACGTTGCGCACCTTTCCGAGATATACATTTCCGACAAGGGACTTCTGGTCGGAGCGGGCGACGTAGTGCTCGACGAGTACGGGACCTTCGAGCACCACGATCTGAGTCTGGTGGGGGCTCGACCGAACCAACATCTGCTTACGGGCGGTGTTGGGAGGGGGGACGACCTCTAGATGCGGTCGGGGGCGCTTGGAGGCGCTGGAGTGACCCGATGAGCCACGCCGTGCCGTGTTACCCCCACGGTTGTTGTTGCGCTTTGGAGAGCGAACACGCTGCTGGTTGGATCGCTGGCTATTCCGGCTCTTAGAGCCGGATGCCTTCTTCTCCTTCGGTGCACTCTTTGGTTCCTCGACCGCTCCCCGGCGGACAACCCGCGCGGTTTTCTTGCGGAACAATGCCATTAATGATCTCCTTGAGACGCCCATTTGGGCGAGATGGTGTTGCCGACCGGAAGGCCGGGGCCGAATGAGCAGTCTCGAAGAAGCTACAAGCCGTCCAACTGGCCAGGACGGCAAAGAACCCAGTAAAACTAGGGTATATAGATGAGCTTGGATGTGCGAAGCTGGCCCGCATCCCTATCCCTGATTCGAGTGACTCGACCGCATCCCAATGCGGTTCGACGGCTCCGTAGAGTAGCAGAAAAAGGCGCGAAATCCTAGCCTTTCCTGGAGGATATGCCGCGGATAGCACGGCGCTGCTACGCTCACCCGTCATGCACCGACGTTCCGAACAGGGTTGGCTCGAAGTCATCTCCGGCCCTATGTTTTCCGGCAAGAGCGAAGAGTTGATTCGGCGTGTCACCCGTTATCACCTCGCTCGGGTACCCACGCAGACCTTCAAACCCGAGCTTGACACTCGGTATGCAGACAAGAAGGTCGTTTCGCACAGCAACCTCTCGACGGAGGCAGAGCCGGTAAACGACTCTGCGCAACTGCTCTCGGCAGTCGAAGACCGCACCATCGTCGTCGGTATCGACGAGGGCCAGTTCTTCGATATCGGTCTTGTCGAAGTGGCCACAATGCTTGCCAACGCGGGCAAACAGGTCATCGTGGCCGGTCTCGACCTAGATTACCTCGGCCGTCCGTTCGAGCCGATCCCCTCGCTGATGCTGAGAGCCGAGTATGTGACGAAGAGTCTCGCCGTATGTCATCGCTGCGGCGGGCCCGGCTTGTTTACTCAACGTGTTGTTGAGTCTGACGAACTCGTCGTTCTCGGCGCAATCGACGCATACGAGGCACGATGCCGACGTTGCTACGACCCCAACGAAGCCACCCAGACCAAACTGCAGTTGGTCCAGGACGACTAGGCGTTGCCGGCCGTAGGATCTGCCGACCAATACGGAGGAGAAGAGGATTTGGTTCGGCTAAATATCGACATCGACCGGCACAGGGGAACGACGCATCCAGACTGAATGACCCAACCCCAGGGCAAGACTCATGGCAATGAACGCCGTTCCCCCCGCGCTGAGGAATGGGAGCGGCAGCCCGGTCACCGGGGTGATTCGAACAGTCATGCCGATGTTGACGAAGACGTGGAAGACAAGCATCGCCGCCACCCCGATCGCCACGAGTTGGCTGAATCGATCGCGCCCATTGGCTGCGGCGACGAGCAACCGCCATGTGATCAGGGCAAACAACCCGATCACGACGGTCGCACCGACAAAGCCGAGCTGCTCGCCTATCGCGGTGAAGATGAAGTCGGTCGACTGCTCGGGCACGAACGACAGGTTGGTCTGTGCGCCCTCAAAAAGTCCTCTGCCAAACAAGCCACCCGACCCGATGGCGATCTTGCTCTGGATGAGGTTGTAGTTGCTGTCGACCACATCGGACGTCTCATCGAGGAACGCAGTGATCCGAGTCAGCTGGTATTCAGCGATCCAGCCGGCCTTGAACAAGAGCGCCGATCCAAGCACCGCAGTAATCGTCATGAATGCGAACTGCCGCCAGGTAGTTCCGGCGCTAAACACCATCACGACCGCGACAAACCCGAACACAAGCATGGTTCCCAGGTCAGGTTGGCGGAAGATGAGGAACGCCGGGACTGCGACCAGAACCACCGCCCGTGCGATCTCGGTCCAATGCAGCGCTTTGTCCTTCGACGCCGCCAATAGCGCAGCTAAGGCGAGAATCAGCGACACCTTGGCCAGCTCCGAAGGTTGAAACTGGAAGAATCCAAGCTCGATCCACCGATTCGCTCCAGAGACCACCGGCATGTACAGCACGACGATCAACGAGATGAGACTGCCGACGTAGGCGATGGGAGCAAGCATCTTCAGAGTGCGGTGCTCAATCAGAGAAGCGAGAACGAACGCCACGATGCCGACGAGCGCAAAGATCATCTGCCTTCTGACCAGTGAAGTCGGGCTCTCACCATCGGCGAGCAGACGGGGTGCCGACGCCGAATAGATCATCACCAGTCCAAGACCCGTTAGCGCCAGGTACGAGAGGATAAGGAGGACATCAGGTCGCAGCGCTCTTTCTCGCTGGAGGAGGGTGACCGGCTCGGTACGTCGGGCGGTCAACACCATCAGTCTGCCTCCAGACCGACCGAAACGTCTGTCACAGGCTGGCCCAGGAGGTACTGAAGAACAGGTTTGGCTGTCGGGGCTGCGATACCGCCACCGCTGCCCCCTCTCTCGACGATGATGACAACGACATACTCGGGGTCAGCGATCGGGGCGACGCCAACAAACAGAGCCGTCGTCACCGAGTCTTGGATCACATCGCCGGTTTCCGCATCCACGCTCCGTTTGATGATTTCGGCCGTGCCCGTCTTGCCTCCAACCTGGCCGATCGCCGAACCGAAGTCGGTGAACGCCGAGTAGGCGGTACCTCGTGGGTTGTTGACGACACTCTGTAGGTCGTTACGCAATGCCCGCACTGTCGAGGCGTCGAGCTCTTCGACAACGTTGAGGACCGTCGGCTCGTTGCTCTCGACCAAGAGACCGTCCTCGTTGCGAATCTCCCGCACAACCCGCGGTTGCCACACTGTGCCGCCGTTGACCAGCGCTGCATACGACGTAGCCAGCTGCACGGGAGTCGCCAAAACGGAGCCCTGTCCAACCGCGGCCTGGAATAGGTCGCCACCGAACCACGGACTCTCGAAAGCCAGCCGGCTTGGGTCAAGCCGCGGGTCATCTTCGTCTGCCCATCGCACAAAGAGGTCACGGTCGGGGATGAGCCCTGACTTCTCGAAGGGAAGATCGATATTGGTCTTGGCATCGAAGCCGACTTCGCGGGCCCAGTTCTGGAGAAGGTTCTCTCGCTCGGTGCCCTTGTTGACATTCCACAAGTCATAGGCGACTTCCCAGAAATACGTGTTGCAGGAGCGCATGAGGGCGGCGTGGATGTCCTGCATTCCGTCGTCCTTGCGGGTCCAGTTGTTGAACACCTGCTGGCTGCCCTCACCGAGCGGCTTGGCAAGCTGGCCGGAGCACAAGATTTCGTCTTCTACGGAGTTGACGCCTTCAGGGGCGATGCCTTCCTCCATCGCCATGACATAGGTCAGGGCCTTGAAGGTTGAAGCGGGCGCATACTGACCCTGGACGGCAAAGTTTGTGAGGGCACCATCAGGCAGGTTGGCAAACTCGGCGCGTTCTGATGGGTCGAAATTGGGCACCGACGACATCGCATGCACCGACCCGTCGTTGACGCCGAGCACCACACCTACTGCCCGGACAGGGCACCCCTTGTCCTCGGTACCCTCATCGGCATCACCGGGCTCACAACCGTTTTCGTTGTACTCGTGGCGAGCGATGTCGAGCCCATCGACAAGGGCCTTCTCCAGCACTTGCTGAAGCTCGATGTCGAGTTCGAGGATCAGCGTGTTCCCTGGCTGGGGGAACTCCTTGCCGACAACATCGAGAACGGTGCGGAAGGCGTCTACCTGGAAGTAGATGGACCCCTGCTCCCCCTGGAGGGCGTAGTCGTACGTCTTCTCGAGCCCTGCTTTACCGAGTATGTCGGTCGGCCGGGCTCCGGCCTCGATATCGGCGGGCGAAGGCTGGCCGATGTAGCCGAGGACACCGGAGGCAAGGTACCGATACGGGTATGTGCGTTGCGGAATGGGCACAACGGAAACGCCGGCAAAGTCCTCGCGATGCTCTGCCAGATAGATGGCATCTTGGGCTTCGAGATTGGACACGACCACGCGCCGATCACCTCGGGTGCGGGCATCACCAACGATGTCAGCCACATCGTCAGCCTGCATTCCCGTGAACGCCGCAAGAAGAGATACGAGACCGTCCTCGGCCTCTTCTGGCACCAATGCGCCATCGACAACCGCAGAGAGAGTCGCGGTGGTTCCGGCAAGCTCGCGCCCAGCACTATCGACGATCTGACCGCGCGGTGCGGGGGTATGGACAACCTTGACCTGTGATGCTTGGGCATCCTCGAGGTACTCGGAGCTCTCAACGACCTGAACCTGCCACAGCTTCAGCGTGAGGATGCCGAACATCACGCTGAAGACGAATCCAACAGCGCCGAGACGCCAGCCTGACTTCATGAGGACCAGCCAAGGTGGCGCCGGCTGCCAAGAAGGCGCGTGACCAAAGGGAACACGACCGAGGCAACGGCCAAGTTGTAGACGGCGGGCAAAAGGATGTTCTTGATCACTGCGGTACTCGTAAAGAATCTCTCGCCAAAAAGAGTACCGACGATCAGGAATAACGCGTTGGCGAGCAGGGTCAAGGCAAAGACCCCGACGCCGATGACTAGGGGGCCGTCGTCGGCACGGTCACGAAACCGTAGTGAGACATACACCACGACGGTGTACGACATGGCCCACAATCCCAAGGGCGACCCGCCGAGAAGATCGAGCAGCATCCCCGCAGTGAAACCGAGCAGCAGCGCTGGTGCTGGATCGATGTACCTGGCGCAAGCCAGGACCACAACCAGGACGAATGCGGGAGATGAGCCAAACGGATTGATACGTCCGTCGCCAAAAACCGCGGTCTGAATGACGACCGCGACGACCACCATCAGAAGCGCAAGACTGACGTCGCGCCCCGTCACGGTGAACCCTCGGTCGTCGCGGTTTCAGAACTCGGTTCTGTGGTCTCCGCACCGGGCTCCGTAGTGTCGGTTGGCTGCTCCTCGGACTCGACAGGATCTTGCTCGAGAAGGTCATCTTGGGGCTGAGCATCGAGTGGCGAGTACCCCACGATCACGATCACAAAGTCGAGGCTCGAGAAGCTAACGCCCGGCTCTACTTCAGCGACAAGGCCAAAGCCAGCCTCGTCGGCCGCGGTTTCAATCACGGTGCCGACGACGATGCCCGAAGGGAATCGGCTTCCGGCCGTTTCCACAATCGTCCCCGCTATTGCTGCCTCTTCTGCTTGGAATATCCTCAAAACAAGCGGGTCGGTGTTGTTGCCCGTGACAAACCCCGCCTGGTCGGTCACGGCATCACGCACCGCGACTCTGACATTCGGATCGAGGATGAGACGGACCCGGGCCGAACCATCGAAGACTTGATCGATACGCCCCACGAGGCCCTGTTCGACGATCACGGCATCACCAATAGAGATTCCGTCGTCAGAGCCCTTGTTTATCCATCGGTCAAGGTCGAACGAACTCGAACCTGGGGATGTGATCCGAGCAACAACCGTTGGCAGGTCATCGGGTACTTCCACGCCATTGAGCTCGCGGAGAAGTTCGAGCTCGGCCTGGACGCCGGCGAATTCCTCCACCTCAGCGCGCAGAGAGTCGTTCTCCTCACGTAACTCGTCGTTCTCCTCACGAAGGCTGGCAATGTCCGAAAGAGCGTCGATGAAGCCCACGACGGGTCGAGTGACGGCCGATGCCGCTTCCTGCAGCGGCGAGAAGAGGGTTTGCGCACCGTCACGCATCGTCGTCCCCACTCCGGTTCCATCGCTACGCACGTCGAACGTTGCGAGCATGAAAGCAACGACAAGCAACACAATGAACAGTGAGGTGGACCGGTCAAATCTCTGGAATGATTGCACTAGTTATCCCAGGAGGGCTGTAGGCCGCGGCTGTGTTGGGCCGCGTGGCTAACGACGGCCGCTTGAAGAAAGCACGACATGGAGGACCTCGAACTCCTCGAGACACGCACCCGACCCCATGACCACCGACTGCAGAGGCTTGTCTGCTGTGACGATGGGCATCCCGGTCTCGTTGGCGAGCCGCTGATCGAGGCCACGTAGCAAGGCCCCTCCCCCGGTTAGGACAATGCCCCGATCCATGATGTCGGCTGCGAGCTCCGGTGGCGTCTTGTCCAATGCAAACTTGACAGCATCTACGACCTGCTGCACCGGCTCTTCGATCGCTTCACGAATCTCGGCCGCACTGAGCACGACGGTCTTCGGTAGACCGCTCACCAAGTCCCTGCCCCTTACTTCAGCCGATGGTTCATCTGGGAATGGAAAGGCAGAGCCAATAGCCATCTTGACCTGCTCGGAAGTGCGTTCTCCGAGCATGAGGTTGTATTCCTTCTTGACCCAGGCCATGACCGCTTCGTCGAGCTCATCACCACCGATGCGGGTGCTCTTGGAGACGACGATGCCGCCCAATGAGATAACAGCCACCTCGGTGGTGCCACCGCCAATATCGACGACCATCGATCCGGACGGCTCATGAACGGGGAGACCGACACCGATCGCCGCCGCCATCGGCTCCTCGATCGTGTAGGCACGGCGGGCGCCGGCGTGATAGGCGGCCTCCTCAACAGCCCTGCGTTCCACAGCGGTGATGCCGGAAGGAACGCAAATCACAATGCGGGGCCGAGCTGCAAACCGGCGGTTGTGCACCTTGTTGATGAAGTAGCGGAGCATCTTTTCAGTGATATCGAAGTCCGCAATAACACCATGGCGAAGGGGTCGAATTGCCTGGATATGCGAAGGGGTTCGCCCAATCATCCGCTTGGCTTCCATCCCCACCTCGAGCGGCTTGTTGTCGCGGGTGTTGATCGCAACAACAGAGGGCTCGTTCAGGACGATGCCCATCCCGCGCACGAACACCAACGTGTTGGCGGTGCCGAGATCGATAGCCATATCGCGGCCAGCGACCGAAAAGAGGTTGTCAAGCATTCTTGCTCACAATGGTGGGACAGCGTTCAGTTTACCCAAGTGCCACCGCCGACGTCGCGAGAACACCGGCTCCGGGTGGGTCATACCGTATATGTGGCTGTGGGTTACCCCAAATTCACGGGCAGGCGATTAGCCGAAGAACAGTCCCAGTTCACGCACACCACTCTCTGGTGAGTCGGACCCATGGACGATGTTCTCCGCCATGATCAGGCCAAAATCGCCACGGATCGTACCTGGAGCCGCTTCCGCAGCGTTGGTGGCTCCCATCAGCGTACGGGCGACGGCAACCGCACCCTCGCCGGACCATTCCATCGCAACAACCGGCCCAGATGTGATGAACTCAACGAGCTCGCCGAAGAACGGCTTCTCGGTGTGCTCGGCATAGTGCTTGCCCGCAAGCTCCTCATCGATCAGCAGCATGCGCATCTTCTCCAGCTTCAAGCCCTTGTGCTCAAACCTGCTGATCACCTCACCGACCACAGCACGCCTAACCCCATCCGGCTTAACCATCACAAACGTGTGCTCAACCGCCACAACTTCCTCCAAATCTCAAGTTCCGGCGCCAGATAGTAGTCCTCCGGCCGGTCGGCGAGTCTGCTCCACAACCCATGGCTGCAAGAGCCTCAAGCAGGAGAAGAAGAAGGCAAGTTCCTGGGGGGCTTGAGGGTATCCACCACTATTTGGGTCAACGACGACACCCTCACCTTTCACAGCCCCGGTCACTGAACCCAACTCTGACCAATTCGGGCCCTTCACAATGTGGACCGCAACCATCGCCGAGTTCGTGTCATTGTCAGCCTGCGGGTTCCTTCAACACGAAGGTTCGGATCGTCTGGTCGTCCTCGGTTGTCCAGGTCGAGTAGCCCTTGCGGCGCAAGATGTCGATACCGGGAGCGGGCAGATGGGAAGTCACAAGCTCGGCAATCTGACCATCCTCCAAATCCTTGACGACTCGAAGCAACGGGTTGATGGGCATCACATCCGGGTCGAGCTCATCGTCACGCAACACGGTGACAACCAGCTCAGGATCAAACCACTCGGGCTGAACCCCAAAGTAGTCGACACTGTCCTCATCATCGTCTCTAATTGGGTCTTGGCCCACAGCAGCGCGCAGCTCGTTCACCAAGACGGTCGCCGGTATCCGCCCCACGGCGGCAGCCTGACCGAGCGTCGCGACTCGCGCAACGCTTCGCCGCAGGACCGGGTTGCGGAGCTTGGTGAACGCCGGCGACATCCCAATGAGCAGTTCTTCGGTTTCCGGGTAATCGCGCAGCAGCGCGGCGACCCTTGTGTCTTTTGTGATCGGCGGTCGGTCAGCCATCATCCACCTCAGTACCTTGCTTCAACTACATCGCACCGCGAGGTTTTCGCAGAGCACTCCGTCGCGATCAAGCTACCACGGAGCATGCCGGCAACCACGCCACCGGCGACCTCGTACCGGCGCCATCCCCGCGCCCCTACCGATATCTCGACGGCCGCCCTTTGCGGCCGCGACATCGAGAGACAGCCCATGAGGTTTCGCTCGAATCCTGATTCGTGCTGGATCATTCAGGTATTTCAGCTTCGAATCGGCGGTGGACGGGTGACGCACTGTTGTCGAGGCTCAGTGCGTGTCGGGCTTCACCGATCACGTACAAGGAGCCGGCGACCACCACACCGGTGTCGCCCTTTGCCATAGCGATTGCATGCTCGATTGCCTCCGCGACAGGTACTACCGCCTCGGCCGGCGCATGAAGGGACGCCGCGGCGGCCTCTGCGACCTTGTCTGCGGCGACCGCCATATGATCGTCTGCCTGGGTTGCGACGATATGGGACACCTTGCCGTCGAGACTCGAAACCAAAGCGCCAATATCCCTGTCACCACGCACCCCGATCACCAAGACCCAGCTGCCCTCATCGAACTCCTCGTCGATGGCAGTCACCAATCCATGGAAGCCCTCTTCGTTGTGGGCCCCATCGATCAGGATGGTCGGGGCTAGACCACCTACCTCTAGCCGCCCAGGCGAGCGCACGGTTGCGGCGGCTTCTCGTACCGCAGCATCATCGAGCGCACGTCCGAGTAACGCCTCGCATGCAGCAATGGCCGTCCCCAAGTGCACGGTTTGGTGACGCCCGTGAATTCCGAGCACCAGGTCCTCATACCGACCGTGCATCCCTTGCACAGTCACAACCCAACCCCTTTCATCTCGATCGGTGGAGACAACCTCGAATTCGGACCCGGCACGGTGCCACGATGCCCCCGTCTCGTCGATCCTCTCCGCAACCGACTCCAGCGCTTCTGCGCTCATCGGACCCGTCACCAACCTGCCACCCTGCTTGACGATCGCAGCCTTCTCGGCGGCGATCTCCCTCTGGGTATCGCCTAGATAGGACATGTGGTCGAAAGCAATCCCGGTGATGACCGAAACGTCGGCTTGAACGATGTTGGTCGCGTCGTAGCGGCCGCCGAGTCCTACCTCGACTACCGCAACGTCGACGGCGTCCACCGCAAAGGCAGCAAAACCAACGGCGGCCGTCAACTCGAAATAGGTCGGACTCTCGTCGAACTGCTCCTCCTGCATTACGACAAAGGGGGCGATGTCCTCGACAGCACGGGCGAGGTGGGTTGGCCCATATGATGCGCCACCCGTCGAATACCGGTCTTCGACTCGATGCAGATGCGGTGACGTAAACGCACCGGTGAATAGGCCGTGCGCCCCGAGAATGTCGGCAATCATCCGCACCACGGTCGTCTTGCCGTTGGTCCCCGCGACATGGATAACCGGATACGCACGATGCGGGTCCCCCATCAAACCCATCAGGTGCTCAATTCGCTCCAACCCAGGTCGGATGCCGTCGCCGATTCGTCGATCCAGGAATGCAACCGCGGCCTCATAGTCGCCGGGATAGTCACTACCCACGATGACTAGGACAATTCGTCGAGCTGCGTGCGCAGCTTCTCGAGCTTTGCCGATGACTCGGCGACTCGTTGCTGTTCGGCGGCGACGACCTCTGCGGGGGCCCGCTCGGCGAAATTCGGATTGTTGAGCTTGGCGTGAGATCGCCCCAACATCTTCTCGGTCTCAGCAATCGCTTTCTCGAGCCGGGGCCGCTCGGCTGCGACGTCAACAAGACCGTCGAGTGGGATAAACACCTGCATGGCCCCCGCCGTGAGACGGGTATGCCCCGAAACCACATCGGGTGGCCCGGTGTACACCGCGGCAACATTGGCCATCGCAGCCAGCTGGTCCTTCCACCAATCTGCTGCAACATCATCCGGGTCATCAACGAGCGCTTCAATAGTGCGCTTTGGTGAGAGTTGGTGCTCGGCACGGAAGCGGCGGACCGAGACAATCAATGCCTGCAGCTCGTCCATCCCGTTGGGTGCACTGACGTCGACCGGAGTTGGCCAGGTTCCTGCGGCCACGAGACCATCGCCGACTAGCTCCGACCACAACTCCTCAGTGACGTAAGGAATTACAGGGTGGAAGAGGGCAAGCAGGTCACGCATGACAACGCCAAGGGTTTGGCGGGTCGCCGCTGCGGTTGCATCGTCACGCAGCGACGTCTTCGCCATTTCGAGGTACCAGTCGAACACTTCGGACCAGGCAAAATTGTAAAGGAGGCCGACCGCATCGGAGAACCGATACTCATCGATCAATCGATCGTATTCGGTGATCGTTTCTCCAAGTCGTGACAGGATCCAGGCGTCGGCGGGCTCGGGATCGCCGGGATAGCCGCCGGCTGCCGGGACCGTCCCCGCATCGACATGGTTGAGGGTGAAGCGGACCGCGTTCCAGATCTTGTTGCCAAAGCGTCGCGCCGCATCGATCCACTCGATATTGAGGGGGATGTCATGCCCGGGTGCCGCTGATTGCAGCAGAGCAAGCCGGAGGGCATCGGCCCCGTACTCATCGGCGATGTCGAAGGGATCGATCGTATTGCCGGTCGATTTGGACATCTTGCGCCCGTCGGCGGCCCGCACCAGCCCATGAATCACGATGTCTTGGAACGGTTCTGAGTCCGTGAAGTGAATACCCATCATGATCATGCGAGCGACCCAGAAGTAGATGATGTCATAGGCGGTGACGAGCACGTTGGTCGGGTAGAACTTGGCGAGGTCTGCAGTCTCTTCAGGCCAACCCATCGTCGAAAACGGCCACAGCTGCGACGAGAACCAGGTGTCGAGGACATCCTGTTCTTGCTCAAACGATGAAGCCCCGCAGCCGTCACACGTAGTTGGCGCAGCAACCGAGACCACGGTCTCACCACACCCGTTGCAGTACCAGGCCGGGATGCGGTGACCCCACCACAGCTGCCTACTAATGCACCAGTCACGGAGGTTCTCCATCCAGCGGAAGTAGTTGTTCTCCCAGCGTTGGGGGACAAAGCGAGCGCGCCCATCCTTGATAGGAGCGACCGACGGCTCGATCATTGGGCCGACCTTGACGAACCACTGCAGGGACAGCATCGGCTCAACAACCGTCCCACATCGCGAGCAGTGCCCGACCGAGTGATGGTGGTCCTCGACCTCGACGATGTAGCCCTGCTTCTTGAGAGCGTGGTGCACAGCCTCGCGTGCCTCGAAGCGATCCTGGCCAAAGAACTCTCCACCGGCCTCGGTGATCTTCGCTTCGGTATCGATGACCTTCAGCGCCGGCAGATCGTGACGTTGTGAGATCTCAAAATCCAGTGGATCATGAGCTGGCGTCACCTTGACCGCACCTGTACCAAACTCGAGTTCAACGCCCTCGTCAGCCACAATCGGAATCTCGCGACCGATAAGGGGGACGATGACGGTCTTGCCGATGGCATCCTTGTAGCGGTCATCATCCGGATGAACGGCAACTGCAGTGTCTCCGAGCATGGTCTCGGGCCGAGTGGTGGCCACGACAACTGACCCGGTGCCGTCGGAGAAGTCGTATCGAATGTGGGTCAGCTCGCCGACCTCATCCTCATGTTCGACCTCGATTTCGGACAGCGCGGTGTGACAGCGAGGGCACCAATTGATGATCCGCTCGCCGCGGTAGATGAGACCCTGGTTGTAGAGCTCGACAAAGACGTGGCCGACGGCGTCGCTGAGGCCGTCATCAAGCGTGAATCGCTCCCGGCTCCAGTCGGTCGAAAACCCGAGTCGACGGACCTGCTCTTTGATCCGGTTGCCGTGCTTCGCCTTCCACGTCCAGACCTGCCCGACGAATTGCTCACGCCCTAGATCATGACGGCTGAGGCCTTCCCTGGCGAGGTCACGCTCGACAACGTTCTGCGTTGCGATACCGGCGTGGTCCGTTCCGGGGAGCCAGAGGGCGGCGTAGCCCTGCATCCTCTTGCGGCGGATGATCACATCCTGGATCGACATGTTGAGAGCGTGGCCGATGTGCAGGACACCGGTGACATTGGGCGGTGGAATTACGATCGAGAACGGCTTGCCGTCGGGGTTGATCTCAGGACGGAATACACCTGCGTCCTCCCAAACCTGGTACCAGCGGGATTCAACAGCCTGGGGGTCGTAAGAAGCTTCCATCGTTCCTCTAGATCGATTGGTCCATCCGATGTCGGGTGACGCAGGGATGGGCCGCGCATGATAACGCGAAGAATCCGGGTCCATTTCTGGACCCGGATTCTTCGTCGTCTAGCCTTCCTACCCGTCGCCCCCAAGCATTCCCCCTGCTTGCCCGAACCGAGTCAGCTATTCATGTGGCCCGCCGTCTGCGGACTAGGTCGATCGACCTATCTCCAATAACCTACCGCCACGTTCCGTGGTCATCTAGACACAAAGAGTAGTGGCGCATAGTGTCTAGTCACCCTGAAGGGACCGCTCAGATTCAGCATGGCGACGCACCGATTAGATTCGAAGCACGGAGAAAAAGGAGTCATCTGTGGCGACACGTATTTCGGCCGACGTTCTGATCCCTGGCAAGGGAGACCCGATCAGCGACGGGACCGTCATCACCGACGGTGACAACATCGTCTACGCCGGCCCGTCCGCCACCGCTCCCCCCACAACGCCAGGCGATCATGAGACAACCGTGCCAGCAGTAATGCCCGGCATGTGGGAAGCGCACGGCCACTTCGTTGGCTCCCCCATTCCTGATCTCGAGAAGATGGCCGCCGCCGACCCAGGCACGCTCATCGCCCGAGCCACGGCCGATGCTGCGGCCACCCTCAATGGTGGCATCACCAGCCTCCGCGAGGTCGGCGGCCTAGGTATCTCGCTCAAGCCCGTTATCGACGAAGGCACGATCCCCGGGCCTCGTATCTACGCCGCTGGATCGATCCTGTCGACCACAGGCGGCCACGCCGATATCCACGGTCTCCCCTTGGACTTCGTCCACAGCCTCGAAACACGCGGCTTCAAGTTCGGCGAGCTTGCCGACGGTGTCCCCGGCTGCCTGCTAGCCGTACGCAAGCAACTGCGCCGAGGAGCACAACTTATCAAGATCTGTGCATCCGGTGGTGTCCTCAGCGAGATCGACCATCCGATTCACCAACAATTCTCCCACGAAGAGCTGGTGGCAGTGGTCGAGGAGGCGGCCCGAGCCGACCGCATCGTGGCCGCCCACTGTCACGGCGATCCCGGGATCGTCGCTGCGCTCAAGGCGGGTGTGAAAACCATCGAGCATGGTTCGTATCTCTCCGAAGAAAGCGCTCAGATGATGATCGATAGTGATGCGATCCTCGTCCCGACGCGTTTTGTGGTGGCAGCACTGCTGCAGATGGAAGACATCCTGCCTCCGTACGCATATCGCAAGGGCGTCATGATTGCCGATCGACATGCAATGGCTCTCAAGATCGCTGTCGCCGCCGGTGTCAAGATCGCCATGGGAACCGACATCTTCGTCAGCGGCCCCATGTACGGCACCAACAGCCTCGAAGTGAAGTACCTCATCGACGCCGGCATGACTCCCCTAGAAGCCATCGAAGCCGCGACCGCCACCGGTCCCCTCACCCTCGGCCCGCAAGCCCCCATGTCCGCCCAACTGCGAGAAGGCTACGACGCCGACATCATCGCCTTCGATGTAAACCCGCTCGACGACATAACCGTATGGGGCAACCCAGATCGAGTAACCCACGTCTGGAAAGCCGGGGAGCTGGTTAAGAGTCCCGCCTAGGGAGTTTCCCCAAAACAGGGGACTGACAAAGCAACTCTGACGGGGGAGTTTGAGGCGGCGAACTCGGCTTTGCCGAGTTCGTTGGCAGTTCCTTCGGAACTGCAGCTCGCAATCTCGCAGACATAAGCCCGAGTTTGCGGAGCAAACTCGCAAGGAACTCACCAAAGGTGAGTTCCCGCAGGCCCCCTCATGTCGAGAGGACGGGCTCCGCCCGTCCGAACGAAAGGGAGCGGCCGAGAGGCCGCACCGCTACGAAGCCGTGCCGAAGGCCACGGCGGAGAAACTCGGGCGAATCCTGATTCGCCCGAAACCTAGGCCGAGCGTTCCTGCGCCTCGGATGAGCCAAGGTCTTGGACGGGGACCAGCGTCGGGTTGACCTTCTCGCGGACGACGTCTTCGTCGATGACGACGCGAGCGATGTCGGTGCGGGAGGGAAGCTCGTACATGGTGTCGAGAAGCACTTCCTCGAGAATGGCACGGAGGCCACGAGCGCCAGTGCCCCGGTTGAGAGCTTGCTCGGCGATAGCCAACAGAGCAGCGTCGGTTACAACAAGCTCGACTCCGTCCATTTCGAAGAACTTCGAGTACTGACGGATCAGAGCGTTACGAGGCTCTTGGAGGACCCGCACCAGCGAATCGAGGTCAAGACTCTCAACGGTGGTTACAACCGGGAGACGTCCGATGAATTCGGGAATGAGCCCGAAGGAAATCAAGTCTTCTGGCATGACCTCGGCAAAGATCTCGGTGTCGTTGCGGCTGTCGAGAGACCGCACCTCAGCACCAAAGCCGACGGAGTTCTTGCCAACACGCTTGCGAATGACTTCTTCGAGGCCGGCAAAAGCACCGCCACAGACAAACAACATGTTTGTGGTGTCGATCTGGAGGAATTCCTGATGGGGATGCTTACGGCCACCCTGCGGCGGAACCGATGCGACCGTGCCTTCGAGAATTTTGAGGAGTGCCTGCTGCACGCCTTCGCCGGACACGTCACGGGTGATGGACGGGTTCTCGGCCTTGCGGGCAATCTTGTCAATCTCGTCGAGATAGATAATGCCGGTCTCGGCTCGCTTGATATCAAAGTCAGCGGCCTGAATCAGCTTGAGCAGGATGTTCTCGACGTCCTCACCAACGTATCCCGCTTCCGTAAGTGCGGTCGCATCCGCAATGGCGAAGGGAACGTTGAGTCTGCGGGCCAAAGTCTGGGCCAGCAACGTTTTGCCGACACCCGTGGGGCCGACCATCAAGATGTTCGACTTCTGAAGCTCGACATCTTCGTCCTTGGCCTTCTGGCCGGCGCGGACTCGCTTGTAATGGTTGTAGACGGCCACCGACAGCACACGCTTGGCCTTGGTTTGGCCAACCACATATCCGTCTAGGAATTCGTAGATCTCGCTTGGCTTGGGAAGTTCAGCAAAGCTGACTTCCTCGGTGTCGGCCAGTTCTTCTTCGATGATCTCGTTGCACAGCTCAACGCACTCGTCACAGATGTAGACACCCGGACCCGCAATGAGCTTGCGCACCTGCTTCTGCGATTTACCGCAGAAGCTGCACTTGAGAAGCTCGCCGCCTTCGTATTTAGCCAAGTCGCTCTCTCTTCCCTACCCGTCGACAGCCTCTAGCGTACGCCGTGCGAGCACTTCGTCAATGACCCCGTACTCGACCGACTCCGCTGCGCTCATCCAGTAGTCCCGTTCGGTGTCGTCAGAAACCCTGGCCAAGTCCTGCTTTGAGTGAAGCGTGAGAATCTCGTTGATCTCTTCCCGTGTCTTGAGAATCTCCCGAGCGTGGATCTCAATATCGGTTGCCTGTCCTGCCAAACCTGAGATGTGGGGTTGGTGGAGCATCACCCGTGAATGGGGAAGCGCATACCGCTTGCCGTGAGCCCCGCCTGCAAGCAATACGGCAGCAGCTGATGCGGCCAGACCCATGCAGTAGGTGGCCACGTCGGCTTTGATGAACTGCATCGTGTCGTAGATGGCCATCAGTGCATAGGTGGACCCACCCGGTGAGTTGATGTACATCGAGATGTCTTTGTCGGGATCCTCTCCCTCGAGGTGCAGCAACTGCGCCATGATTACGTTGGCGACGCCATCGTCGATCGGCGTGCCGAGAAACACGATGCGGTCCTTGAGCAGGCGACTGTAAATGTCGAAAGCACGTTCCCCACGGGGAGTGTTCTCCACAACTGTCGGCACCAAATAACTCATGTTTCTCCTAATCCTCTTCGGCGTCGGACTCATCGGCTGAGTCTTCGCCTTCTTCTCTATCGTCGGCTACCTCTGGTGGCCTTAGATCGATGTGTTGGCCCTCGTCATCTACCGCGTCCGCGGAGGCAACGATTCGATCAAGTGCCTTGCGACGAAGGATATCACCGGTCAGCACCTCTATTCGACCACTCGTCTCAAGAGCCTCTTTCAGGGCCGCCGGTTCCTGGTTCACATCAGTTGCCATCGCCTCGATGGCGTCATCCAAGTCCCCGTCGGCCAGTTCTATCCCCTCGATAGCAACAATGCTGTCAAGGAGGATACGAGTCTTCAGGGTTTGCTCGGAACGACGCTTGATCTCCTCAACAAAATCCTGTTCACTTTGACCAACGATGCGGAGATAGTTGCCAAAATCAAGTCCCTGTTGCTCCAACGTGTGCGCCAGGTTGTGGAATGCGGCTTCCATCTCAGCGTCAATCAGCGCTGCAGGAATCTCGAGCGATAGCTCCTCGCCCAGCTCCTCGATGAGCTTGCTGCGGAACTCGTTGTCGGCACCGTCGAGCTTCATGACGGTGAGATTGGCGGAGATCCGGTCGGTGAGCTCGGCAACGGTGTCGAACTCGGACACATCCGAGACCCAATCATCGGTTACCTCGGGAAGCTTCTTCGCCCGCACTCCCTTGACGAGGACTTTGAGGTCGGCCTCGCGGGGTTCCTCTTGGCCAAAGCCGGGGGGAAGGGTACCGGGACCCTGGCGGATGTCACCGGCGGACGAGCCGCCCAGGAGATCATCGAGACCTGGGATGAACGATGACGATGCGACTTCGTAGAGCAGGTCTTCTGCGGTCGCTTCGGGAATGTCGACGCCATCAATGGCGGCCGAGATGTTGATCATGACGAAGTCGCCGTCTGTTGCCGGTCGCTCGACGTCTTCAAGCTCGGCGTACTGGTCGCGCAACCGATCGATCTGCTCTTCGATCTCCTCGTCTTGAACCGACGGAGAATCGATGGTGACCTTGCGTCCACTGAAGTCGGGCACTGCGTCGAGAAGTGGCCACAGCGTTACCTTGATATCGACGTCGACACCGCCGCCCTCAGCATCGCGGACTTCCTCAACCCGTGGGGTGGTCGCCGGCTCCAGCTCTGCCTCTTCGATCGCGGGCCCAACCAACTCGGGAAGTGCCTCTTCGATCGCCTCGGAGCGGAGGGTTGCCTCCCCAACCATGCGCTCGACGATTGAACGCGGCGCTTTGCCGGGTCGAAAGCCTTTGATCTTCATCGATTCCGACATCTTGCGAGCAGCCTTGTTCTTTGCCGACTCGAGATCTGCTTCCTCCAGCTTGATCGTGAGGATCCGCTCGAACGGACCTGCGTCTTTGATATCGGTTTGCACGGACGACTCCTCGGTTCTAGTCAACAAAGGCCGAGCCGCACCGTTCCAAATTGGAACGGTGCCGCTGCGACGGTGGGGTGGCCGACGGGATTTGAACCCGCGACTTCCTGGACCACAACCAGGTGCTCTGCCTAACTGAGCTACGACCACCATGAAGCGGATTGTTCCGCTGTACCTATCGGGCTCGCCGATAGGCGCGCCCCCGGAAGGATTCGAACCCTCGACCAAGAGCTTAGAAGGCTCCTGCTCTGTCCCCTGAGCTACGGGGGCACACCAAGGACGCCAAAGGATAGGCATGCGGCCAACCGGCGGCGTCCAACCGAGCGGATGACGGGAGTCGAACCCGCGTAGCCAGCTTGGAAGGCTGGAGCTCTGCCATTGAGCTACATCCGCATGGAGGCTGGTGAACGATCGCCGTTGAGGCTCGGCGGCACACGTTGGATCGATCTCCTCACGTACAGCCAAGTCGGAACCGGCGCCATTCAACAGACCCCTACGGGGCGCAAGATTACTCGCTTCAGGTCGCGTGTCGACTCGAAGCCGCGATAGGCCGGCTCAACGCTGGCGGCGAGCGATTGTGAACTGATTCGAGCGGGGTTCTGGGGCCAGCCGATGAATGCCGGAAGCTCGTTTGCGTTCCATGGCCCGATGCCGTCTTGGGCGGAGTGGGCACACGACCGGTCACTTGCGGTGTTGGTGGTCGCACTTGTGATGGAGAGGCGGCCGTGGCTCGTGGCCGCAGCGGGTGCGGTTGGGGCGTGGGCACGGGGTTCCCTGGTGTCCGGTCCCGCTAGGGTCGCGGCATGACATCAATTGAGGCAATCGAGCCCGCATTTGACGCTCTCGATGCCTGCACGGGGGCTCTCGGCGAGCTCGATATGAAATGCTGTGAGCCGGGGCGAAGCCCCCGAATGGCGGAACTCGCTGCAACGCTGACTGAGGCTCGCGTCAAAGTGCGGGCGGTGACAATCGACCCCGGATCTGGCCTGCCTGCGGCGATGAGCACGCTCGAAGAAGCGGGGGCGCAGGTTGGTCGGCTGCAGGTTGGATGCTGTGCACCGGACCGGCTGCCGCTGTATGCAGAGATACTCGAGAACCTGATCAAGGCACAACTCGTGCCCACACGGTCGACCCGGATGACGGATGGTCGGGCTGGCCAGATTTGAACTGGCGACCCCCTGCTCCCAAAGCAGGTGCGCTACCAAGCTGCGCTACAGCCCGTTGAGGGCGACATTGTGGCACGTTCTCCACGGTCTGTCGTACCGAGTCGATACCTTGGATGAATGAAACCGAAGATCCCCAGGAACCTGCTCGCCCAGGCAGGCCAGTGGAACGAACTGCATCGGTGGGAGCGATCTGAGCTAGGAAAGCAACTGCGCCGCCTCGGCCTGACCTACGGAGAGATCCGAGAGATCATTCCGGTTCCAAAGGGAACCCTCTCCAACTGGTGTCGGGAAGTCGCGTTATCGGATCTCCAGAAGCGGGAGATCCAGACGAGAACGCCCACACAGAAAGGGGTTCCCAAGGACACTCAGTGGCGACGCCGCAAGGAAATCGACGCTATCCGCAGCGAGGCCAACACGTACGCCTCGACTCACATGACAGATTCGTTCTTCGTTGCAGGTGTAGTCCTGTACTGGGCCGAGGGGTCCAAGTGGCGAAATGGCTTTGCTCTGGCCAATACCGATGCGCGAGCCCTGCGACTGTTTGTTGGATGGGTGCGCAAGTATCTCGACAGCACGGCAGAATTCCGACTGAGCCTGCACCTGCATGAAGGAAATGACGAGCTGGCAGCCAAGACCCACTGGAGGACAGAATTGTGCCTACCGGGAGCGCTCTTCACAAAGACATTCATCAAGCCCAAGGGTACCGGCCATCGGAAGAACCAATTGCCGGCCGGCGTATGCAGGGTCAGAGTGCTCCGCTCGTCGAATCACTGGAATCGCACGATGGCATGGATTGAGTACGTCGGCGAACACATGGCATGAATCCGTTGCTACACTCGCTCCGGGTCGCTAGCTCAATCAGGCAGAGCAATCGGCTCTTAACCGATAGGTTCTGGGTTCGATTCCCAGGCGACCCACCAACCGCCTCCACTGTGAGAATCCCTTGTGGTGGAGGCGAGTACGCGGGCGTGGCGGAAATGGAAGACGCGCCAGGTTTAGGTCCTGGTGAGCTATTGCTCGTGGGGGTTCGAGTCCCTTCGCCCGCACAATATATCGCACAGCCCCATCCAGGTATCGCCACACCTCTGCTGCCTCTAGCCCGGCTCCGCTACTCCAGTACGAAGATGCTCCTCTCGGCACACAGATTCTTCAGTACCTTGGGCCAGACGGTCACGGAAACCTCACCAAGATGCGCCTTTTTCAGCAGCATCATGTAGGTCCGTGACTGCCCGATCCCGCCTCCGATCGACAAAGGTATCTCGTCGTTCATGATCGCCTGGTGATAGGGGAGGTCGAGGAAGTCGAGCTGTCCGGTCATGGCCAGCTGCGAGACCAGGGTCTCCTTCGTGACCCGGACCCCCATCGACGTGAGCTCGTGGCGCCGTCTCGTCACCGGATTCCAAACCAGGATGTCCCCGTTCAGACCGTGAGTTGGCTCCCCGGCCGCAGACACCGTCTCGGTGATCCAATCGTCATAGTCTGCAGCCCGCATCTCGTGCGGGTAGCCGTCGGCGAGTGGCCAGCCGATGCCGTAGATGAAGATCGCCGGGTACTTCTGCACGATCCGCGTCTCCCGTTCCTTGCGGGGAAGATCGGGATACATGTCGAGAATCTCCTCGGCGTGAAGGAACGTGAGCTCCTCCGGCAGATTCGGATACTTCGGCGTGTTGAGCTGCGGGTATAGCTCCTGGACATGCTTCTCGGCACCAACAAGAACACTCCAGATCTTCTTGACGATCCCAGTCAGGAAGTCAAGGTTGCGTTCCTGTGGCGACATAACCCTCTCCCAATCCCACTGGTCTACGTATGCAGAGTGGTCATGGTCGAGGAAGTAGTCCTTGCGTATCGCCTTCATGTCGGTACAGAGACCTTCATCGACCTCAAACCCAAACTGGGCCAACGCCGTCCTTTTCCACTTGGTAGCAGCCTGCACAACCTGCGCATCGATCGGATGCTTGTCGTGGTCGTTGGTGATGTGGAAGCCGACAGGGCTTCGGGAGCCGTCCCTGTCCAGCATGTCGTTGACACCACTCTCCGAGTCCACGATGAGGGGAACCTGGACCATCATCAGGTTCAGTTCCTTGCACAGGTTCTCTTCGATGTATGCCTTGGCCGCGAACAACGCATCCATCGTCTCCCGTGGGGTGAGAAGGGACTCGTAGTCGTCGGGAAGGACTTTGGCGAGGTCGGGGTAGTTGCCAATCCCCGGTCCGGCTAGGTCGGCGGTCTTGTCGGTCATCAAGCCTCCTGTCTAGAACTGATCCAACGTATCAATTGATGAGGAGCACAACCAGGGACGTTCTGCCCTTGTCGTCCCGAGAAGGGCTCGGTTCCTGGGAAGCTAGATCGCCTACTCAGCACTCAGAACAAGCGCCCGAGCGAAATAGCGGTGTAGTGGAAGAAACACGCCAATCGATACGGCCGAATGAAGACATGCGGCCGCTGCAATGCTCGCCCCTCCAGTCGGCACCGAGTACGCAACCAACCGAACCGTCGCCGGCAATGCCGCGGGGTTGCCGCCACCAATCATCGTCAGACCGATCAGGTATTCGTTCCAGCTCCACAGAAACAGCAGGACCCCCAATCCCGCCACAGTAGGGATCGCCAACGGGGTAGCTACATGCCAGAAGATCTGCAGATGGGAGGCCCCATCGGCGCGAGCAGCGTCGATCAGCGATCGAGGAAGCCGAGTCATGGCAACAGTCAGCAGGAAGATCGAAAAAGGCAACGCAAAACCGATATGGGTGAGCCAGACCGCAGGCAGGGTGCCAGCCACGTCCAAGTCCGGAAACACCGTCACCGTCTTGCCAAGGATCGGAATCGAGATATGGGCTCCACCCGAATAGGTCTGCAGCAGTGGAATCAGCACAGCTTGCACCGGGAGTGCCATCAGAGCAACCAAACCGAAGAACGTGAATGTCTTGCCCCGGAACGGAATCCAGCCAATTGCGTATGCAGCAAGCGAAGCTATGAACAGCGGAATCAGCGTGGCAGGCACCGCGATCGCAAGTGAGTTGAACAGACCGTCAGCGAAGGAGTTATTGACCGACACGGACAGTGCGCTGCGGTAGGCGTCGAGGGTCCAAGTCTCGGTGTTGAGTAGGTTGGTCCACCAACCCGCCTCTTGCTCGGGCCATCTCCTCAGCGACGACACGACAAACCCGGCGCTCGGGAGCGTCCATAGCCCCGCTACGAGAAAGAGCAGCCAGGTTGGGAAGCGATCGAGGAATCGCCGGAGTCTCGGGCTGAGCAACGCCTGCCCGTTTGCGATTGATCGGTTTCGATCATGGACCGCCGCTCGGGTCATGGGAGCCAAATCTACCGACCAGCACCGCCCGGAGCCCCGGGTCGTCAGTTGGTCGACTCGCCGAGCAGCGTCGCCAGTATGTGGTCCTCATCACCAGCAAGATGGAGTCGATACACCCAACCCCAGTACTTTTGATGGTCGGCACCGAACCGCAATGAACGCTCCCACTCCGCGATGTAGTCCAGGGCGTTCTGTAGGAAGTTCCGCAGTGCCGCAGCCAGATTCTCGCCGTCGCCGCTGATAGGTGGGCCGCTCGCAAGGGCGATATCTACTGCGATCCGCTTCTTGTCGTCGACAGGTGCCATGTAGGCACGGAACGGGAACAGTTCCTCGAGTCGGGTCTCCAGCTCCTGTCTCGTGTCAACGCAGAAGACGTCGGCACGCACAGGTGACCAGACGCAATGAAACTCGATGGGGCGGTGGTGTGCGAGGACATCTAACACGCGGCCGATGTCTGGTTGGGGGAAATCGGGCTTGACCATTAGCAACGTCATCGCAGGCATCCTTGGTGTCGCCCCAGGTGTTCGCTGGGGATTTCACTACCAATCCTTTACCCGCATCCTGTCGGCGCGAATGGTCCCAACTTGAGAGGCAAATCGGGAGCTAGCCCGTAGTGGGGGTCACGGAACAGACGTGTCCGACTTCTGCCAGCGGGGCAGTCGGCCGGTGTTCTTGGTCACGAACTTCGCCAGGAATCGGGGCCAACCGCTTTCGGTCATGCCCTGGATTGAGTACTTCCTCATCTCATCCACGGTGGCGTCGGGTGCGGTGAACGCACCCTCCTTGTAGCAATGAACGCAGTATCGGTCGCTAGCGGACCCGTCGGCGTCGGTTCCCCTGACACCATCCTTGAGCGGCATGCCACAGCTCTCACACATTTGCCTTGCCATCGTCACTCCTTCGCATCGTCAGTCCAAAGTATCGCGCTGACGACGTGTTGCCCACAAAACGCGGCACTGCAGCCGAGTTGTGCCTCAGCCGATAGAAGATCAAGCATCCACCGAGGAGACAGCACAATGAGCGACACCTGGACCGTCAACTACTTGCCAACCGATGGAGGCCGCATCACCGGCAAGCTGACCGTTGGTCAAGAAGAGGTTTGCTTCGAAGGCCTGTATGACTCCTCAAACATGGAGGTCATCAAAGGCGTGTTCGGAGCGGCGGCGAGTTTTGCGGCAAGCGGCGGAAGCCATGCCTACCTCCGTGACACCGACACCGAGTTCACGATCAAGCTGCCACGCTCGGGGATCAGGAGCGCCGAGCAAGTCAAGAAGGGTCTGATGAAGAAGGCCGTCGTGACGATGACCGACAATGCCGTCTTCGTGTTTGACTACGGCATGTTGTCACCAAAGAAGCTGGTCGCCGCCCTCAACACCTAGTTGGCGGCAAGCTCCCCGGCCAATGCCCGCAATGCCTGGGCGCGATGCGAGATCGCGTTCTTCTCTGCGGTGGGCATCTCGGCAAAAGTCCGGTCCCCCACCAAAAAGACCGGGTCGTAGCCGAAGCCATTGTTGCCGCGCCGTTCGTTTGTGATCGATCCGTTCATGACGCCTTCTACGACCAACTCAGTTCCGTTGTCGTCGATGAGCACCATCACAGTGCGGAATCGAGCAGAACGGTTCGCAACACCGTCCATCACGTCGAGCAGCTTGTCGACGTTACCCTCATAGGTTGCGTGCGCCCCGGAAAACCGAGCAGATCTCACCCCGGGCGCTCCGTCCAGAGCATCTACCTCGAGCCCGGTGTCATCGGCGATGACGGCGAAACCAGTTTCCGCCCGTACCGATCGCGCCTTCAGCAGCGCATTGCCCTCGAGTGTCGCCTCGGTCTCCGCAACGTCGGGCCAATCGGCATCTCGCACCAGCTCCACGTCAAGACCGATCGAATCGAGGACATCGAGGATTTCGACAATCTTGTGCTCATTCTTGGAGGCAATTACGAGGCGGGACAGATCCACCGGCTAGCTCCGGGCCGACTTCTGATGTCCAACCAACGTCTCGATCCCCGCCGCGGCCAGGTCCAGCATGCGATTCAGCTCGTCTCGGTCGAAGGCAACACCTTCGGCGGTGCCCTGCACTTCGACAAAATCCCCGTCACCAGTCATGACCACGTTGCAGTCAGTGTCGGCGTTGACATCCTCTTTGTACTCGAGATCGAGCAGGACTTCGCCGTCGACAACTCCAACTGAAACGGCGGCAATGTGTTGCACAATCGGCGACTTCTCGAGGACTCCATCGTCGACCAGCTTGTCGAAGGCATCCGCAAGCGCAACCCAGGCTCCGGTAATCGATGCGGTGCGAGTGCCTCCGTCGGCTTGCAGCACGTCACAGTCAATGCGAGCCATCAACTCCCCCATCGCTTTCTCGTCAACCGCGGCGCGGAGCGACCGTCCGATGAGACGTTGGATCTCCTTGGTCCGACCGCCACTGATGGAACGACGAGAAACCCGTTCCCGGCTCGACCCGGGAAGCATCGAATACTCCGCTGTCACCCAACCCTTGCCGGTTCCACGCATCCACGGTGGGACATCCTGCTCGATGGAGACGGTGCACAGAACCCTGGTCCTTCCCATCTCGACCAGCACGGACCCGGGCGTCATCTCGGTGAAACCGCGGTGGAGCACCACAGGGCGCAATTCGTCGACTTGGCGATCGTCTCTCATAGCTTGTCCTTAGTTTGCGTTTCAGATTTGGTACACGTCGGCAGGAGCGGCGATGGCGACCCGGCCCTCGAATTCGGCGCGGGCATTGTTGATCGACCGCTGTTTGTCCAGAGTAGGCCGCAGGTGGGTCAGAATCAGAGTGTGGGCACCAGCCTCGCGAGCCACAGCTCCGGCTTCTGCCGCGGTCAGGTGGTGGGCGAACTGATGCTCGTCGCGTTCACCGGGGATGGATGCCTCAACAAGGACCACAGACGCTTGCGTGCACAACTCAGGGAAACCTCCGCCGGGACCGGTGTCGGCCGAGTACACCAATGAGCGCCCACCCGCCTCAAACCGGGTCGCGATCGTGGGAACAGAATGGGCAGTAACGGCAAACCTCAGGTCCACGGATCCCACAACGACGTGGTTGCTCTCACCGACTTCATGGAAGCTGAATATTTCATGGAAGATGTGGCCTGAGCCGGCTCCAATGAAATCAGCCAACCGATTCACGACCCCCGGAGCGTGGAACACAGGTATCCCAGTCCGCTCAAATGGTCCGTAAGCCAAGGCGTGGAACAGAGCAAGGAAGTCGGCGCAATGGTCGGGGTGTCGATGCGACAAAACGACGGCGTCCAATCGATCCGGGTCCATCCGCCTGGTTAGCTCACCAAACACCCCAAATCCGATGTCGCACAAGATGTGGGTGTCGGCGTGGCTAACCAGATACCCTGACGCCGGGTGGTCGGCTGTCGGATAGGTGCCCGAACTCCCCAACACATCCAGCTGCATCACATCACCTGCTCCCAAAGAAGACCACCATCCGCAGACCGGACAGCATGATTGATGCCAGGAGTGGAATCCACACCGTCCGCTTCCATAATGCCCCACCGGCTGCTGCCGCCGCTACCCAAAAAAGCCCAAGCACCAGCATCCACCCACCTGAGATCACTGAGAACGATGCCGCAATCAAGATCCCAACGACCGCAAGCACGGCAACACCAACAAGGCCGTACATTGTGAGATGGTCGGAACGCTGCGGCGTCGTCACGGTATCTCCACAAGACTGACCTCAGAGACCCCATTGTCCCGAATTCGAAACCCACGGACCTCCGGCATGCCGTTGGCCAACCCAACGACCACGTGAAGCCACTCTGGGTCCAACGCACCGGCGATATCACGAGCCGACGGAAACGCCGCCGACTCAGGGTGCGAGTGGAATGAACCGGCGATCCGCCAGCCACGGCTCTCGGCGTGGCGGATCGCACCAAAATGCTCCTCAGGGGCGACAGTGAATCTGACCTTGGACCGGTCCAAGTTCGTGGTTGCATAGACCATCTGCAAAGCGTCGGCATCGTCGAAGGCCATCAAGCCGCAAGCTTCCTCGGGAAGACAGAACTCGGCGTGAGCGATCATCGCAACATGGATCTGCTCGGGCAACTGCAACTGTTCCAGGGTCATTCCACCGGATCTCTCAGCACAGGTTGGGTCATGCAGCGACTCCCGCCGCGGCCCCGGCACAACTCGGAGGCATCGAGTTCAAGCACTTCGATACCGGCATCGCGCAGCCGCCGATTGGTCTCCTGGTTGCGCTGGTAGGCAATGACAACGCCGGGTGCAAGGGCGAGCGTGTTGTTGCCGTCATCCCACTGCTCACGCAGCTGGCCGATCGCGTCTCCACCCGTCGAAACAAACGTTATCTCATCAAGGTGAAGGGTCGACTTGAGAGCAGCCTCTAACCCATCGACCTTGGCGACGGTCAGGGCCCCGTCATCGGCGGTGATTATGTGGACGTCGATCCGTTCGAGCAGGCCGGGGAATACGTTGAAGATCGACCGATCGATCATCGTGAACACCGTGTCGAGGTGCATAACGGCGCGCTCCTGCCGCAAATGAACCACGATGATGTTCTGCACACTCGACCCGGCGAACAACGACCGGGCCAATAGTTCAACGGCTGCCGGTGCGGTCCGTTCACCGAGTCCGATGATCACGGTGTCTTCCGCCAGCACCAGAACATCGCCGCCCTCGATGCTGGCGGGATAGTGCTCGTCAGTCCCGTTGCCGTACCAAACCGGGAAGTGGTGATCCCGGAACCTGGGGTGGTGCCGGTAAATCTCACGCATGTAGATCGATTCGCGCTCGCGAGCAGGTGTCGCCAGCACATTGAGCATCAGACCGCCATTCACCCACGATGCGTTGTCACGCATAAACAGAAGATTGGGTAGAGGACGCAACACGTAGTGGAAGCGATCTGAAATGAGGTCCGCAAACAATGGATCGACCCCCCACTCCGGCAGTTCTCGCTCCAACAATCCACCCAGCAGAACGTCAACCACACGATCACAGTGCGCCTCGCGCATGGTCTTGCGGAGACGCTCGGCTACATTCGCCCCGCACCGAGCCGGCGTGATGATGTCATCGATGATCACACCCTTGGTGTCCTCGAAATTGAGGACGTCGCGCAGGAGATCTTCGAAATAGAGCACCTCGACGCCCCGGTCCGTCATCAGGTCGGTGAACCGATCGTGCTCCTCCTGAGCGCGTTCGAGCCACAAGAGGTCGTCGAATAGCAGTGCTTCCTTGTTCTCTGGCGTGATCCTGGCAATCTCAATCCCAGGACGGTGCACCATGACGGTCCGAAGACGTCCGATTTCGCTGCTGATCTTCGTTGTGTTCATCGAATCCGGACCCTAGTGGTTGGTACGACCCCCGGGCAGACGAGATCACTCTGGACGCGGAAGAACCCGGAGCATCTTCGGTCGATGACCGCTGCAATAGGACCAAATTGCAGATCTCCGGGTTCCGGTGGTCCGAGTTGGAGTCGCCACCTGCAAAGCGGCTACTCCGAAATAACCGAGTAGCCGTTAGCGCTCGGCCACCTCCAGGGTCCTGTAAAGACTTTCAGACATTTTTGGGACCACCTCCTCTCTCTGGTAATCGCATTGTGGCACAAGAGAAGCCCAAATGTGACAGATATCCAGGTTCTGGACAATCCAAAGATATCTGCTGCAGATTGGAAGACGCACGGGTATGCTCTCGGCCACGCAAGCCGACCTACCTCGTCTTGCGACTAACGGAGGTAACTCAACCATGACTATCACAAAGCGCTATCGCCTTTTGCTGGCGCTCGTTGCATTCGCATTAATAGCTGCGGCATGTGGCGACGACGACAGCGGCGATACCACTACTGCGCCCCCCGCCGCGGAGACGACGGAGGCACCGGAGACGACCGAAGCTCCGCCAGAGACAACCCAGGCACCGGAGACGACCGAGGCTCCGCCAGAGACAACGGCAGCCCCTTCCTATGAGGCTCTGTATGACGGTGAGCTGACCATCGGCTACGTACTGCCATCGACCGGTGGCCTTTCGGTCATCATCGATGCACTCGTGAAGCCCGTCGAAATGGCTTTCGCTGAGATGGAAGCCGCCGGCAACACGACTATCAAGGTCATCCCCACCGACTCAGGCACCGATGCCCAGGTTGCCTCGGCTTCGGTCGAGCAGCTCATCAACGACGAGGTCGATGCGATCATCGGCCCCGCTGGCACGGGCGTTTCCCTGTCGGTCATCGACCGCATCACGGGTAGCGAGATCCCGATGTGCTCCCCCTCGAACACTGGTGCCATCTTCACCACCTACGACGATGGTGGCTACTACTTCCGCACCGCTCCCCCGGACAACCTCCAGGGTGTCGTGCACGCTGACATGATCACCGACGACGGTGCTTCCAGCGTTGCCATCGCCTTCCGCGGCGATGAGTACGGTCGTGGCCTTGCCAACGCGGTAAAGGACCAGCTCGAGTCCAACGGTGTCACCGTTGGCGCATTTGTGGAATTCGACAAGGACGGCACCAGCTTCGATGCTGAAGCCGCCCAGATCGCGGCTGCAGGCGTCGATGCAATTTCGTTGATTCCGTTCGCCGAAGGTGCCGCCTTTGTGCAGGCGCTCATCGAAGCCGGCGCCGGACCAGACGCGATTCAGCTGTATGTGGCCGATGGCTTCAAGGACAGCGTGACCGCCGATGCAATCGACCCGAACAACCTCGCCGTCCTCGACGGTGCCCGCGGGACCTACCCGTCATTGGCACCGCCCGACGGTGAGGCGACGTTCACAGACCGCTTTGCGGCCTTCGCCCCCGACGTACCGACGATCTTCTCGTCGCACTCCTTTGACTGCGCCACCATCCTGGTACTCGCAGCTGAGGTGGCCGGGTCCACGAACTCCGTCGATATCGCAGCTGCGGTGAACGACGTGACCAAAGGTGGAGAGAAGTGCACCTCCTACGCAGCGTGCCACGCACTGCTGCAGGCGGGTGCCGACATCGACTACGACGGCGCCAGCGGTCCTCTCGACTTCGTCGACGCCGGCGAGCCGGGAGCCGGTGCGTACGACATCTTCACGTATGACGCTGAGGGTGTTGCCAATACCGACGAAACCGTCAGCGTTCCGTAGGGACTACTGACTATCTGAATAGACGAAGGGGCCCGACACGCGTCGGGCCCCTTCTCTTTCGTCTATGTCAAGCTTCAGTCGGCTCGCCCAAGAGTGCCCAGATATAGATCGATCACCTTGGGGTCGTGGAGCAGGTCACGCCCTGCGCCGGTGTGGGCGTTCTTGCCCTGTTCGAGAACGTAGGCGCGATCGCAGATCTGGAGACACCGTCTGGCGTTCTGCTCCACCATGATGATTGAAACGCCGCTGTCGCAGATCTGGCGAACTCGCTCGAAGACGAGGTCCTGGTTCGCTGGTGACAATCCCGCAGACGGCTCGTCGAGCAGAATCATCCTGGGGTCCATCATGAGCGCTCGACCCATGGCGAGCATCTGCCGCTCACCGCCAGAGAGGAACCCGGCACGTTGATGCTTGCGGTCCGCCAGCAGTGGGAACAACTCGTGAACGGCAGCGAGCCGCTCGTCCCAGATCTCCGGTCGCAGGTACAAACCCATACGCAAGTTCTCTTCGACGGTGAGAGTCGAGAAAACATTCTCTCGCTGCGGGACATAGCCGACCCCCCGCGCCACCAACTCGTGGGCGGCCAGGTTGCTTATGTCTTCGCCTCGCAGCAAGACGACCCCGCTGCGCACCGTTACCAGCCCGAAGATGGCCTTCACCAATGTCGACTTGCCGGCACCGTTAGGGCCGATAATCCCTACCAGTTCGCCGTCACCGAGAGTGAGGTCAACACCGTTGAGGATATCGACGCCAGGCAGATACCCGGCAACCACCTCCTCCGAGACGAGGATGGGCTCGAAATCCGTCATGGCTTCTCCCCATGATGCAACCCGAGATACGCATCGATGACGTCATGATTGGACGCAATGTGAGCGGGCGGGCCTTCGGCGATGACCGTCCCCTGGCTCAGCACGACCACCCAATCACTGATCTCCTGAACGACATCCATGTCGTGCTCGATGAATACGACTGTCTTGCCGTCGTCCCGCAGCGCCGAAATGTGGCCGAGCAGAGTTTGGGTCAGCGCAGGGTTCACCCCGGCCATGGGCTCATCGAGCATGATGACCTCAGGTTCGACCATGAGGGCACGCGCCATCTCGAGCAGCTTGCGTTGCCCGCCTGAGAGGCTCCCGGCGTAATGGCTCGCCATATGATCCAACCCGAACCGTTCCAGCGAAGCCATGGCTTTCGCCTCATTGGCAGCCTCGATATGGCGCCAGCGGCCAAACAAACCACCCCAGAAGCTCTCGCCAACCTGATCCTTGGCGGCGACAAGCATGTTCTCGAGCACCGTCAGCCGGGCCAGCGACTTGGTGAGCTGGAAGGTGCGCACCATGCCACGACGGGCAACTCGAAAGGAAGGTATGCCGACGAGGGCACCGCCGTTGAGATGCCAGTCACCGTGCTGCGGGCGGTCAAAGCCGGTGAGCAGATTGAACAGAGTCGTCTTGCCGGCGCCGTTGGGGCCGATGAGCGACGTGATTGTGCCCCGCTGGATTTGCAGTGACTGAACGTTGACCGCCTGCAGGCCGCCAAAGGTCCGCTGCACATTGTCGACTATCAAGATCGGGTCCGGCTTGGGAACACCAGGGGTACGGGCCAGATCGTCCAGAGGGGCTTCGCTACTGGGCATCGATCAGCATCTCCTCATGGCTCCCAAAGAGCCCCTGGGGTCGATAGATCATCAGCCACATCAGCCCAACGCCAAATAGGGCAAAGCGAATGGGACCGATGTCAGTCGCCTCGAACCAGCCAAAGAACCAGTCGTTGAGAACAGCACCGGTCATAACCCCATCAAGGAACTCGAAGAGGAACCAGAAGATCATCGAACCGGTGATTGGCCCAAGCAACGAGCCTGGTCCACCGATGATGACGACCGTGAACGCATAGAAAGTGAGCAGGGGGATATAGGTATCGGGGGTCACATTCTGCTGATCGATGGCCAGGAACATGCCGGCCAAAGCGCCGATCGCACCACCGACCATCAAGCTCTGCAGCTTGTAGCCAAACACGTTCTTGCCAAGGCTGAGGGCCGCATCTTCGTCTTCGCGGATGGCCCGAATCGTCCTTCCCCACGGGCTACGGGTTAGCTTCCACATGAAGAGCGTGACAACAGCCACCAAGCCCCAGCCAAGAATCATCACCCAAACGGTCCGCTCATCGAAGCGAAATCTTCCAATCCCATACAACCCAACTGGTATGGGATTGAGATCAAAGAACTCATCGGCGAAAGCCTGGATCCCCAGGATCCCGTTCGTCACTGGTTCAGCCCATGACGACCTGACCAGGATCCGCAAGATCTCACCCGCGGCAATGGTGACGATGGCCAGATAGTCGGCCCGCAGCCTGAGTGTGGGAATTCCCAGGATCAGCCCGAGGATGAGGGCAAGCAGGATGCCGACGATGACACCAAGCCACATGGAACCGCCCCGGTCGACCGTTATCGCCATTCCGTAGGCTCCGACCATCATCGAGGCAACGTGTCCGAAGTTGAGCAGACCGGTGTAGCCAAACTGGAGGTTGAGCCCGATCGCGGAAAGCGCATACGCCGCGGCAGGAACACCCACTGCTGCCCTTCCCGCATCGATAAGGATCTTCACCCAGTCCATCAGCCAATTCTTTCTTTAGTACCCAGCAGACCCTGTGGTCGGACCAACAGCATCACCACAAGGATGGCGAGGGCGACGGCCGTCTTGAATTCAACCGGGATGACCAGCGTGCTCATCTCGATTGCCACCCCGACGATGAAGCCTCCCAGCATGGCACCGAAAGCTGTTCCCAGACCTCCCAGGATCACGGCGGCGAATATCAGAAGCAACAGCTTGGCGCCCATGTCCCACTGCACCTGCTCAGAGATGCCGAACATGACGCCGCCGAGACCGGCGAGCCCCGCCCCGACTACCCATGTGACGAGGATTACCCGTGATACGTCGATCCCCGATGACTCCGCAAGGTCGGCGTTGTCAGACACAGCTCGCATGGCCGTACCAAGTTTGGTGCGGGTGAGGAATAGCCCAATCAAAGCGAGAACTACCAGCGTGAAGCCGATGATGGCCAGGTTCTTGGGAACGGTCGTGATCCCGAGAATTTGCATGTCGGATTGGATGGCATAGTTGAGATAGGGCCGGGGCAATCCACTGAACGCAACGAGGATTCCGTACCTGATTACGAACGAAAGACCGATCGAAACCACGATCAGCGAAACCAGACCGGTGTTCCTCTTCCGCAAGGGGCGCCACAGCCCGATCTCCTGGAGTCCGCCAAAACCAGCGACGAGCAACACAGCAGGTATCGCTGCGATGAGGATGTGCCAGCCCCCGCCAAGATCAGGGGAATTGAAGAAGAAGGCGACGACGGCACCCAGTGTGACCAAGTCGCCGTGGGCGAAGTTGACCAAACCGGTCACTCCGAATATCAGCGAGAGACCGACAGAAGAGAGCGCGACGATCGCACCGAACTTGAGTCCAATGACAAAGAGTGACCCGATACGGTTCCAGGCGCTGACTCCCGACGACAAGCCTGGCCCCAGATTGAATCGGGCCGTCTTGTTCTGGTTCTCGCGAACGCTCACGTCGGGAAGCTCGAAGCGTTCGGGGTCAGTGAGGGCCACGCCATCTGGAAGCGTCTCTACCTCGAGCCGCACGACGTACTCCCCTGCACCCGGCACTGGAATCTCCCAGGCGCCGTTCTGGTCTGAGACGGCGCTGCCAATGAGGTCACCACCTTGCTCAACCGTGATGGTCACGCCCTCGACCGGTTCACGAGCGTCCGCGTCGATCTTCTCAAGCGTGCCCTTTATCGTCTCGTTTTCCGCAAGAGCAGCCAGCGGCATAGACACGATCGCCAAAAAGGCGATCGCGGCGAGCAACATCGAACGGGATCTAGTCAGCAAGGTGCGGGGATCATAGGTGGCAAGGGGGACCGCCGACAATCGCCACTAGACGACCTCAATTCGAGGAAGCCCGACGCAAGGAGCGTCAGCTATCCGGCGGCCTCGGAAGACGGGAGTAGCTCCTGCAGTATCGGGTGTAGTCGAACCAGGGCTGCGACTAGTTCGCTCCAAAGCTCTTCTGCTTCCTCGCGCTCGCCCGCCTTGGCGGCCATTTCGACCGCATAGGCCGCCTGCTGCGACTCTTCGGCCATCATCTGCCCGCAAGCGCCCTTCAAACGATGCGCCACTTTGCCAAGCGACGCGGTGTCAGTCGTGGTCACCGCTGCGTTGCCGTCATCGATCAAGCTTGCCGACTCCTCGAAAAAGATGTTGACAATCTCGGCCAAAAAGTCGGCATCTTCACCGAACTGTGCCATCGCCTGTGCCTTGTCGAACACAACCACGTTGCTCTCCTCTTCGGCTTCAGGACCAGCCAGATCAGGGGGCTCGTTGCCGCCAGCCAACTGTTCGACCGTCACGAACAACTCCTCGGGACGGAATGGCTTCGAGACGTAGGCGTCCATTCCCCCATCGATGCAGCGCTCTTCGTCCCCAGCCATCGCATGGGCGGTCAGCGCAATAATCGGAATCCGGCCACCCAATTCGGCTTCCATGGCGCGGATTTCCGCTGTCGCACCGAACCCATCCAGCTCGGGCATCTGTATATCCATCAGGATGATGTCGAACGTACCGTCGCGGAAGGCGGCGACTGCCTTGGTACCGTCCTCAACGACAGTGACTTCGTGACCGCGTCGTGCCAGGAGGCGAACGGCAAGCTTCTGGTTGATCGCCGAATCTTCGGCCAGCAGGACGCGCAGCTCTTTGCGCCGTTCCCGCAGCCAGTGCCGGGTAATCATCTCGGTGTCGCCGATGCCGTCGGCTGTCACCAACAGCAGCGCCTCGACGAGACTCCCTGGACCCAATGGCTCGGCCAGGTACGCCTTAAAACCGAGCTGGCGATAGCGGCTTGCGGTACCCCGTTGCCCACTCGGGGTGACAGCAATTGTCGGAATCCGCTCGACGATGCCTGCGGTACCAAGATCTTCTGCAGACACGACGGAACGGTCGGTGGTCGCCAGGACAACAGCGTCGAACGAAAGCTCCCCTGCCTCGATCCTCTGCGAAGCATCAGCAACGCTATCAACGACAGTGGTGACCATCCCGGACCGATTGAGCGTTGTCGCCACCTGCAGGCCGCGAGTCTCGACATCCGCAATGACAAGAACCTGAGCGTCCCCCGTGTTGCCGTGGCGCACTGGTCCGATGGCGTTCGAATCCACCGCCTCGAGCGGGATGTCGAAGGCAAATGTGCTGCCTTCGCCGACGGTGCTGGTTGCGGTCAGCTTGCCGCCCATCATCCCGACGAGCTCCGCCGTGATAGCAAGACCAAGACCGGTACCGCCATATTTTCGCGACGTGCTCGAGTCGGCCTGCGAGAACGCTTCGAAGATCGCGTCCAATCGCTCCTCGGGGACCCCGATGCCGGTATCGGTGACTTCGAATCGAATGATGTGTTTGGCGGCGTCAGCAGACACCGACGTGATACGAACGGTCACCCCTCCGACGTGTGTGAACTTCACCGCATTACCGATGAGGTTGAACAGAATCTGTCGAACGCGGCCCGGATCGCCGGCAAAGCCGTGCGGTAGGTCGGGATCGATATCGGCCTCAAGCGTGATGCCCTGATCCCGAGTGCGTACTGACATCGTGGCCACGGTATCGGCGACCGTGTCGCGCAAGCTGAATGGAATAGTCTCGAGCGACAGCCGACCTGCCTCGATCTTGGCGAGATCAAGGATGTCGTTGATCAGATCAAGAAGTGCATTGGACGCCTGACCAACGGTCGTGAGGTAGTCACGCTGTTCGACGGTCAGTTCTGTCAACAGGGCTAGATCGGTCATCCCCAAGATGGCGTTCATCGGCGTGCGAATCTCGTGACTCATGTTGGCGAGGAACTGAGACTTGGCCACGTTGGCCACCTCGGCAGCGTCCTTGGCGGCACGCAACTCCTCGGCTGCCTGGTGACGCTCGGTCACATCGCGCGACACCACCTGGTACTCGAGCGGGAGCCCGCTGTCGGGATCGCGGACCAAACGCGAGCTACCTTCGAGCCACACGTAGTGGCCATCAACGTGCCGCATCCGATAGGTGGCCTTGGACGGTTTGTCACCCTGAGGCATCACAAACCGACGGTATGCCTCGACGTCGTCGGGGTGCACCAGATCGGCTGTATCTACATCGACCATCGCTCCAGGCTCATACCCAAGAACAGTCTGAACAGATGGCGAAACGTAACTGATCGAACCGTAGGGGCCGCGCCGCGAAATGATGTCGGTCGAATTCTCGGCAAGGAGCCGGAAGCGTTCCTCGCTTGATCGGAGGGCCTCCTCGGACTTGCGTCGTTGGTCGATCGGACGGGCGGTGATCACAAAGCCGCGCACCCGCGGGTCCTTGTAGCGGTTGGCACCAACGGACTCGAAATAGCGCCAGCTTCCGTCCTTGTGTCTTATGCGATGCTGCACCGGGACCGTAACCTCACCAGGGGGGGTTGCCGTCGCCACTCCAACGACCAGTTCGACATCTTCCGGGTGCATAAACTCGATGGCTTCTCGCCCGACAACCTCCTCAATCGACCAACCGAGCAACACGGTGACCGACGGACTCGCAAAACGAAAGACGCCGTTGCCGTCAAGAGTGATGATCAGATCAGAGGTGGCGTCCAGGATTACCTGGAGACGGGAGCGGCTCCTGTCGAGCGCCCGCTCGAGCTGTTCACGGTCCGTCACATCGGTGGCGACGCCAACAATCTGCGAGATGTGTCCGTCCTTGTCGAGTCGAGGGCTGAGCTGCAGCTGCCAGCGGCGACCAAAGGCAAATACAGCTTCAGACTGACTCTGCCCGCCGCGAGCGGCTTCATAGACCTCGTGCCAGCCTTCGATGCCTTCGAGGTCACGCACGGTCATCCCGGTTAACCCGCGATCACCGACACCCATCAGTGCCAAGTCACGCCCTGCGGAGAACGTGAAGGACCCTCTCTTGTCGATCGAGAAGATGACAATTGGCGCTTCGGCAACAACTGCGCTCATCATCGCGTCGGGAACAGTTATCTCTTCGTGTTCTGAATCCGCGCGAATCCTCCCCAAGAGACGTCCTACCGTGTCGGTGAGGGGTTGGAGGCTTGGCAACTGTTCCGGCTTGGCCCCCGCGATGACAAGCACACCGTGCGCTTCACCCTCGGAGATCAGCGGCTGACACACAGCCCCACCATCGTCATCGTCGTACGCAGTCGACCGACTTGCCAGCGCACGATCCACCAACTCGGCCTCGCCCTCGTCCCATGGCATCCCCGCAACGGCGTACGGCTGGATACCAAGAGAGCCATCCGCCTCAACAATGACGGCGCCAACATATCCACCGACCGCACCGGTGAGTTCGATAACTGTGTCTAGAACTCGCGAGAACAGGCGGCGTGGATCAACGTGGTCGAAGTAATCGTTCTGAGCCTGGACGATCGCGTTCGCCAGGCTCAGCTCCCAACCATCGCTCGATTCCCTTTCGGGCACACTTGGGCTGTAGTCCAATACGGCCATGTAGGTGGTGTCGGCAGAAAGATCAACAGGTTGAGGTAAACAGCGATGGCCACCGGCTCAGTAGGCTTGCCCGAAAAGGCTAAGGAGGATCCTTTGAGGCTCGTCGAATGTGTCCCGAATTTCAGCGAAGGTCGTGACCGGGCCGTTATCGATGCGATCACTGCCGAGATCTCAGCAGTGGCAGGTGTCGAGTTGCTCGACGTCGATGCGGGCGCTGACACCAATCGTACGGTTGTCACCTTCGTTGGGAGCCCCGAAGCCGCTTCCGATGCAGCCTTCCACGCCATCGTCAAGGCCGGCGAGCTCATCGATATGGAATCACACACCGGAGCTCACCCCCGCATGGGAGCAACTGACGTCTGCCCATTTGTGCCCGTTACCGGTGTGACCATGGAGGAATGTGCTGAACTAGCCAGGGATCTGGCAACCCGCGTCGGCAACGAACTCGGCGTCCCGGTGTACCTCTACGAGCACGCTGCCACCGACGGCCGCCGCTCGCTTGCCGACGCTCGGCGCGGCGAATATGAAGGTCTTGCCGATCGCACCGACCCTCCCGATTTCGGTCCACGATCCAATCCAAGGAGCGGTGCGACCGCAATCGGCGCTCGTGAGTTCCTCATCGCCTACAACGTCAATCTGAATACCAAAGACCGGCGACTCGCCCACCAAGTCGCCCAGGCCGTCAGAGAGCTGGGCACGCCACAGCGCGACGAAAACGGCAAGTTGGTCAAGAACGACTCGGGTAAGACCGTCTTCACGCCTGGCCGCTTCCAGGAGTGCAAGGCAGTTGGCTGGTACCTCGAGGAGTACGGCCGATCCCAGGTGTCGATCAATCTGACTGACTTCCATGTGACCTCGATGCATGCGGTCTTCGATGCTTGCCGGGAGGAAGCAGCGCTGCGCGGGATGCGAGTGACCGGAAGCGAGATCGTTGGCCTCATCCCCTTGGCGGCCCTACTTGCGGCTGGTGACCACTATCTACGGCGGCAAGGCAAGACAACAGGTGTTACCGAGAGGGAGCGCATTCATGCCGCAGTTCTCTCACTCGGCCTGAGCGAGCTGGCTCCGTTTGATCCAGCAGAGAAAGTAGTGGAGTACCGATACGGCTCCGGTGATGTAGACCTCATCAACCTGAGTGTCGATGGCTTCCTTGACGAAGTGTCGAGCGATTCGCCCGCACCGGGCGGCGGCAGTGTATCTGCGCTTTGCGGAGCGCTCTCGGGATCCTTGACCGCGATGGTGGCGGCGCTGAGCCACGACAAGAAGGGGTGGGAGGACCGCCAAGAGCAAATGGTGGCGCTCGGAGAAGAGGCGCAGCAACTCAAGGACTGGTTCACTGCGGCCATAGACCGTGACACCGCCGCCTTCAACGCGGTGATGGCGGCCATCAGAATGCCCAAGAAGACCGAAGACGACCTCGCCACCCGCACCGAGGCAATGATCAAAGCCAACCTTGCAGCGGCCATCGTCCCGCTCGAGGTAATGGAGAACGCGGTCAGCGCACTAAAGCTGGCGCACACGGCGGCGGCAGACGGCAATCCGAATTCTGTGTCCGACGCGGGCGTGGCTGGCATATGTGCGCTGGCGGCGGCTCAAGGAGCGTCACTCAACGTGCGAATCAACTTGCCTCAGCTCGAACCCGCTGCCGGTGGCGACTTGATGAAACGACACGATGCTGCCCTTGAGGCAGCTCAGCAACTGGCCGCCGACGTTCAGAGAGCCGTGGACACTGCGCTCGACCAAGACTGACCCTGAAACCCAGCTACGAGCTGCGGTCGCTCGAGACCGAGCCGGAACAGGACTCCGTGTGCTGTGTTCACCATCTCGCATCCATCTTTCAGGATCGGATACAGATGGCTCATCTCAGGGCCATGACACACCAAGACAGGATGACCGAGTCTCTCCAGGAAGTCGCCGTCAGCCGGGGTTGCATCGAGGATGAATCCCTCAGCATCCATAGGAACCTCCTTCTACCGGAAACGCAATCGGGTTTGAGGCCTCCGGAGAATGGGCAAATGGTCCCGGGAAGGCCCCTGCTTCCGTCTACAGCTCTTCGCGGAGCAAGATCGGGCCCTGATTCTCGGGGTGACGTCCCGTGATTTCGGAGTAGAACTCGCGTATCTTCTCCATGTCCCTGCTGATATCGCCGGTCGGCTGGATGGTGGGGCCAATACCGGTTTGCTTGGTCTTGAAGTCGATGAAGGTGAGCACAATGGGCACATTGGCAGCGATTGCGATGTGGTAGAAGCCAGAGCGCCAATAGTTGGCTCTCCTGCGGGTTCCCTCGGGAGCCACGACAAGGGCCATCTCGTCGGTGGCGGCAAACTCGTCAACCATCTGTCCAACAAGACCCTGACCCGAGTCTCGATCGAGCGGGATGATGCCGAGCCGACGCATCAGAGTTCCGAACGGCCATCGGACCAGCGCAATCTTGCCTACTGCCCGTCCCGGAATCCCGAGGCGAGAGACAACGGCCAGGAAGAAGACAAAATCCCAGTTGGATGTGTGCGGCGCACCCACCGCGACGAATCTGGCGAACGGCGGGGCTGAGCCAACGAATTCCCATCCTCGAAGCTTCACGTATCTTTGGGCAAGCCAGCGCATTGTCAGCATGGTTGCCGACTCTGCTCGCCAGCACAACACCAACTACCTCGATTCTCGTTCCGGGCCTTCCTGTGCCAACTACTCTCTGCCTAGATCGGCGACGAAGTCACTCGACTGGGAGGTAGCCATGGACAGTATTCGGTGGGGAATTCTCAGCACCGCCAACATCGGCAGACACCAGGTTGTGCCGGCTATCCAGGCCGCAGAACGGTGCGAGGTGGTCGCCGTTGCCTCCCGCAGTCTCGAGAAGGCTTCCGCTTTCGCCGCGGATCTCGGTATCGCCAAGTCCTACGGCTCCTACGGTCAACTGCTGCACGATCCCGACATCGATGCCGTCTATGTCCCGCTCCCCAACCACATGCATGCCAAATGGACGATCACGGCTGCCGAGAATGGCAAACACGTGCTCTGCGAGAAGCCGATTGCACTCAGCTCAGCGGAAGCCGAAACGATGGCCGCTGCAGCAGATGCGGCCGGGGTCGTGGTCCGCGAAGCATTCATGTATAGATTCCATCCGAGTTGGGTGGCCGCTCGCAAGATCGTCGACGAGGGCGGTATCGGAGATGTCCTAGCCATCGACAGCTGGTTCTCGTACTTCAATGACGATGTCGACAACATCCGCAACATCGCCGAATACGGCGGCGGCGCTCTGATGGATATCGGCTGCTACTCGATTCACCTCTCACGCATGCTTGCCGGAGGAGAGCCGACGTCCATCAAGGCATCAGTGCAGAGGGATCCGAGTCTCGGCGTCGATACGTTGACGACGGCCATCCTCGAGTTCGGAGAGATGGTTGCGACTTTCGGCTGCTCGACCCGCGCCGAACCCGACCAGCGCGTCGACATCTATGGGGCTGAGGGACGTATCTCAATCGAGATTCCGTTCAACATCCCAATCGATCGCCCGACCCGATTGTCGGTCATCGCCGGGGGCAATCCGCCGACTGAGCCCGGTACGAAGGTCGTCGAGTTCGACCCCGTCGATCAGTACACGCTGCAGGCCGAGGCGTTTGCAGCGGCCGTGCTTGACGGAGTGGAGGTGCCCGATTCTGGTGCCGACATTATCGGCAACATGAAGGTCATCGAGAGGGTGCTGGCGGCAACAGGCCCATCGGGATGGGCATGATCAACCAACAAGTCACGTTCCTCCTTGTCGAAGACCTGGAGCGCAGCACACGGTTCTATCAGGAGGCCTTTGGCCTCGAAATCGTTCTTGACCAGGGCGACTGCCGGATTCTGCGAGTGACCGACACAGCCTTTGTTGGGATCTGCGAGCGAGAAGGGCCCCGCGATACAGACGCCGTACTGGTCACGTTCGTCACCGACGACGTTGACGGCTACCACCGCAAGCTCGTGACGACTGGCGTCCCGTGCGAGAAGGACCCGCAGCTCAACGCGACCTACAACGTCTACCACGCCTTCTACCGGGATCCAGACGGCTTCCTAGTCGAGGTGCAACGGTTTCTCGATCCTGCCTGGCCGCAAACCCACTCAGGCTGACAACTGCACCGGAATCGCAGTGAGCGTGGCGTTCCCAGGCAGCGGATCCAGCACATCGTGTGGATTCAGTTCGTTTGCGTTCACACCGGGATTCTGGGCTGCGATCTCCAGACCGCTATCTGCGATGTCATGTCCCCAGCCATGAGCAAGCTGACCACACCCTCCATGACAACGTCGGTCATGGCAGCCGCTGCAGGGGGTCACCGGGCGGGCGGCTCCACGGCACGAGTACGATTTGGCAACCACGACTGGTCGGAATTCATCGACACGACAGATGAGTGGATCACGTCGCGGACCGGAATCCAAGAACGCCGTTTTGCAGCCGACGATGAGGCAACCGTCGATCTTGCCGCACACGCTGCTGAAACTGCCCTGGCCGATGCCGGTCTCGAGGCAGCGGACATCGACGAGATCATCGTCGCTACAGATACCCCCGAGGCCTACACCCCCGACACTGCGTCCTTCCTGCAGCACCGTCTCGGCTGCCGCGAGGTACCCGCATACGACCTTGGAGGAAGCGGCTGCGCCGGCTTCGTCCAAGCACTCGACGTGGCGCGGGCGCGGATGATGCTGGAACCGAAACGGGTCCTGGTGGTCGGAGTGGAACTCATCTCCCGACTTATGAGTTGGGAGGACCGTTCCTTCTGTGTCCTGTTCGGCGACGCCGCCGGTGCCGTAGTCCTTGGTCCTGAAGGTGGCCAGGCGGAGATTCTGGACGTTGTGGCGGGAACCGACGGATCGAAGACCGACATCCTCACTTTGAAGACCGGTGGTACCCGTCATCCATTCAACGAGGAGTCACTGGCCAGTGGTGCATACCATCGCCTCGACATGGACGGTCGACGCGTGTTTCGCGAGGCAGTTCACCGTATGTCTGGTGCCATTACCGATGTCCTGAAGCGTGTGGATAGGTCGGTCTCCGATGTCTCATTGGTGATCCCCCACCAGGCCAACAAACGGATCATTGACGCGGTCCGAAACCAGCTGGGTGTCACCGAGGACCGTCTGTATGTCAACGTGCACGACTACGGCAACACCGGCTCGGCAACCGTCCCATTTGCGCTTTGGGAGGCAAAGGAGACCGGTCGCATCACCGAAGGGGACCTGGTTGCGTTGACCGCCTTTGGAGCCGGCTTTCATTGGGCAGCGGCCGCAGTTCAGTTCTAGTCGGCAGGCTGAAGCTGCTGTCTGATCTGACGCTTGAGACGAAACACAATCGCAGCCATGCCGTGCAGTCGCAGCGGTGAGATCACGTCGCCAAGCCCCAAGCCCAGATAGAAATCATCCGATAGTTCCAAGATCTCGGTTGCACTTGAATCGGATAGCCCTTCGGCGAGTATGCCGGCGTAGCCGCGTGTGGTCGGAGCTTCGGCAGGGGCATCGAAATACATGTCCACCTCGCCGGTGGCGCCGACATCAACCTTGAGAAAGAACGGGGATTGGCACTCTTCGACCCGTTCAAACAGCTCCTGCCTACCCTGCAGTTCAGGAGGAAGCGGCGGAATCCGTCGCGAGTAGTCGAGGAGAGCCTGCAGCTTCACGTCACGAGAAGCGGCCCCAAACAGGTCGACGATTTGCTGGAGTTTTGCCGGGGCTGTCATACACCCCAAACGATACGACATCCCCCACAGTTGCGATACCGTCTTTCTCCGGTCCATGCTTGTCTAGATTGTTTTCGACACGGCCCGCCACAAGGAGATCTCAGTGAGTTCGGTTCCAATCGATCCCGATCCCAAGTTTGCTGACTACGCCCATCCCGAGGCGCTGGTCAGCACTGCATGGCTCAACGAACATCTGGATGAGCCCGGGCTGGTCGTTGTCGAAAGCGACGAGGACATCCTCTTGTTCGAGACGGGCCACATTCCCGGTGCCGTCAAGGTCGACTGGCATACCGAACTCAACAACACTCTGATCAGGGACTATGTCGATGGCACGGTCTTCGCTGCGTTGATGTCGGCAAAGGGAATCGCCAGAGACGACACGGTCGTGATCTACGGCGATGACTCCAATTGGTGGGCCGCATACGCATTGTGGGTCTTCAAGCTGTTCGAACACGAGGATGTACGGCTGCTCGACGGTGGCCGCCAGAAGTGGCTTGCAGAGTGGCGAGACATGACCATCGAGCCGACGGTGCGACCGGTGACCGACTATCCGGTCGTTACTCGCGACGAGGTGACTATCCGTTCGATGATGCAAAGCACCCTTGAGCATGCCGAAGCAGGGGCTCCGTTGATCGACGTTCGATCGCCCGAGGAGTTCAGAGGGGACCGCACCCATATGGCCGACTATCCACAGGAAGGCGTACTGCGCGGTGGCCACATCCCCGGTGCTCGCAACGTTCCGTGGAAGCGGGCCGCCAATGAGGACGGCACCTTTAGAGTCCGCGACGAGTTGGCGGCCATCTACGAAGGGGAACTGGGGCTTGCAGCCCCCGATTCGGTGGTTACGTACTGCCGTATCGGTGAGCGCTCCAGCCACACCTGGTTTGCGTTGACCTACCTGCTTGGTTTCGAGAACGTGCGCAACTACGACGGATCTTGGACAGAGTGGGGAAACGCGGTTGGTCTCCCCATCGAGAAGCCATAGCCGTCACCGAAACGCCTCTCAGCCCGACTCCCACTCCTGGTCTGCGTTCTGCTCGGGGATCGGTGCCTCGTCGTTTGACTTGTGCCGCCTCGCAACCAACCAGGCGACCGCTACCCCAACCAGAGCGGCACCGACAGTGGCGTAGACATCCTTCGTCCCAGTCTCACCACTCAACAAGAATGCAATCACAACGGTGCCAGCCCCGGCCCCGCGTGCAGCACTGACCCTCCACCCGACCAATCGTTGCTCACCAAAATCGGTCTGCGACACCGGTTCGGGCGCGGGGATGATCAGGACCGCCACACCAACTGTTGCTACGAGAAAGGCAACAGTCCAAGCGTCCGGACGGTGCCACGTAACGAGCGGTTGCGTCAATATCAGCGTTGCAACAGCGGCCCCGGCTGCAGCCGCTGCGACAAGAATCGAACGCCGTGAGCGGTCGCCGAACACCACAATCCCGGCAAGCAGCACCGGTATCGCCGCCGGTGTCGTCCGCCCAGCACCCAAGAGAGCTCCGAGTCCCACCAGGAGAATCGGATCAAGACGACCCATCGACACATCGACGCTTCCGGTCAGAAGTCGAACACCGAGCAGGATCCCCAGCGCGGTCAGAAGCGACGGAGTAGCCACCAGCGACACCACTGTCGAGACTGCAATAGCGATGGCAGCCGAACGGGTGTTGTCTGGGTCCAACTCGCGGGCGATAGCCCAAGCGAGGAACGCACCCATACCCGCTGCGCCCCAGGACGTTTGCAGCGGTGCTGACGCAAGGATGTTGTAGCTGCCGAATAGGGTTGCTGTCGCCAGCGATCCGAAAACGGCTACGACGTTCGACGGGTACTCGAAGTCGATGGTTCGACCCAATGCGCTGGCGCTATGTGATGGTTGAGGGCTCTTCATCTTGTTTGTAGATCGGCTACGAATCACGATACATATGACTGACCCCTACCAAACCTCGCCGCTCAATCCAGATAGTCTGCCGCCATGCCGACGCCAGATTCAGTCCAACGACGCCTAATCACCTTCCCCCCGCACGATCGCCATCTGGATGATGGCGACTGCGCTGCTGCCAGGGGCACGACGTGGTGTTGCCGCCGCTGACCGACGGCGTACTTGCCCTGCTGGATGCGGGGCAGATGTCGTCCTTGGTGCCCACGAGGGCCTCGAGGATCTGTGTGGCGTTGGTGATATCTGGGCAAACACCGCGGTTGGTCGAACGATCCGGGTTGGGTTCCGTCGGGTGGCGGGCTCCCTGATTCCAGCTGACCGAGGGTCGGATCCGTTGGGTTAACGAGGAGTGGGCGGAAGTCCGTGCATCGGTCCGTTCGCCGCGAGGCAACACCGAAGGCTGACCCGGCTCACAACGCGGTACGCTGGGAGTGTCGCAACCCGAGGTAACCGTATGCGTGCTCCACTTGATCCTCCCGAGATCCTGCTCTTGGGTCCCGGACCGTCCAACCCGCACCCTGCAGTCAGCGTCGCGATGTCCGCTCCCCTCGTCAGTCACCTTGACCCGTTCTTCCTGACCGTCATGGAAGAGACGATGACCGATCTGCGCGCCCTGTATCAAACCTCGAACCACCACACCGTCCCGATATCAGCCACTGGAACCGGGGGTCTCGAAACCCTGATGTTCAACCTCGTGGAGCCGGGCGATGAGGTCATCGTGGGCGGTATCGGGTACTTCGGCCAGCGTCTCGCCGAACTCGCCATCGCGGCAGGAGGGGTGGTGCGACCGGTCGAGGTCGGCTGGGGTGAAGTACTCGATCCGGAGGCGATTGCCAGGGAATTCGAGCGGGGCCCTGCCAAGGTCGTCGCTTTGGTTCACGCCGAGACGTCCACGGGAGCACTCCAGCCACTCGCCGATATCGGAAGAATCGTTAGAGAAAACGACTCACTGCTCATGGTCGATGCTGTCACCTCGTTGGGTGGGGTCGCCGTCGATGCGGATGGCTGGCTCATCGATGCCGCTGGATCGTGCAGCCAGAAGTGCTTGGGTGCTCCTCCAGGGCTTGGGCCGATCACGGTCGGCCCACGGGCCATCGATGCAATTCATCATCGCTCCGTCCCAGTCGCCAGCTGGTACTTCGACCTGCGGCGACTGTTCTCGTACTGGGGCGAAGAGGACAGCAGCCGGGCCCGGGTCTTCCACCACACTGCCCCGATCGCCAACATCTACGGATTCCGTGAGGCGTTGCGCCTTATCCACACCGAAGGCATGGAGGCTCGCTTCGCCAGACACCAGCAGGCTCACGATCTCCTCGTCGCTGAATTGGCCGAGATCGGGCTTGGGCTATTCACACCCGAGACGCATCGTGCCCCGATGCTCAATATCGTCGAGATCCCAGAGGGCGTCGATGATGCCAGCATTCGTGGCTCCATGCTGGAACGAGGTATCGAAATCAGCGGAGCGTTTGGGCCCCTTGCAGGGAAAGCCTGGCGAATCGGATTGATGGGGACGAACGCAACGGCTCCGGTTGTCTCGAGGTTGGTATCCAACCTCAAAGAGGTTCTCGGCAGATAGCCGCTATACGGGTCGGAGTGTCGGGTAGTCCAGGTCCCAAATCTCATGGTCGAGTGCGGCTTCGATGTCCTCGTCGCTCATTTGCCTGCCAACGCCACTTTCGCACGCCGCCCTGGCAACGGCACGGGCGATAGCTCGACTGATGGTGCGCAGGTCGGCAAGCGGTGGATAGAGAACACCGGCTTCCAGATCCTCTTCCGAGACTAGATCGGCGAGAGCATTTGCCGCAGCCGCAAACATCGAGTCGGTCACCTGCTTTGCCCCGGTGATGATTGCGGCCAACCCAACACCAGGGAACACATAAACGTTGTTGCCCTGCGATACCCGAAGGGTCTTGCCTCCGTACTCAACGGAATCGAATGGACTACCGGTGGCCATGAGGGCGCGACCCTCCGTCCACTCAAAAACATCCGCCGGCTTCGCCTCGGTCTTGCTGGTCGGGTTCGACAGAGCCATGACCACGGGGCGTTCCACGTATGAAGCGACGGTGCGGACTACCGACTCAGAGAACACACCGGCCTCCCCGGTGGTCCCAATGAGCACCGTGGGGTGGACCGCTTTGATGACGTCCATGAGCTGCGACTCGCCAGACAGACCGTTTTGGCTCGCAAGCTCCGCTGGCCACGCCACGTCTTGCTTGTGGAGATCGAGCTGGGCCCGGTCGGTTGCAACGAGTCCAGAGGTGTCGAGAAGCGACACCGCTCGACAAAGGTCGTTGCCTGAAACCCCGGACTGCTCCAATTCATGACGGAGGTGTCGGGCGATCCCAACGCCTGCGGCGCCGGCGCCAACCAGCAACACCCGCTGATCAGCCAGTTTGGTCCCCGTTGCCCGGCACGCCGCCAGGATCCCGGCCACGACTACCCCTGCGGTGCCCTGGATATCGTCGTTGAAGCTCGGCAATTGATCCTGGTAGCGGTCGAGCAGCGTAAAGGCGTTGATCTTCTTGAAGTCCTCCCACTGCAGAACCGCCTGCGGCCATCGGCGTTCGATGGCGTCGACAAACTCGTCGACAAGCTCGTAGTACTCGTCACCACGCAAGCGGGGGTGACGCCATCCGGCATACAGGTCGTCGTTGAGCAGGCGTTCGTTGTTGGTGCCAACGTCGAGACTGATCGGAAGTGTGTAGGCGGGATGGATTCCGGCACCAAGCGTGTACAGCGCCAGCTTGCCGATAGGGATGACCATGCCACCGACACCCTGGTCGCCGAGCCCAAGAATGCGCTCGTTGTCAGTTACAACGATGAGTTTGACGTCTTCGCTGCGGGCATGACCGAGAATCTCAAAGATGCGGCCCTTGTGCTCGGGCGTGATCCACAGGCCACGGCCCCGCCGGAACAGGTGGCTGTAGCCCATCGCTGCCGTTCCAACCGTCGGGGTGTAGACGATGGGAAGAAGTTCCTCAACGTTGTTCGCCAGCACTTGATAGAACAACGTCTCATTGCGATCCATGAGACCGGTCATCGCGACATACTTCTCCAGTGCGTTATCACCACGATCCTGGAGATGTTCGTAGGCGCGCTGCACCTGGTGCGCACGGTCCGTCGGCTGGTACGGGAGCATCGCGTCAAGCTCAAATAGCTCGCGCTCCTCCTTGCTGAACGCCGTCCCCTTGTTGAGAAGAGGGTCGGACAGTAGACCTGATCCGCGCTTCCAAACGTCGGCGACGATCCACTCACCGTTGCGGCTACGCTCGATGCGGTACTTCAAGATTGAATCCTCCGATTCGGGGCCGGTACCACCATCAAGCGTGCGCCTCATGGGATACATCGCGCTAGGGCCATTTGTCACAGTCGAGAAGCTGCCTGCAATGATGGTGCGATGAATAGCCAGCCTGCGGTACAGGACACATACCCCCCGGACTTCGCTGAGTGCTACGGATGTGGCAGAAACAACAAGCACGGGATGCAGATCAAGACATATCTGGTCGCCGATGAGACGGTCACCGATCACGAGCCGGAACCGTTCCACAAGGCCGCCGGTCAGTTTGCCTACGGGGGGATCGTGGCCAGCCTCATCGACTGTCACTCAACCGGATCGGCGGCGATCTTCTGGATGCGGGAGCGTGGCCAAAGCATCGGTGTCGAGCCCACACCTCGCTTTGTGACAGCCCGTCTGGAGGTCGACTACGTGGCGCCCACACCGCTCGCCCCCCTGCACCTGGTCGGAACACCACTCGAAATCGGGGAACGCAAGGTTGTGGTTGCGACAGAGCTGAGCGCCGGTGGTGTCGTCACTGCCCGAGGTCAAGCGGTGCTCGTCAAGATCCGAACCTAGGGGACTCGCCAAACATGCCCCGAGGTGGGTGTGGTGATGGCATATGGCTGCACTCGAGGCTGTAGGACGGATCTTCAGTCAGGGGGCTCGGCCACACCGGGACCACCGGAGGTAAGACGCTCGACCGTTTCCAGGGCCTCGGCCAAGATGTGAGGTCCGAGCTCCTTGTTGATCTCGTAGTGCATCCGCCCATCGAGAAACTCTGGAACAGTCATCTCGGTCCGATTGGGATCATGGCCGGGATCCCACCAGTCCTTATAGATCACAGTGTTGCCAACGAACTCCAGCTCAACGGTGTGGAAATCCTTAGCCTTCTCCCAATGCGTTCTTGGCTCCATAGGGGTCAGGCTACCGGCGAAGTGCCCGCAAGCGTGGTCTCGATGTCTCCTAGGCCACCCGTTTCCGTAGTATGGACGACCACACTAAGTAGTCAAGTAGTCACTCAGAGGTGCCGAAGCTGTATGTGAACAGCTAACCGTCGAACGTTGGATAGAATGCGTCTTCTCCAAAAAGCAACTGCCGCGCTGGCCGTCTTGCTGCTAGCGACATCCGCAATCACCTCTACCCCGGCCTCTGCCGCGCTGAGCGCTGAGGAGTTCGAGGAATGCCTGCTCGATCTGATCAATACCGACCGCCAAGCCAATGGTGTCGGCACCCTCGAAATGGCATACGATCTCAACGTCGATGTGCGCGCCTTTTCCCAGAAGATGTCCGGCGAGGGCACGCTGCGGCACATGACCTCTAGCGAGCGTAACCCCATCCTTCCCGGGGGTACCTCCACGTGGGGCGAGAACGTTGCCTTCCACGGCAGCCCCAACCTGGTTGGCTGTTCCACAATCCACAGCATGTTCATGAACTCGTCAGGACACCGCGCCAATATCTTGAGCGCAAACAAGATGTTCGTGTCGCTCGGCGTGTACATAGGGAGCAACGGCACCTGGGTCGCCGAACTGTTCTTCAATTCGTCAAGCTACGAGGCGCCCGGAGTCGAGGGTGAGGGATTGTTCTGGGACGATGACAACTCAGTCTTTGAGGCCGATATCGAGGCAATGGCGATTGCCGGCATCACCAACGGCTGTAACCCACCCGCTAATAACCGCTACTGCCCCAACAGCAACCTGACCAGGGGTGAAATGGCAGCCATGCTGGTCAGAGCCCTCAACCTCACCGCAACCAACGGAACAGACTTTACTGACGACAACAGCTCCATATTCGAGGGCGACATCGAAAAGCTCTCGGCAGCCGGCATCACCAGCG
>JAAETI010000393.1 GCA_024228555.1 bacterium | reverse complement strand
CGGGAGGGCGCATTGGCCAAAGTCAAAACAGCGATTCAAGTATGGATCGAGACGGCACGTGGATTCGGCGATCCTATACCAGAACCAAAAGGCCGGAGCCTGATGCTCGCCTAGCAGCTGGGTGCTTAACCGATTTGGGGAAAGGCGGCCTACACCGGGTCTCGGGGAGAGGGTGGCACGTTTAGGCCACGCTCGGAGAGGACGGCTCTCGGGTCACTCGGTGTAGTACACAAGACCGATCACATTAGAATCATTTTCCTAAGGTCTTGTTTTTTGTCCTATTCTGCTGGTATTATTACAAGCAGATGGACAACGCGTCCGACATCCCTGCTCCCAGCGGCTCGGAGGCCTCCCGGCTCCGCCGCCGCGCTCGCCGGCTCCTGGCCCGCTTCCATCTCCCGCCGGACGCTCTTCCGGGCTCGCTCGCGCTTTCCCATCGCCGCTGCGGAAAGCCTTCCTGTCATTGCGCCGATGGTGACGGCCATCCGCTCTGGACCCTCACTTTCATGGCCGGCGGCAAGAAGCGCGTCGAGACGGTTCCTGCCGCGTGGGTCGATACGATTCGTCCCCGGGTCGAGGCGGGTCGCCACTTCAAACACGCCGCCGCCGAACTGCTGCTGATCAATGCCGAACTGTTGTCGCTGGCCCGCCAACAGCGTCCCCGTCGATCCCGCCGTCCCGCTCCACCACCCCCATAGATGGAGAAGCCATGCCCAAACAGCGCCTACCTCTCCCGGAACCCGAGACGCCGCCGGCACGTCCCGTGTTGTCGGATGCACTCCCGCAATTCGTGTTACTGGAGCGGGAAGTGGAGATCGAGTTTCGCCCGCAGATGTTGGCGGCCCTGCAAAGCAAGGTCGATGCCGTCGCCGCCGCGGCGCCGGCTACCGCGCCTGGGTGTCCCCACTGTGGTCAGCCCATGCGGCGCCACGACACGCGACCGGCCTCCTGGCTGGCTCGTGCCGGACGCTTGCACGCTCCCATATCGCGTTACCGTTGCCGGCCTTGCCGCTACGAGTGCCGGCCTTTACTGGATTTGCTGGGGGTAGAGCCCGGCCGCATCAGTGGTGCTCTGGCTCGATTGCTGGCTCTGCTGGCCACCGTGGCGCCGTATCCGCTGGCAGCCCGTTTGGCTTGGTTGCTGTTGGGGGTCACCATCAGTCCCATGGGCATCTGGCGGGTGGCGCAACGGTTGGGCGAGGCGGCGGCGAACTACAGTGACGAGCTGAGCCTCTATCATGCCGACAGCCGCAGTACCGGCGCCCCCACGCAGGCGGCTCCCTCAGCCGTCGTCTTAGCCGTGGACGGCTGCAGCTTGGGCATGCAAGTGCGCTCCCGACGGCGCCGCCGTAGGGACGGCGAAACCCTGCCACTGTTGCCTCCCCTCGAGGAAGGCCATTTCCGCGAAGTCAAGACGGGCGTCTTGTTGCGGCCCAGCGAGCGCACGGAGGTCTCCCCGGGCCGGCGCTCGCTGGTGCGCCGCTTTCTGGTCACTTGCCTGGGGAATGCCGACGCCATCTTCGCTGGGCTGTATGCGCAACTGCGGGAGTTGGGCTGGGTGGGCGCCCACACCGTGGTGGTCGTTGTCGGCGATGGCGCGGAATGGATCTGGAATCGCGCCCCGATGTTTGTGCGCCGTTGTGAAATCCTCGATTTCTGGCACGCCCTGGAACACGCCTGGGAATTCGCTCAGCTCCGCTACGGGAAAGGTTCGGCGCAAGCCGACGGTTGGGTTCACCAGATCGCCGAGGATCTCAAGGCCGGGAAGGTGCAAGAGGTCATCGCCCGGCTGAAGCGGATGCGGCCGCAAACACCGCAGTCGCGCGAGAGCTTGCGGGCGCTCATCCGCTACTACAGCGAGAATGCCGGGCGCATGCGCTATGACGAGTATCTGCGGCTGGGCTATGGGATCGGCAGCGGCGCCGTGGAGAGCGCTCATAAGCAGGTCGTCCATGCTCGTTTCCGCCAAGCCGGAATGCGCTGGAGTGAAGCCGGAGCCCGGCGCCTGCTAGCGTTACGCCTGCTGTTGTTGAACGACAACTGGGCGCTGTTAGACCGGCTGCGCATGGTTTCTCTCGCCTAGCGTTTCTTTCTCCGGAGGTCGCCCGGCAGCCGTTGACCTCCCCCTTGCGATGCGCCATGCTCTAGCCATGGCCCGTCAAGCGGTGGAAGTTCCCGCCGATGTCCGCGCCCGTCTGGAAGCGGCCCGGCTCGATTTGTTGGCGCTGTTTCGTGTCCTGGACCGAATGGATCTGACACCGCCGGAGATTCCGCAACGATTGATGCGACAGCTCTTTGAACTGGATGCCGACTATGCGGAAGCCCTCTGGGCCTTGGATCAAGCTCCAGGCGCCCTAGACCTCAAAACCATGCTCCGCGACACTCTGGCCGCCCTGGAACAGTTACCAGAACTCTCGGCTCGATTCCGAAAGAATCTTCCACGCCGTGCTCATACCGTCTTGGCCCAACTGGAAGTCACCGTTCGCCAGGGCCTGCTACCGGCAGAAGCCTACAACATGGTCCCGGGCCGCGATCCCCAGATCGGTTAAGCACCCGGCCGAGGAGGAACGGACCTAGGCAACCCTCTCCATATGTTAGAATTCGCAGGACATGGCAGATGAGCTCGAGCAGCGCGTAATTAGCTGCATTGCCGAAACGCAGCACCTGGAGTTGGAGAAGGTCACGATTGACAGCAGCTTCGAGGAACTGGGTATCGATTCACTCGATGGGATCAATATCCTCTTTTCATTG
>JAAETI010000392.1 GCA_024228555.1 bacterium | reverse complement strand
GGGGGAACCAGTGGCCAATGACGTGCTCTACCGTGAGTTCCGTACCCTGGCACGGCTTGCATGGAGTTTCGGTTCGCTCAGCGTTCTCCTCATAGTCGTCTCCTCCGCTAGCGACCACTCATTCCAGGGCCTGTTGGCGCTAGCAGCAGTTCTCTTGGTCTTTCCCGTCTTGCATCTAAGCAGCATCTACCGGATGAACCGGATCGTGCTCACCCCGTCACGCTTGAAGGTAGGCGCCGAGTCCTTCCAACCAGCCGATTTCGACTTCACGTTCGGCGTGCAACCACCTCTGGTCTTGTTGCCCAAGGAGCAAGCACAGATCGAGTCCCCCTGGCCACTGCCACCGGACCATGAGCTGCGCATCGCCGGCAGTTCTTGGGGCCGACGCATCGGAACAGCAATGGTGGTGCTACGCGAGACCAACAGCCGCCGCATCGTGGCGATCTTCACCCGCCATCCCGAGGTTCTTGACCCACTACTCACTGAATGGATCGAGCAACCGTCCGACCCCCCAGAGGACACTCCGCCTGGTCGCTGACGAGGAACCCTCGGCCGAGCGACAGTTCCACAGGAGACACCCAACTGCCAAGAACACAATCGAGCACCGGACCCGCGGCAGCCAGCTGATCTGGGAGAACTTGGAAGACGATGACGCCCCGATACGGCACATGGTCGACGGGCCAATAGGTGATGTTCGGCGGCTCTGGACCGAATTGGCCCAAGGAAACCTCCTGGCCGTCGACGCCGAGGACTGGCAACCTGGGTACGGCTGACCGAACGTCCAACATCATCACGACCTTCGTGGAACACAATCCCAGGCCGAGCCGGGCCAACGCGCAGAGCCGGCGTACCCGCGCAGTTGACCCGGGCCAATGTTGGAACTGCGTGGCTTCGGAGCGCGTAGCCTCGAGAGAACGGACGACGATGATCTGAACGCAGTCGTTCGGTGGATCGGTCATACATAACCGCCAGGGCTATCCAGAAGCCCATTGGAAAGTAGGCGCCACCTCTCCTTCCACGATGGTGCCGGGCACTAGCCGGCGGGCAGATTCCTGCCGCTCATCTGCGGTCAGACCATCGCCGACATGATCACGGATCGGTTGCCCGAGCTGGTCCGTGTATGGGTCCACACGACCAGTGTGCTGCTGCGCACTGCTCAACCGGTGACTGCGGCGGTCACGATGCGAGAGTATCGTGCGAGCTGTTGCTGTGCGTCGAGACAGGGGTCCGCTGATGTCATGCGCGGTGTAGGGAGTCGGGCGCCGATCCCTCTGGTCACAATCGGCATCTTGGCGGTTGCTTCTTGCGGGGGTGAGGCACGGGAGGCTGATGTCGCTGCTGACGCCTTGACCTCAACGACGCTGGCATCCGTGGAGACCCGAACCTCCCTGGACGTCGAGGATGGAGATGACTTCACGGCAGGCGACGACGGTGAGAGTTCTGGTCCCGCTGTGTCGCTGGCTGGCACCTTGTGGATCTTGGTGTCTGGCCTCGAAGTTGTCGATGGTTATGAACCGAGCCTGCTGTTCGGTTCGGGTGGTCATGACGGCTGCAACGGCTTCGGGGCAGACTACGACGTATCTGGCACCAGCCTCACGATCACAATGCGCTACATCACAACCGTTGGGTGCAGCGGCGACCGTGCAGTGGTGGCCGAGGCCTTCCAGGGTGCGATCGCAGTTGCTGATAGCTATGAGGTGTCGGGGGACCAGCTCATGTTGCGGGGCCCGACGGTCGAGCTCGTCTTCGAGGCACCCCCGGCGATTGATCTCGGCCAGGTCGTGGATGTCATTTGGTTGCTCGATGAGCTTGTTCACGAGGGCGAACGCCTCCTGGTTGAGGGATCGGTTGGGTTTCTCGAACTGCGAAGCGATGGGACATTCGTTGGGTCGACCGGTTGCCGGGAGCTATCGGGCAGATGGCAAGGCGCTGCTGCAAATGTCGTCGGCTTCGCTGACTTGGCTGCCGAAGGAACATGTCGGCCGTCGCTGGTGGATC
>JAAETI010000391.1 GCA_024228555.1 bacterium | reverse complement strand
GGTTGTCTGACGGACCCTGAGCCTTCCCCGCTTCGTCTTGACGGCAATAGCGGCATCTCTCATCTGAAGGTATCCGTCCATCTGCCGTCGCATGGCTGCGATCAGGCCCTCGTCGGCCTTCAGTTCGTCGTCAAAGGCGACAACGACGAGCTCATTCATGACGGGTGCTCCTCATTGGGTGCCGTAATCCCTTCTACTCTCGGCTATGTCAGAGGATTGGGCATCACTCACGAGGGGTGAAAGACCGCACCGAGCCAATCACCCACACTGGGTGAGAGCGGGGCTTGCCTGCCCAGGCCGCTCCAGGCGACAATCACGCCATCGGAGAATCACACCACCGGAGCGACGACGCTGCCTACGACCCGTGTCATGGTGCAGAGAGCACGAACTGGCGAGCCACCAAGTTGTTGGCCCAGAAGAGGAGGGGCTGGTGCAGTTCATCGATACCGAGCGATACCGCGGGGTCATTGCCTCCCTCTACGACATCGGGCTTACGACCTACACCGCATGGCGCCAAGACCGAACGATGCGTCTCGGTGCTGGTTTGGCCTACTACGCCCTGTTCACGATCGTCCCTCTGGTGCTTCTCACGATTGCTCTAGGCGCAAGGATCTTGGACAACCAGGATGTGGAGGCGTACATCGCC
>JAAETI010000390.1 GCA_024228555.1 bacterium | reverse complement strand
GACCTGCTGGTGGCTGGTCCGTCGGGCAACTATGTGGTGTTCGGGACGGCGGACGCGTCGGTGACGCAAATCGACCTCTCGTCGTTGGATTCTTCCACGGGAGCAATGCTCAATGTCGCGGGAAATGTGCTCGCCAGCGCGGGCGATCTCAACGACGACGGCATCGAGGACGTCCTCATCGGGGATTCGTCGGCAAACCAGGTGTCGGTGGTGTTCGGCTCGGCCGGCGGATTTCCTGCCACGATTACTCAGGCCGACGTGGTCATCACCGGTCAAGATGGGGATGCCGTCGGAGACGCGATGGTGGCGGTGGATGTGAACGCCGACGGGGTGGATGATCTACTGCTGGGCGCAGCAGGGAACGAGCGCGCCTATCTGCTGTATGGGTCTGCCGGGTTCGGCGCCTCGGGGGCCGTCACGCTGGCCACCCTGGCGGGGGCGGGGGACGGCCTGCAAGGGACGTTCTACGATACCGGCTTGTTTGAGACCCTGGATCAGGCCGAGCTGGCGGCGTCTCAGACCAGACCCGATCTGTTCTTCACCTCCACCGCGCTCAACTACCCCGCTGATCAGGACTCCGTGAGTGATTCGGTGGGCCTGAAGACCTTTCTCGGCGACGACGCCCCTGCCAACGCGCCGGACACCGATCTGACCGGTTCGGTGTTCACCTACCAGGGCTATCTGGACGTGCCCCAGGCGGGGACCTATACCTTCCAGGCACAGGCTGACGATGGTTTCCGATTGCGCATCGGTGACCAGGTCGTCATCGAGAAGACCTTTATAGGCAATTTCAGCAAGGGCGCGGCCTCGGGCGTGGTCACCTTCGACCGGGCCGGCCTGGTCCCGATCGCGTTCACCCATTGGGAAACCGGAGGCTCCACCGGCGCCATCCTGGAGAGCAACATCACCGGGGAGATGGGGGTTATTTCACAAGAACTGCTCTACAGCCTGGGCGGCTTCGTCATCGATGGTGCCGGGTCCACCTTTGGACAGGTTGTGGCCGATGCGGGCGACGTGAATGGGGATGGGGTCGAAGATCTTTTGATCGGCGCGCCGGAGTCCAATGAAGCGGTTCTGGTGTTTGGCGCGGCGCATGCCCGAGGCCTGGAACTCGACGCGCGGCTGCTGGATGGGCGCGATGGCACCGTACTCACAGGACCCAGTGGCCTGGGCCAAGCGCTCAGCGGCGCGGGTGATGTCAACCACGACGGGTATGACGACGTGCTGCTGGGACTGCAGGATTTTAATAATGAGTGGGGCGAGGTGATCGTGGTGTTCGGGGCCGAACGATTTACGCCGACTTTGGACGTGACAACTCTGGACGTTGGCGCGGGTCTGTCCATCACGGGGCTCGCGGAGGGCGATCAACTTGGGACGGCCGTGAGTGGGCTGGGCGATATCAGTGATGATGGAATCGATGATTTTGCTATCGGGGCGCCAAACTCCGGTTCCAACAATCATGGCCACGTGTATGTCGTGCATGGCTCACAGAGTTTAGGGGCTACGAATAGTTTCAACCTGTCCCACCTCAACGGCGTCAATGGATTCGGGGTGGGCGGCTCGACCAGCAATACTCTGCTTGGGGAGTCGTTGGCCGGTCCCGGGGATGTCAATGGCGACGGGGTGCGCGATGTGCTGATGGGACAGGAGGGCAAGGCCAAGGTGGTCTTTGGCGCCCCGACCCGGTTTGACTTCAAGGAGGTGGATGTCGAGGCGGATACTGTAACTTTTACCCAAGCGACCGGGCTGGAAACGGGCGACGCCTTCATCTATACCGGCGCGGCGGGGGCTCATGTCGGGGGGCTCGTACCGGACACCCGCTACCATGCCATCGTCAATGGGAACAGCGACAGGCTGCAGTTTGCGGCAACGACGGCCGATGCGGCGGCCGGTGTGGTCATCGATCTGGATCTGGATCCCCGCTTTTTGGCAGACGCGGGCACAGGCACGTTGGTGGATAGCGGGCAACGTATTGGTGACTTGACCCTTTCGGACAATGTCGCGTTAGGTGACGTGGATGGGGATGGGGATATCGACGCCCTCGTGGTTAGCGCGAACTCACCCAGCCGCGTGTATCTGAACCAGGGCGGAGCCCAAAAAGGTGTGGAAGGGGTGTTCACCGACAGTGGACAAGCGTTAGGCAGTGATGGTGTGGATGTGGTGCTGGGCGACGTGGATGAAGATGGGGATCTCGATGCCTTCGTGGTGGGTGTCTCGGCTGCCAATCAGTTGTTCGTCAATCAGGGCGGGGCGCAAGGGGGTGTGGCCGGGGTCTTTGTCGACAGCGGCCAGATGTTGGGTGGCAACAACAGCACCGTTGGAGTGTTAGGAGACGTAGATGGGGACGGCGACTTGGATGTGGTGCTCGCGAATATTGGGGCGGCCGATCAAGTGTTTCTCAACCAAGGTGGCGAGCAAGGGGGGCAAGCGGGCGTGTTCCTGGATAGCGGGCAAATGATCGGCGCGGCCGTCGACAGTGAAGTGCTCGTCCTGGGGGACGTGGATGGGGACGGCGATCTGGATACCGTCATCCTTTCGGGCGACTCGGAGCAACATCAGGTGTACCTGAATCAGGGTGGAGCTCAGGGCGGCGAGGTAGGCGTCTTTGCGGAGAATGGGCAAGGCGTCGGCCCGGAGACGGGGAGCGACGACGTGGTCTTGGGCGATATCGAGGGGGATGGGGATGTGGACGCCCTGTTCAGCCTCTTCGATGGGTTCAACAATCAGGTGTCGGTGTGGTTGAGCCAAACGCAAGCGGGCCAACCCGCCGTGTTTGTGGACAGCGGGCAACTGTTTGGCATCGGGGGCGGAGGAGAGGTGGTCTTAGGAGATCTCAATGGGGACCATTTCCTGGACCTGGTGGTCTCGGGCAGTGACGGGACCGGGCTGGTGTACCTGAATGAAGGCTCCAGTAATGCCGGACAATTTGTGGGCACGGGCCAAACGGTGGGGAGTCCCTCGGGATCGTCGGTGGCGTTGGGGGATGTGGATGGGGATGGCACGATGGATGCCTACTTTACGACACTTGCCCTCGCGACCAATAACGCGGGCGATCGGGTGTGGTTGGGCGGGCCAAGTGCCTGGACTGTCACGGTGGACGAGGTGGCCGATACGTTTACATTCAATGACGGGACACCTAGCCTGACGGCGGGGACGGCCCTTACGTATCAGGCGGCCTGGGGCACATCCTTGGTAGGGCTTGAGGATGGCGAGACCTATTACCTCATCACGCCTGAAGGGGCTCCGGCCAACACCATTCGCGTAAGTCCCGAGGAGACGGGGGCGCTCTCCAGTAATGGCACGAGCAATCTGGTGCGGTTTCATGAGGGCTCGCTGACCCCGGGCGGCACGCACTATTTGGGCATAGAGGGTTTGGGGATTACCCAGCCCGGGGCGAACTTGTTGGTGGGCTCGGAGTCCACGGGGATCCCCACGTTTAATCCCACGCAATTGGATGGGGAGGATGGCTTTGCGGTGAGCGGGGTGGAGGACACCGACGAGGTGGGCGCGGTGGCGACGGGAGTGGGCGATATAGATGGGGACGGCTTTGATGATTTCGTAGTCGGCGGGACGACGCCCTACTTGGTGTATGGCTTCCACGATCCGGACACGGGGAATTATCCCATTGATGATTCGCGGTTGGCGGGTGTGCCGATTACGGTAGGGGGCGGGGTCGTGAGCCGGGTGGGCGACGTGAACGGCGATGGCTTGGATGATCTGGTGGTGGGTGATCCCACGTTCAACGAGGGCGCCGGGGCCGTGTCTGTCGTCTTTGGTTCGGTCGAACGATTCGCCGGCTCGATCGACCAGGCCGATGCCGTGATCTTTGGGGAACAGGCCGGCGATCAGTTTGGCGCCTCTCTCGTGGGCACGAACCTGAACAATGATCAATTTGACGACCTGGTGATCGGCGCGCCCGGGGCGCAGGACGAGCAGGGCCATGTCTATGTGTTGTTCGGGATGGAGATGGAACCCGGGGTGGCCGGGAGCTTTTACGATTCCGGCCAACTCTCGGGTGTCGACGCGGCCGTCAGCTACATCGAAGACAATGACAGCGACGCGACCTTTGTCTCCACGGAAGTGAATTATCCACGCAACGATGATCGGCTCCCTGACGCCAATACACTATCGACCTACCTCGAAGACGACGCAGCCAGCTTGATCGGGACGGATGCGACCAGCTTGGATGGTTCGGTGTTCACGTATGATGGGTTCTTGGTGGTGGAAACCGCCGGTGCGTACCAGTTCCAACTGGGCTCCGACGATCAGGCGCGCCTGACCATCGATGGCGATGTGGTGGTAGAGAACAGCGGCGGGTTCAATGCGCCCGCGGTCTCGTATACGTTTAATGCCCCAGGCAATTACGCGCTCTCGCTGGTGCACAACGAGAAAGGCGGCAGTACGGGGGTCAACCTCCAAAGCACCCTCTCGGGAACGCTGGCACCATTGACGTCGGACTTTCTGGTTACGGCGACGTGGGACCTGAGTGAATTGGATGGGACCACCGGGTTCGCCGTCTCGTTCGCCAGCGAGGTAGGAATCGTAAAAGGCCCCCTGGCGGGCGCCTTTTACGATTCCGGCGAACTGCATAGTGTGGCCGAGGCGGTCAATTACATCGATTCCCACGCCAGCGACGCGACCTTTGTCTCCACGGAAGTGAATTATCCACGCAGCGATGATCGGCTCTCTGACGCCAACACACTATCGACCTACCTGGAAGACGACACAGCCAGCTTGATCGGGACGGATGCGACCAGCTTGGATGGTTCGGTGTTCACGTATGATGGGTTCTTGGTGGTGGAAACCGCCGGCACGTACCACTTCACGGTTGGCGCGGACGACGGTGCACGACTCACGATCAATGGCGACATCGTCGCGGATAATCAGAGCGGTTTCAACAATCCATCGCACCCCTACACCTTTGATGAACCGGGCATGTACACCATCTCGCTGGTTCACTTCGAGATTGGGGGCGCCACGGGCGTGGTGCTCGAAACTGATCTCAGCGGCAGCATGCAGCCTTTGGGAGCCGAGGTGGCTCGGTTGGGTCTGTCTGTGGGCGCTGCCGGTGATGTCAACGGCGATACGATTGCCGACGTGATCGTAGGGGCGCCAGGTGCCGATGCCGCGTACGTTGTGTTTGGGAGCACGAGTCCCTTTACCCCCACGGTGGACGTCAGCGATTTCACAGGCAAGGGCGTGGGGGCGACGCTCCAGGGCAGCATCGGGAGTCAGACAGGCATTTCGGTAGGCGGCGCGGGGGATGTCGATGGAGATGGGCTGGATGACGTGATCGTGGGGGCCCCTGGAGCGGCGCCCAACAGCCAAAACGGAGCCGGGCAGGCGTATCTCGTGTTTGGGACCACCCAATCGTTTCCGAATACGATCGATCTCACGATGCTGGATGGCACCGATGGGGTGGTGTTCAATGGCGTGACCGCGGGCGATGGCGCTGGTATGGCGGTGGCCGGGGTGGGGGATCTCACCGGTGATGGGTTCGATGATCTGCTCATCGGTGCCCCGTTCGTCGAGGTAGGCACGAGTGCAGAGGCCGGCGTGGCCTATCTGCTGTTCGGCAGCGAGACCCTTGGAGATCTCTCCGGGCAGGCGTTCACGGATTTGGGCAGTCAGGTGTTGGCCATCACAGGCCCCGAAGCGCAGGCGCACCTGGGGGCCACGGTGGCAGCTCTGGGGGATATCAATGGTGACAAGGCCCCGGACTTGATGGTGGGGGCCCCGGATACGGCGGCCGGGCAGGGCCGGACCTATACTATTTTCGGGATCGACCCTAATGCCTCACATCTGTTGATCATCGATCTGTCGTCCCCCAGCACGGGGGGCGTCCAGAAGTTCGAACAGAACGCAAAAGTCCTGAAGCCGACTCCGCTGGCCGGTCGGTCCCAGGTCATCGCCTGGGGCTCCGAAGGCTCGCTGCTTGGCGGGATCGGGGCCAATGTGACGGCGACGCTCGAACCCTCGGTCCGGGCCTTCATCGGTGCGACGGACTCGGCGCAAACGGTCACGAATGCAGATATCACCGCGGAGGGAGCGGTGTTTATCGAGGCCTTTTCGGCCACGGATGTCAAAGCAGACGCCATCGGCAACGCCTTCGGCCTCTTGGCAGGTGTCGGGCAGGTGACGAGTACCGTCAAACTCCAGCACCAAGGTAGTGATTCGCAAATGGTGCACGCCTATGTCGGCAGTAAAGCGCAGGTGGTTGCTCAGGACGGGGACTTTACGTTGGTGGCCGAGTCGCATGATACGGTAGACGCCAGTACCACCGCCAATTACGGGGCTCTGGTCGCAGGCGGCTCAGGGGAAACGTCGACCACACTGGCCCGCACCACCTTGGCTCGGATCGGCCCCGGCGCGACGGTCACGGCCGAGGGAGATGTGCAACTCCAGGCGTTGAAGACGACGAATCTGTTGGCCACGGCCACCTCCGCCTCAGGGGGGATCGTCGTCTCGCCGGAGGCCATGGTCACCGCCAACCTGGGGAAAGACAGTGCGCCGACCGTGGAAGCGAGGATCGATGGGAACGGCACAACAGTCACCAGCCAGAACGGGGAGAACGGTGTGGTCCTGACCGCCGGCAATTCGTCCCAGGATTCGCTCACGTTGGAAGCGACGTCCTGGAGTGCCGGGGGAGTTTCTCAGTCCAAGTCGATCGCCGATCTGAAACTGAACGAATACGCCGAGGTGGTCACCATCGATAGCGCCACCCTCAGTGGGGCCCAGGCCACGCTCTCGGCCACGTTGGGGTGGGATGAGGTCAAGGTGGCCACCAGCGCTCGCACTCGGAGTCTTGTCGGCATTCCTGTTGCCAAATCCACGCTGGAAGGGACCGTGGAATCCAGGGTAACGCACAATGCGAGCGGCATTGATTCTGTCGCCAAACCGGAAACGATCGATAATTTGAAGGATACGGCGACGGTGGAGCAAAAGAAACAGTTTACGGTTTTTTGGATTGGTGGAGGGGTGAAGACGACGAATGGCTCCAACAAGATTGTGGTCCTGTCCGCCCCGGCGAACACGGCGCCGCAAGTCACTGCTCTGAACAGTGACGCTACCGAGGTGAATTTAGCAGGGGAAGGCGATGTGGTGACGCTGATAGGGACGTTTGAAGACCCCGATCTGTTGGACGTCCATACCGTGCGAGTGGTCTGGGGCGATGGCCAAGTCACAGAGGATGCGTTGATCGAGCAGGGCACGGACCTCTTTTCGGTGACCGCGACGCATATGTACCAAGATGGCGGCATTTATCCCATCACGCTCGAGGTGACCGACAGAGCGGGCCTCCTCGACACCGCGGCGACGACAGCTGTGGTCTCGGGCACCGGAGTGGTCGACGGTGTGTTACACATCATCGCCACCAACCAGGCCGACACCATCGAGATCACGGACAGTTTCGGCGTGCCGCAGGTGCAATCCAGCATCGATGGGTATTTTCAACCGGACATTCTGGTCGACTCCATCCTGATCCGGACGTTTGACGGGAACGACCGGATCACGATCTCCGGCGACCTCGCGGCCCCGGCGATCATCGAT
>JAAETI010000389.1 GCA_024228555.1 bacterium | reverse complement strand
TACTCGAGATAAGAGCGCATAAGCCGGATAAAATGACGCCGGTCAAAGACGATCACATGGTCGAGCAGTTCTCGTCGGCAGCTACCGATCCATCGCTCCGCGACGCCATTCTGCCAAGGACAACGATAAGCCGTTCGGGCGGGCTTGGTGCCCATAGCCCTCACGAATCTCACCACAGCGGGACTGAAGATCGTATCCCGATCGAATATAAGGTGCCTTGGCGCGGTGTCGTACGGGAACGCCTCGCGCAGCTGCTGGATCACCCAGGCCGATGTGGGCTTGGACGTGACATTGAAATGAACGATACGTCGTCGGCCATGACCGATGACGAACTGCACGTAGAGCACCCGCAGGGAAACCGTCGGCACGGTAAAGAAATCCATTGCGTCAATGACATCCTTGTGGTTATGCAAGAAAGCGAGCCAACGCTTCACCTGGGCGGGATCAGCGGGACGACACGGCATGTCACGTGACACCGTGACCTCCGAGACGATGAATCCGAGCTTCATCAACCCTCCGTGGCTGCGCGGGGCACCCCCGCCAGCTCGTGTCATCGT
>JAAETI010000388.1 GCA_024228555.1 bacterium | reverse complement strand
GATAGGCGATCCAACCCTTCCTGGCCGATCATACCACCTCGATCTCTGTCATCAAGTGCAGGAATCGGACATCACCTTCCTCCGGGATGGAAGCAGAGAGGTGCGAAAGGGAGGCTTTGATAGGGCACGGCGCCGGTAGTGCGCAAGGAACCGCCGCAGAGGGCGCTCGGGGCGCAGAATCGACCCGTCGCCCCGGGTGTGGAGGGCGACTCGATCGGGTCACTGGTGTTGGATCACCAGCTCACCGTTTGGTCGAATTGGAAGTCAGGCTCGGGTTGGGCGAGGGAGTCGAGCCGCGGAAGCGGCTCTGCCTCCTCTTCCCATGCGGGTGGGCCGCGCGCTGGGGCGACAGGCGGGGGTTGTGCAGGCTCGCCGATATGCTCCAGTATTCCGCGTACGGAAACGCCGTCGGTCACGAAGGCGATGATCCGCATATCGGCGCCGCACCGGGGACAGGCGAGCGGCGCAGACTCGTAAATGCGCGCCAGCAGCATGGCCCAGAGGTAACGGGCGGGTGAGCGCCAAAGACTCTCGACGACATCGTCTGTGGTCGCCTTCTCTTGCCCTGGCTGCTGTTGTGCACTGTTCGAGGCCTCCCGGGCCAATGCGGTGACTGCGGCGCGCAATGTGGCATTCGGCGCCAGGACCCCATGGTAGCGGTGGCGATGCGTATGCGGTGGGGGGATCAGCGCCGCCAGCCGGTCGATGAGCTCCAGGGGGGTGAGTATCAACTCGGTGCAGCCATTCGGTTGCGCTTTGGGCAGGTGGTACATCAGCCGGTGCGCGTCGATGGCCTCCAGCCGCTCCAGGGCGAACGGCGGGCGGGCACAGTAGCGCAGCAGCCGCTCGAGTCCGGCCCGGTCATCGGCCTCGATTCGGACCGAGGCATCGACCGAGAAGCCGCCGCCGTTGCGCCACTGGGCCATGTCCTTTGCGTCATCCTTGTCGAGATAGCCTTGACGGACGCACCAGCGAAGCACCCGTTGTCGAACCCGCGCCTGCACCCACTGGACATCGGCGTCG
>JAAETI010000387.1 GCA_024228555.1 bacterium | reverse complement strand
CGCCTATCTTCGCGCTCATGAGATCTCGGAGGATACCGGCAACCTCCTGCAAGTCGTAGCCTGCCTCAACAACATCGCGATCGTCAACTTCAGGACCGAGTGATACGATCGGGCCCTGGAGGTTCACCAGCAGTCTCTCGATATCCATCAGCGGCTGAACGATGAAGAGAACGTCGGTCGGGTTTTTTACAACATGGGATTAGTTTACGGAGCTCAGGAAAAAGCGTCCACAGCACTCGATTACCACCTGCGCGCACTGGAGATCCGCCAGCGTTTCGGAAACCGCCGAAGCATCGCGATCACGCTGAGCGTGATCGGGGATGACTACCAGACACTGGGTGACCTCGAGCGGGCGATGTCCTACTATCGCCGCGCGCTTCCGATCGCCGAAGAGACTGGCTACAACTCCGGCGCTGGGAACATCTGGATCGGCATCGGTGACATCAACCTGGCAAGAGAACAGTACGAAGCCGCTCGAGCGGCTTTTGACCGAGCCTTCGACCTCGGCACCGCCGTTGGTGATGACAGACTCCGCTTGACTGCTTCGAGCAGGCTGACGGAGGTCCAGGCTGCGCTGGGCCACTACCGCGAAGCGTTCGAAGCGCTCCAGCTCCAGAGGGAGCTCGAGAGGGCGTCGTCCACCGAAGAGAGCAGCCGCTCCCTGGCCGAGTTGCAGACCCGCTTCGACGTCGAACAAAAGGAGAATAAGATCGAGTTGCTCGAGCAGCGGCAAGCGGTCGCCGCCCTAGAGCTCGAGCGGCAGCGATTCCTTCCCATCGGACTTGTGGTCGGCTTCGCGTCGCTGCTGCTCTTCCTCCTGTTGCTATTCAACCGCTACCGTCTCAAGTCCCGGGGTCGGCTGATGGCCGAAACGGTGCGCCAGGAACGCGAGACATCGGCGCGCTTACGTGAGATCGACAAGCTCAAGGACGAGTTCCTGGCCAACACCTCCCACGAGCTGCGCACCCCGCTCAACGGCATCACCGGGCTGGCCGAGTCGCTGATCGACGGCGT
>JAAETI010000386.1 GCA_024228555.1 bacterium | reverse complement strand
GTGATGATCGCGCCGCGCTCACGGAGGTCCTGGGTCGACAAGACGATCTGGCCGCCGGTGGTGATCACATCTTCGACAACGAGTAGACGTTTCCCCTCGATCGAAGGGCCTTCGGCCAATTTGGCGGTGCCGTATTCCTTGGCCTTCTTGCGTACGAACACCGCGGGCAGGCCAGAGGCCAGCGAGAGGGCAGTGGCGACGGGAACACCGCCGAGTTCGAGGCCAGCGAGCATGTCGGTATTGGCCGGTATCGGCTTCTCCATGTGAGCAGCTACGGCCGCCAGGAGTTCGGGGTCTGACTCGAACTGGTACTTGTCGAAGTAGGTGTCTGCCGTTAGTCCTGAGCGGAGACGGAAGCCCCCTGAGAGCTGGGCTGCCTCCGAAACTCGAGCGGCGAGGACATCGTGTTCCATGTGGTCAATCCTGCCAGGTGTGCCAATGCCAATCCTCCATCACCATCCCGGCATTGGGACGGTCAGCGGCGGGATATGGGGATGTGCGGGACATCCTGATGAGGCCGGGTGGTGCGCTGGCTCGGCGGCGGTCGATGAGGCTGGTTAGCCGTTGAGGGTTTGAGGTGCCGCTTCGTAGCGGAGTCGTACGTACTCATTGAAGCGTTCAGTGATGTCTTCGGAGTCGCGAACGTCGGGAGGGTCTGGCCTGTTCGCTGTGATGGGGTCGTAGGTGAGCTCGAATCGTTGGGCTCCCAAACGGGAGTCGGAGGCCAGCGAGAGAATCGATCGCAATGCTCCGCTGCGATCGATTCTGATCGTGACCGCGATGTCGTCGATCTGGGTTTCGTAGGTTGCGTAGTCGCCGATCACGTCGGTCAGGGTCGCGGTGAACTGTTCCTGGGGGTCGGGGTCGAGGCGGGTGGAGGTGAACGGTGCGATGAGCCGGAGGGCGAAGTGTGCGGTGTCGTCTAGTCCCTCAATTTGGATCGCCACCCACGGGGTGCCTTCCTCGTTGATCTCATCGTGGAGGGTGTGAGCAATCCGCCGGGGCAGGTAGAGCCACGCTTTGTCGTGGATGTACTGGGATCCGCCCAACGCCAGCTCGGTGGCTAGGTCGATGTTGCCGGCGGTGCGACCGGTCAAGAGGGTGGCCAGTCCTTTGAAGGTGACGGACCCGACGGTGACGTTGTTCTCCCAGTACTCCTCAGTGGTCACGCGTTCACCGTTGACGATCTCCCCGGTGGCGTCGGTGATGGCGTTGTCCAACACTGCCGTGGCGCGGACGGTCGGCCAGCCCTCCACTCGGGAGAAGGCTTCGGCGATTGACTCGGGGCCAAGGACCGCAACAGGGTTGTGGGGAGCGGACGTGGTCGTAGAGGCCGCCGACGCTCCTGTGGGTGGCGACGTAGTCGGACTGACCGGTTCGATGTGGGCTGTGGTGGTCGAGCTGGCGGTAGTGGGCGGGCCGGCGGATTCTCGGGGTGGATCTGATGTGCACCCGGTCAGGAGTAGAAGCGCCAAGCCAGTCCACACCCAGAGAGCCCTGATGCTCGGGGGAACGATGCGCATGGTTGCCTGTCGGCACCCCGGGTGCCCTTGTTGATCAGGCCCCTGTGGCGTTGGGTGGGGTCTATACGCAGCCGATGCCATCACCATCACGGTCGAGGTCGTAGATGTCGCTGCCCACGACCTAGACGGGGCCGCGGACATAGGCGGGCCCGTTCCCGCTGCCCCCGGCGCAGTCGACGTCTCTGGCGATTGGGACGCAGGCGCCCTCGTAGTTGGGGTCACAGGCCGGTGCGGGGGCCAGAGTCGTGGAGGGCCGCGGGGCGGCGGTTGTTGTTGGTCGGCTGGTCGAAGTCGTCGAGCTGGCTGGGGCATCTTGGGGTGGCGTGCGGAATAGTCCTGTTGGCTCATTGTTGGAGGACCATCAGGCTTCTACTCTCGCTTCGGATGGCAAGGAGAGCACCACACGGGTCCGTGAAAGCGACAGCCTCGAAGCCGGGGGGCCGGCTGGAGCGAGGCCGTTCCTCCGCGCTCTGGTGTCGCCTTCGCTTGGTCGCTCTGGTCGTAGGGGTCGGTGTGGTGGCGGTCGCCTGTGGGTCCCAGGCCCCGAGGGCGGCGCCTTCGCTTCCAGATTCGTTGCCGCCGTTGCCTCCACCAACCTCGAGCACAGTTGTCGCGGCGACGAACGACCTCTTGGGTCCTGCAGGCGCACCGGTGGAGGCAGACCTGGTGGCGGAGTTCGGTGGCTTGTCGCCAGACATCGGGGTCTGTGCCGCTTTGGATGTGCTGTTCGATCTCTATTGGGCTCCCAGCGATGGCTCTGACGCCGGGCGTGTGGCGCTTCAGGAGGCGATGCTTGATGAGGGCAATGTGCTCCTGGAGGTGGATGACGGTCCCTTTGGTGAGGCGTGGCACTTGCTGATCGTTGATCTGGTTGCTGTTGAGAACGGCCAGGAGCCGAAGGTGCCGCTCACCTCAGAGTTGTACGAGGAGATGAACGCGCTCGC
>JAAETI010000385.1 GCA_024228555.1 bacterium | reverse complement strand
GCCATCCCCTTTTGGAACTCGTCGTAGTAGGGGCCGTCGTTGTCCATCTGGTTGAGGGTAGAGCTCCCGCCGCCGCCACTCGAAGTTGACCCCGATTCACCCCTGCCCGTTCGGCGACCGGCGACGCTGTCCTGGCCGCGCTCAAGTCCGTCAACCCGTGGCACCTGACCCATCCCGCGTCGTCAGAGTGGGTCTAGGCCGGAGCGGGCGCCGTCGTCACCACCGGCATCCCGCCGACGGTCCGCGCCATGGGCCAGCAACGGGAAGGCAATAGGTACCAACCACCCGGAGAATCTACTGTTGGCTTCCCGACGGCCAAGGAGGAAGCGATGCCGATCAGATCGGTGGAAGAGATGATCGCGGTGGCACGAGCCGAGATCGATAACCACTCCGCAGAGGAAGCGAAGCGACGAGTCGACGAAGATGGAGCCATGCTCGTCGACATCCGCGATGTGCGTGAGCTCCAACGAGAGGGTGTGATCCCGGGTGCCATACATTCACCTCGGGGGATGCTGGAGTTCTGGATCGATCCCGCCTCGGTCTACTTCAAGCCCGGGTTCGCTGAAGACATCGAGTTCGTCCTCTATTGAGCAGGTGGCGGGCGGACAAGTTTGTACGCAAAGACCCTGAAGGACATGGGCCTGCCCCGTGTCTCCCATATCGAGCCCGGGTTTGGCGGCTGGAAGGCCGCTGGCTTCCCCGTGGTCGACTATGACACCTGGAAGCAGGCTTCCAAGTCCTAGAACCCGTTGGTCG
>JAAETI010000384.1 GCA_024228555.1 bacterium | reverse complement strand
GGGTTGCGGACAGGGCACTGAAATTCGCTGCACATGTCGGAACCGAGCCAGATCATCGAAGCGGGGCCCCCTCCGCTGTATAGGCGGGCTGGCCTGATAGGCCTGTTGCAGTACTTGCAACTCTCAGGCATAAGGCTCGTTGACCTCGTACCCGGCTCGGGCCAGGCGGCTTACAGCATCATCCGAGTCATCACGCGGGATGCGGTTGGCGATCTCATAGAACCGGTCTCGAAGGATCTCGACCCACTCACTCTCCTCACAGGTCAGGTCTTCGATCGCTGTCGCGTGGTCCAGGAGATGCCGAAGCTGGTCGCCAGCTCGAACTAGACGCTTGCGCTTACCCACCATCGGAGTCTCCGTTCTCTCTGTCATAAGTCTCGGTGTCCTTGGTGTTCGCCCACTCAGACGAACTCAGTATGTCCCGGTCTCGGACGTGGTAGATGCGGTCATGGTTGCGGCAGGTCATCTCCATGAAGACCAGATCGATCGGGGTCTGATCGTTGCATCGCCCGATGCGTGCCCCAAGTGGCCCGCCGGGGGTGAAGTGGCGGCAGTTGTAGCAGCAGTCTTCACGGGTCAGCCACCCGAACCCGGTAGGGGTCCGACGGTCGATCTGGTCGGCCTCGGTCAATAGCGAGTCAGCAGTCATAAGGCTCGTTGGTCCTGCCTAGTGACTCGTCAGCTAGATGGTTTCGCACGAGGGGGGCTGCCGCTCCGGGCATGTTGCCTCGGACCTCGTACCATGTGAGCCAATCGGCATCTTTGTCTTCGGGTTCAAAGGTGAGCTGTCGGGTGAACCCAACGAACCAGTAGGCGCCGTGGTCGGGGTATCGAGCCACCCATGCTCCGAGCACATCGGGGTCGTCTGGTTCCTCCCACTCCCAAGGGATATCGATTCGCTCAGGCATAAGGCTCGGTGTCGCTGTCTCGGGGTCGGGGATTCTTCACGGTGATGACCTGAGTGCCGTTGGCGTAGCTCTGGACGCTGGACTCTTCCGCTGTCCCCTCGCAGATGATCAGGTAGTCGTCGGCGAGGTCCTTGGTCTCGAACACCTCGCCGGTATCGGGGTCTGACACCGTGATGCGGATCATGCTGTCTCCCCCGAAGGCCCGTTGGGCTTGGCCCACACACTGTGCTGTACGGGGCCTCCCGGAACGCACCAACAAGGGTCGGCGTAGCAAGTGCTGCATGCCGAATCATCCCCTGTATAAGGCTCGTTCGTTCCAGTGGCATGGGTCGTCACGTACCGTTGGCCACAGATACCGCAGTAGGCGCCAGCCGTGTCCGTGACTGGATAGTGGACATGATCAATCACGACTGGGCCAGTACGCGGCTCGTTCAGATCTCCGTGGATCTCGTCGACCTGTTCTTCTAGCCACCCGTTCATCGTGTCGATCGGGTCGGGGTGCTCGCCGGGATTGTCGAGCAGGTACTTCAGTTGGCCCGCCAGGAAACGGCGAAACGCCGCATAGTCATCGCTCATCGGTCTCTCCTGTATAAGGCTCGTTATCACTGAGTCGGTTAGGCAACGAATAGAGATCGTTGTCCCGCCAGACCAATCCGGCAAGCTCAAGTGCTCGGAGTTCTCTCTTGACGCGACCACGGTTTCGGCTGCGACTGACAGAGCTATTAATCATTTG
>JAAETI010000383.1 GCA_024228555.1 bacterium | reverse complement strand
GGCGTTCATCGGAAGTCGGAGAGTTCGTCTCGTGCGATCTCGTGCCGTTCCCCGGTGAGGCTCTTGATACGGACGATCCTGACCAAGAACCAACGGACGTACTTCTGTAGGAAACGAGGGAGCTCCTTGGTGCCCTTGCGCCACCTTAGGAACCGGTATCGCCCTGCCCGCTGTAGCTCGAGTTTGCGGTCGAGTTCGCGATGAAAGGCCACCAGGTCGGGGCGGGGCACGGGCTTGTGGTGTGGGAGATTTGGCCCTTGGAGGTCAGGGACGAACCTGCCGATGCTGCGTAGGTGGTCCGCATATGCGTATGCAAAATCTCCGAAAGCAATTCTGCGTGTCTGCGATTCCTCGATCTCGGCGGTCGACACGTCTGTGAGGACGATCCGTTCCGTGCTGGCAAGATGCCGCAGCATTCCATCGGCGGCAGCAGTGCGGGATATCACGATGCTGATCCCGGTCTTGGTACCCACTGTCGATGGGAGCCAAGCGTCTCCAACTACTACATCTGCAAGGAAGTTGGCGTGATTGATGCACAGATGACAGCGTGGTGTATTGAAGTGACGGTCAAATGCAACCTGGTAGCTGAAGTCGACTCGACGATTGACTTCCGCGGTGTCGCCTTCGTGAGTCGTGATCCGGAGCTTCCCAACCGGGCCCCCTCCGCGGTAGCTGACATCTGCGATCCGGTCTGCATCGATTCCTTTGAACTCGCAAATGGCCCGTAGGGCATGGTGGCTGTATTGCCATCCGCACAGAAGTCCGACGGTTGCATGAATCCGATTAGCCAGATGCGGCTCAACCTTTGAGATGTAGCTGAAGATGCCTTCAAGCTCGCACGGGATCGCAACCAGGACGTACCGTCCCTCGTGCTCTCGAAGCAGATCCAAAACCCGGTGCTTCGGGAGGTTGTGATAGATGGAGCCAGGGAGCTCATCGACCTGGGCGACGGCTCGGATAAGTCGCGGCTCAAACTCGAGGCCTTCGACGTGGCCTAGGGCGATCACGCCGTCGACATCGTCCCTCTCGAGGTAGGCGGTCAGGAGTTCCTTGATGATTCCACCGGAGCTGGCCTGACGGTTGCGCTCGATGTCGATGCTTTGTGCCAGAGTCACCGACTCGACGACACCGAAAGCGCCCGGCTCGGCTCCTGGGAAACGCTCACCCTGCAGCGTTGCGTAGTCAACCCCGATTGCTGGACAAACGGCAGCAGCGAGTTCGTTGCCCGGATGCGTTGGTTCGAAGATGAGCTTCTCTGGGTGTAGTCCGAGCGATACCGTCGGATCTGCGGCCACACAGGCGCCGCACCCAATACACAGATCATTCTCCAAGACCGGGGACAGATCTGAGAGCTCGGTTGCTTGGCGCACACCGGCGGCAGCGAGGAGATGATTGAGGTTGGTTTCTGCCGAACTCAACACCCTGGCCAGGTGTTCGTCGATCCTGGAGCGAACCTCCGCGCCTTCGGCGTCCAGGCGAAGGACTGCTTCCAAAAGAGCGTCACCGCTGAGTTCGCGAAAGTCGACAACCCAGTCAGCCAGCTCAAAGTCATCGAGAACCTCGCGATACTTATGAGACCAGCCCACCACAAACGTTGGTGTGTGCGTGGCGAGTCCTGAGATCATCCCGTGGAAGCGGGAGGTAACCAGCAACCGGGAACGGTCGACGAGCGCCCTGAGCTCTTTGGCATCGATCTCGCGGTCGAGCATGGATGCTGCCGACGCTGCCGCGATGCTTCGGCACACCGGAAGGTCGTTCGTCCGCCCGGCGGCGGCGCCCGCGCGAGCCGAGTGGGCGATAACGACAACCTCATGTCCTGCCTCGGTAAGGCCACCGACGAGGTCAGCCATGCGGGCTACATAGTCAATGCCGTCCTTTGCGCAGGATTGCTCGACGACGGCGCTGGGCATGACGATGGTGATCTGATCTGCTTGCGGAAACTCGGACAGCGCCGCTTGGGTAGCCGGCTCGTCGGCTTCGAGCAGAAAGGCGATGTCGCTGGCAGGCTCAGCGTTGTCCAGTCCGAGGCGAGCCACGTTCGTTGCAGTGCTATGTCCGCGCAGGCCGATCCAATCGACGCGTCGCAGCGCAAACCGAGCGGCTACGCGATTCAGGACGCGATTGAACGGTCCAAGCGCTTGTGCGATCTTTACGATGGGGACACCGAGGGCCCAGGGGAGGAAAACAAGCAGCGTGTTGTAGATCAGGGTGGCAAGACCACGGCCATCCATGAACGCTATCCCAGAAACGTCGGCAACGACATCGGAGTTGGCGAGCAGGCCCGCTGTTCCGCGCTTGGGTCGCCACTTGCGCATCGTCAGCAACGACAGAAGCGCGGCGGGGAGAACGCGCAGAATCATGGTTCGTGGGGTCAGGTCGACAATCTCCAACGACTCTTGTTGGAGCCGGTCCTGGGTCGGATACGGTGAAAAGATCAAAACCTTGGCATCCGGAAGGTGGCCACGGACACCGTCACAGACTGCGTATGTCATCGACGCAGCACCCTTGTTGCCCGAGAAGGATCCGCCGAGGATCGCGAATGTACGCGGTCTAGTCATGGTGTACTCCTCTCAGTTCCTGCCTTTCGGCCCATCAGTATCGTCGTTACGCCGGCACCGGACGCATCCACCGCAATGAAGATGAGCCGAGCAACGACTGCCACAGTTGCCGCGATTCCTCCGGGGAGGGACGTGGCGAGTGCAACAAAAACAGATTCTCGTACGCCGATTCCTCCGGGTACGGGGAGAACGAGAAAACCTACAACCCAACTGATGGCCGTGGCTGAGATCAGGTTGACTGCATCTCCGCCACCCCCGAAAGCTGATGCGACGGTGACGCTGACTAGGCCGATCAGCAGCCAGCTCGGCAGTTGTTGAAGCACGACAGCCGACGATGATCGCCACGAGGGAATCGTGATCGCAAGGTCCCGCCCCGTCACCCGGCGCAGCAGGTCGAGACCGGCACGGACGACACGGGGGTGTAGCAGACCGAATCCCAGCGGGAGGAGCAGCAGGACGAGCGCGAATCGGGTGTCGCCGTCAGCACCGAGCAAACCGGACAGCGGAACGAGCGTGGCTGCAAGGAGGACCGCCGCCAGATAAGCGGATCCCATTGAGAGGAATACGCTGCTGTACGCGATCGCTGCAGGGACCCCTCTACTGCGCGCCCATTCCCCCCTGCCCATGATGGCCCAAATGCCTCCAGGTACGTACTTGCCTAGTTGTCCGACGAAATAGCCTCGAAGGGAATTCAGAACATCTAGCTTGAACCCGAGTACGGCCAACGAGGTGCGCCACGCGAGCCCGATACCTGTCATTCCGAGCAGACCCAGGAGGAAGGCCACGGCAAGTAGCGCAGGCTGCGCCTCCGCTACGGCGTCGGCAACCTGTTCGCGGTCCTCGACAAACGTCTGAACGATGAAAGCAACGCCGGCTAAACCGATGAGCGTGCCCGAGATCGTCGACCAACGACGGGCCCGATCCGAAGGTGTCGTGGGCTGGTCGGACGGGTCGTCGCTAGACGTCACGCCGTTTCACCCTTGTGCCGAGCGGATGCTGAAGTGGGTTGGGCGGGGACGCGAACGGCGAGATGTGCGTTCGCCTGCATGTCCATCCAGAATGCGAAGAACAGCGAATTGAGGGTTGTGATGGTGAAAAAGACAAGGGCCAGCGCGGTCAACTGCGGAACCGAGCCGTTTGCGATCCAGTAATAGACCAGGCGAATGGCGAGAGCCACCGAGCTGAAGAAGGTAACCGTCGCCAGGAGGTAGAAGAACAAGAGTGGATGGAAGTCCCGCAGCAGGTACTTGTGGAACAGTCTCCACCAGAAGCGCCGGAGCAGTAGCGCGGCGATGGCAAACGTGACTTTGGCGATGTTCATTGAGGAACGTTCCCCGACGCCATAGATCGGCGTGATCGGAACGTCGGCAACCCTGCATTCGGCCACGTTGGCCAGCACCAACACATCGTTAGGTCGGCCATAGCGCTTGTACATGGAGTCCCAATTGATGCGTTCGAGTGCAACTCTTCCAGCGGCCGAGTAGCCGGATTGCGAGTCAGAAACCGACCAGTACCCGGAAGCCATCTTTGTGAGCAGGCTCAGGATCGCGTTCCCAAAGAGCCGAATCCGCGGGATCTGACGCCATCCGACTGGATCGAGAAGGCGATTGCCCTTGGTGTAATCGGCCTGATCCTTGACAATAGGGTCAACCAGATTGGCCATTTCATCGGGATCCATCTGGCCATCCCCGTCGACGCTTACCGCGATGTCCATGCCGTTGTCCCGCGCCCAGTTGTAGCCGACGTTGAGGGCCCCCCCGACCCCCGAGTTCTCGCTCAGTCGGATCAACTCGATTCGGTCATCGTCCTCGGCAGAGTGCTCCACCTCGGTTGCGGTGTTGTCCTGTGATGCGTCGTCGATGACAACTATTCGGTCGACATAGTCAGGCACCGAATCGAGAACCCGCCTGATCTGGCTTCCCTCGTTGTAGGCGGGGATGAGCACGGCGATACGTTTGTTGCCAAGAGCCACTTGTGACCGATCCCTAGATGCTGCGGCGTCCGTGATAGTAGCGACCCGCGTGGAGCATCCAGAGCTGAAGAGTTTCGGCTATCGGGAAGGCGAGATTCTGAGTCAATCACCGACCACGAGTTCGCCAAGTTCGGGCTCCACCGCAAACCTGCGGCCGCCGAGTTGATGCGTCAGGAGAGCCACGAAGTCAGTGGCGCGGGCCTCAAAGGAGTGGTTGGCTCTCACCGTGTTTGCTCCTTTGGTGCGGAGCTCCGTCCGACCCTCGGGATCGTGCGCATACAGCTCGGTGAGTTCCTTGAGTTCCTCCGCGTTCTTGTACATCGGGACGGCTTCACCAAATAGGTCGTCCATGCCGGCAACCCAGTCCGAGATTACAAACGCGCCGCATGCAAGCGCATCAAACACGCGATTGGAGACGAAACCCTTCTCTGCCATGTCCTCCCAGTGATCGTTCACCAGAATTGCGGCGGATTGATACAGGCCGGGTAGCTGATCGTTGGGAACCGGGTCCTTTGCGTATCCGGCGCCGATGATCTGATCCCAGTCACCACCGTAGATCTCCAGAGGTATGTTCTGCTCCAAAGCCCATTTGACGGCGTTGCGATGCTGGCCTCTCGAATTGCCGACAAACACCACGTTGCCACTGTTCTTGACGAGCGTCGTATCGGGCTTGAACAGGTTTGTGTCGGTCGCTTGGAGCATCACTTCCACGGGAACCGACAGCTGCGCACGCAGCTCGTCAGCGAAAGCAGCAGAGGCGACAAGAACGAGGTCGTATCGGTTGCACTCCTCGACCGACACATCGCGGGGATGACTGATTATCCAAAGGATGTTGAAGTGCCCCGGTTTGGGTACATACGGAGCCAGCCCGCGTAGATGCACGACGATGTCGAAGTCTTGCTTGTCCGGGGCATCCCACTCAGACAAGACATGCACGTCGGTCGCAAAGCCGATTCGGCCGAGTGCCCGGGCGAAGTGGGTAGCGAAGTGAGTGTCTCCCCAGGTCGGGGCAGCGTCCCAATTAGGTGGGCCGATCTTTAGTGCCAGCCGCGGTTTGGTTGTCGCTCCTCTGGCGATCTCAACGAATTGCCCCGCTCGTTTGGCGTAGGTGTGGTTCGTGACGATGTCGTCTCGAAGCCGATTCGCCAACGAATTGCGAGCGTCGTCGTCGTTGAGGTAGGTATCCATCAGGGAACGGAGCTCTGCTCGTGTCGAGTAGGCAGGAAGCGCCCCGCCGAACACATCATCAGAACCTTTCTGATTGTCTGTGATGACCAGCGTTCCGGTGGCCAGTGCATCGAAAACACGACTGTTGAGGAAACCGTGGGGGAGCGTTGGGCTGGCCGTGTCGTCGAGGACGATCATGGCGGACCGGTAGGCGAGGGGAAGCCGCTCGTAGCCGAGCTCGCCTCGCCAGTATCGCTGCGCCCGGGGCACCTGTTCCCAACCCTTGCCGAAGAGTAGGAAGCGTTCCGAAGGTCGAAGCAACAGGCTGTCGATCAGGCTACGCCCTTCGCCCCAGAAATTGCCTGTGAATGTGAAGTCGGAGCCGAAGGTTGGGTCCGGCGGACCAGGACTGAATCGTTCGGGATTGGTGGCAATGGGCACAACATGCGGTGAGTACTTGGATCCTGCCTCGATTTGAGACGCGGCGTAGGAGCTGGATACTGCAACCTCATCGAAGTTCTCAAACCACGGGTGGTCCATCCAACGCTCGAGCCAATTGCGTACCCAGGCGACCGTGATTGCGCTAGCCGGCGCTCTCCTGACGTCGAACGAGTCAAGCAGCGAGATCAGCAGATCCACGTTGTCGGGAAGGTCATACCAACGGTCTTTGAATCGTTCGGCGTACACAACGTCCCAACCGAGAGCTGCAAACGCATCTCCGAGCTCGTGAGCTGTGTACCAGTCGCCCCAGCCGCCCGCCTTGTCGTCCTTGGTCAGCGTGATCGCAACGACACGGGTCCGTGACGATGTCCACCTGTGTCTCTCCGAGAACTTGTCGATGAGTAACGAGCGGCTCAATCGAGGACTCCATGTCTCGAGGAAGTGGCGCTGGTTGCCGGTACGGTTGATTCTCTTCACTTCGCGAGTGAGTTCGTCCTGGGTGCCGAACTCGTGGTGATAGAGGGCGGCGTGTCCGCACAACCGGATCGTCTTGCCCATCGCCCTCATCTTGAGGCAAAGGTCAACATCCTCGGATCCATAGACGTAGTTCTCATTGAAGGCTCCGACCTCGAGCAGGGTCTCCATTCGAGCCAGCAAGCAAGCGGCTGTTACTGCGGGGATATCGCATGATTCGGTGAGCTCGGACAGGGAGGGGTCCTCCCCGCCACCGAGGTTGAATGCCCAAGGGTGACCGTTCCTCCAGCCAAACCCGACGCCGCGGTGTTGAACCGAGAACGACGGGTAGGTGATCTCATCGCCCGAACCGGAGCGGTCCGAGTAGATGAGCAACGCCCCGACCGCGGCGACATTTTCCGATTCCTGCAACTCGTTCACCATGGACCCCAACCAGCCCGGATTAATGGGCTCGGTGTCGTTGTTCAGGAGCAGCACCAGCTCACCATTCGCCGCCGCAATTCCCTGATTGTTGGCTGCGGAGAAGGAGCGGTTGGAGTCGTTGCGGACAACTCGAACCGGAAAACTCCACGAGCCAGTCAAATACTCGACCGTGCCATCGCTAGAACCGTTGTCAACGACGACGAGTTCGAATGACCGATACGTTGTATTGGATTCGAGACCCGGAAGCAGGCGCTCGAGGTGACACAGTCCGTTGCGCGTGGTGACGATGATGGAGACCAATCGACCATCGACCGGGCCAGTTTCCGGCCGCATGGAGCGAACTAGGTCGACACGAGCCGCCCTGTCCTTTCGGGAGGGGACTCGCTCCGATTTAGAGTCGCTGGTTCCGGCGTTTCGAGCTTGTCTCTTGCGACCGCCACGGACCCATCCGAAAACTGGCCGAAACGTGGCGGCAATTGCAAGAGCTGCCCTAACGGACCGGCGCGAGCGAAGGCGTCGCAGGTCGGTCCTCGCCGCATCCCGCGACGCCCGCATCTTCTTCAGTTGCGCCTCGAGGGCCTTGGTGCGGGCATTCGCCTGGTCCTGCCGAGCGAGAGCCTGCCTGTGTTGTTCCTTTGTGGTTGCCAGCTGTTCTCGCGTTGCCCTCTCCTGCTCGCGGACGTCGGCTAGCTGCGTCCGCTCCCTGTTCCTCTCGAGCTCTAGGTCTCTAGCGCGCTGTCGTGTCTCGGAGAGATGTGCAGCTAGGGCCTTGTTGGCGGTTCCTGCTTCTCGGATGTCGTTGCGCAGTTTCTCGCGCGTTTCGACCAACTGATCATGAACAGATGTGCGGAACTCGAATCCCAGTTTTGCATTGGCGCCCCGTCGTTCCGCAGACTTGACCAGAAGCAGCTGCGTACGCCCTCCAGCCGTGTCTTTGATCCCCCCGAGTGTCCAAGGTGACGAAAGCAATGCTGATTCCACATGCGTGCGGTGATGCAAGAAAGGCTGCTTCTCGCTGAATGTGGTGATCTCGGCCTCGGACCATGATTGGCGCAAGGGAAGGTGGGCTCCGTCAATCATGAATCCGCTTATGGCGGCGACCCCGTCGTCGTCGGTTGCCATCGCCAAACTGTGCAGGAAGTCGGCCAATTCAGAGGGGGAAACCGTTTCGAGGACATCAGTCGCAATCACATGGGAGGCTGGTTCCTCGGATTCATTCCGTGCCTGGAGTCCGGACAGGGTCAAGGAGGCGACGTCGGCCGGACCGATTGCTCGCGTGTCGGCTCTCGGTGCGGGTGCGAGATCGAAAACGAGTCCAGTCTCCGGGCGTAGAGTCGTGGCGCCAGTCCAGTCGTCGAGCTGGCGGTGTTTGTACGCAGGTCCGTGGATCAGCTGGGGGGGATCCTCCTCGGCGACCAATCCGGCCAACGCCCGCTGCACCGTGGCGGCCGGGATTGGTACTACTGGTTCAAGCTGCTGCTGTGCGGCCGAATCGTCTCCTGCCTGAGTCTGGTGGATGAGCGACGAGTCGAGGAATCCGGAGACGGCCTCTTCATCCCAAGAAAGTTCGTTGATCTGATCGACAACGGCCTTGACCGAGTTGCGTACTGCAGCCAGGTCGGTGCCAAACTCGACGATCGGAAATCGGAGGGTGTTACTCAATTGAACCAGGCGTTCCTGGTGCAGGGAGGCGATTCGTCCCGCCTGGTCGAGCGGAATCCCGTCACGGGCGTTAATAGAGGCTGCGGTCGCCTCTTGTGATCTTACGACTCCGATGATTTGGATCTCGGGTAGGACCTCTAGCCAGGCAGGAAGCAGAAAGAGAGACCGCGGGTCCTTGAATCCCCACACACCATTTGGGTTTGCCAGCTTGGTCAGAGCCCGGGTGACATCGTCAACATCGTCGGGCTTGGCGACAAGGTTCTGTGGCGGACAGGTCCAGTCGCGAGTTCGTCTGGCGAGGATATCTCGCGAAGCTTGGAGTACGCCGGAGTTCTCGAAGTAGCCGCGCGAGTTGTCCGATGTTGCAGGGATCGTGTCGCCCAGGTGCAGACCGCATGCGTGTAATAGTCCGGTAACAGCGCTCGACCCGGTGCGATGCCCGCTGAGAATGAGAATGGGGGATGTCATGGCGATCGGATTGTAACTGCATGGCACCGTTCTTTCGGTACACAGTTCGCAGCCGGTCGGACCAGCGCAAGCTTGTTGTATCTCTACCCGGCTCGCTATTCATAGTCTCGCACTCAAACTCAAGGTTGCTACGATCGCTGCCGATGCCTTTTCACATGCCCCACTTGATTCTCCGCGCCTCCACCCGAACCATTGCACTGTGTTTGGCGGTGGTGGCCATCGCCGGATTGCTTCCACCAGCGGCTGCGTCAGCCGCTGACTTGGAGCAGCCCCCCAAACTCGTCGGCCTGGCGACCCAGACCTTCGATACCGACGCCGCTACCTACGAGACGGCTGTGGGAATAGCGCCTGCGCTGCGGCAGGCGTTCTGGTCGCTCTCACACGATTGGCCGAACGCTTGGGCGCCTGCTGAGCTCGACAGGATCGAAGCGATTGGCTCGGTCACGTATGTGGAGATCACCAGCTACGACCTTGATGGGCTCGTCGCCGGGGCCCAGGACAACACCGTCGCCGCCATGGTCGACACCATCGGGGGATGGCTGGCAGCAGGAACGAATCGTCAGATAGTCATTGCGCCGCTGCCGGAAGCGAATCTCGTCGATTTCGCATGGGGCGCCGACCCAGTGGGGTATAAGGCCGGATACAAGAGGATCCGAGCCGCGTTTCGTGATGCAGGATTGGGGCCAGACCAAGTCCGCTTTGTCTTCGCCATGCACGGAACGTCCTCACCTGGTTTTTCGATGGCCGACTTCTACCCGGGCGACGACGTGGTCGACGTCATCGGTTTCAGTATCATCAACCGCAACAACCCCTGGCACGACTACGACTCGGCGTTTCAGCAATTCATAGATGAGATCAAAGGGACGATCAGCCAATCCAAGCCAATCCTGATCACTCAGACGGCCTCAGTGGTGGAGGACCAGGATCGAGCAAGCTGGTTGCGAGACATGTTCACCAACCTGGGTGCAGAATCGCAGGTCATCGGTTTCATCTACTTCAATCGGATAAAGACCGAGGGTGGCAAATACAATGACTATCAGGTCATCAAGGACGACTGGATTGACCCAGCGTTCAGAGACGGGGCAGTTGATTGGGCATCACCAAGAGGCGTGGACTGGCTGTTTGACGGTCGTATGGATAGTTGGGTGACGGCCCGCGAAGAAGCCTTTGCGGGGGTGCCCTACTTCCGGGACATCGGTGATTCCCCGTTCGAATTCGATATCTTGTGGCTGGCGAGCCAGGGTATAACCCAAGGTTGTAATCCTCCGGTGAACGATCAGTTCTGTCCGACGGGGACGGTGACGCGGGGTCAGATGGCTGCTTTCCTGGTGAGGGCTCTGGATCTTCCTGCCGTTTCGGGGGGCGATAGGTTTGGTGATGATGACGATTCGGTCTTTGAGGCTGATATTGAGCGGCTGGCTGCGGCAGGTATCACGGCTGGTTGCAATCCTCCGGTGAACGATCAGTTCTGTCCGACGGGGACGGTGACGCGGGGTCAGATGGCCGCTTTTCTGGCACGAGCTCTCGGCAATCAGAACTGACGCATTCGTTACCAGTCGGCAAGACGTGTCCGGGGCTCCCACCCCAATCGGTCGATGAGGGTCAGTAAACGTTCGGCAACTGCATCAGGATCGAGCTTCGGATCGTTGGCAATTCCGATGACGCTGACCGGAACGGGAACCAGATCTGTCAGTTGATCGGCCTGGCGGCCTGAGGATGCAATCACAAGGTCGTATCCGTCGCAATCACGTCGAGTGACTTGGGCGGTGGGATCGATGATCCAGATGATGTTCTTGTGGGCGGGTTTAGGCCGATACGAACTGACCCCCCTCTGGATTGCGATGTCAACGCATTGTGCGGCGGACGTTTCCCACTCGTCGAG
>JAAETI010000382.1 GCA_024228555.1 bacterium | reverse complement strand
CGAGGACACAGTCCGTGGCGAGCTGAAGCCCGGGGAGCGCGAGGATGAGCTGCTTCGGGTGCTGGACGCCGAGCCGTTCTTGTTGGTGTTGGACGGCCTGGAACGGGTCCTGATCGCCTATGCCCGCTTGGACGCTGCCCGCATGGTTGACGACGATCTCGACGATGAGACCATGAACCTATTGTTTGATGCTGGGGGGGTTCCGGTTGAGGTGCGGGAGGCGCATCTGGTCAAGCATCGGCTGCGGTTGACTGCTGATCCCCGGGTCGGGGAGTTTCTCCGCCGGCTGTGTCGGGTGAGGGCGTCGCGGGTGTTGGTCACGTCTCGGCTGTTCCCGGCTGATCTGCAAACCCCGACCACTCAACCGGTGCCTGGTAGTCGGGCGGTGTTTTTGGGTGGGTTGAGTGATGATGATGCGTTGGGGTTGTGGCGGGCGTTTGGGGTGTCTGGTTCGACGGGGCAGCTCCGGTCGGTGTTTCGGTCGGTGGACAATTATCCGTTGTTGGTGCGGGCCTTGGCGGGTGAGGTGGCCGGGTACCGACCCGCACCAGGTGATTTCGATGCCTGGCTGGAAGGTAATCCGGGGTTCGATCCCGCTCGTTTGGAGTTGCGGACGGCCCGGACTCATGTGTTGGAACACGCTCTGGCTGGGTTGGAGGACGGGCCGAGGGCAGTGTTGGGTAGTGTCGCGGCGTTTCGGATGCCGGCCACCTATGAAACGGTCCGGGCTTTGCATGTCGGTCAGGGTCGGGTTTGTGGGTCGGATCGAGACCTTGATGTGGTCCTCACCGAGTTAGAAGACCGGGGGCTGGTCGGGTGGGACAAAGAAGCCAACCGCTATGACCTGCACCCCATTGTCCGCAGTGTGGTCTGGGACCGCCTCCAACCAGGCGACCGCCGGCGTATCCACACCGACCTCCACGACTACTTCGACGCCATCCCCAAACCCCCCAACTGGGAAGCCGTGGAGAGTTTGGATGACCTCACCGGAGCCATCGAGCTCTACCGGTCCCTGCTCGGCCTCGAACGCTACGACGACGCCCTCACCGTCTTCAGAGACCACCTGGAAGACGCCATGCAGTATCGGCTGAGCGCTAGCCGGGAACGGGTTGAGTTGCTGGAACCACTGTTCCCCGACGGTGCAGGCGCCCCACCCCAACTCCAAACACCCTCAGATCAAAGCTGGGCCCTGAACGCACTCGCCCTGGCCTATGACTTATCGGGGGAGCCAGGACGGGCCGTGGCGCCCTACCAACTGGCGGTGGAAATCGCCGAACGAGAAGACCACCAAGCAAGCGCTGCCGTGGGCTGGATCAACCTCTCGGATGCGTTGAGACAGGCGGGGCGGCTGCGGGACGCACACCACGCCGCCCTCACTGGCCTCGCTCTCAGCCGAGAACTCGACGACCAGTTCGGGGAGGCCGCCAGTCTCCAGTGGTTGGGTTTGGTGCTTGCGGTCAGTGGTGTCGGCCCGGACTCCGAGGTCGCCCTCCAACGATCGATCCGCCTCTTCACCGAAGAAGACGACCTCCAGATGGAGGGAGTCGGCACTGCCTTTCTGGGTGAGCGGGCGTTGTGGTTCGGTGATCTCGAACAAGGCCGACAATACGCCGACCGAGCCTGGGAACTCGCCCACCACTACCGCCAGGAGTGGGACTTCGTCCGTGCGGCCAGGCTCCAAGGGACCGCAGCCCTCGCCCTCGATGACCTCGACACCGCCAACGAACGACTCCACCACGCCCTCACCCGAGCCCGAGCCACCAACCTCGTCGAAGAGGAACTCCCCACCCTCAT
>JAAETI010000381.1 GCA_024228555.1 bacterium | reverse complement strand
TATGGCAACCCCGATACGTTTCTGGATTGAGTTCGAAATCGATCGAGAAGCCAGGCGTGATGGAACCGTTGTGATCGACGACAGGCGGAGCGCCCTGCTCGCGGGTGGCTGTGGCGTCACCGCATGGGATCTCGACGATGCACTTGAGCTGATCGCTGCCGCGTTCGCCTGGTGGTCGGACGAGCCGCTTCCCGCAGTCGCCCAAGTGATCCGCGAGGTTGATGTGTCGACGCTGCCGGAGCGCGCCTGGGTTCACGGGATGGGTGTTGTCGTCTGGCGTGGTGTGTGGTCCCCGCCCATGAACAACTATGTACCGCCCACACGTTGACGCGCCGATACCACCACTCCGAACGAAGATTGCTCATGTGCAGTACTGCTGACACCCGCGCACAACGCCCGCCACCCCGAGCGCTGTCGAGCGCCCTCCCGCGCTCAGTAACCGGCAGATGCGGACGCACCCCAGAGCGGACCATCGTCACGGTGCGTGTTCCAGATCCCGCACGCATCCGTGCCGCTCTCGCGCACTCAACAAACGGGGCGATATCGCCCATACTTGGCGCTCTCGTGCGGTGGCAGGGCGGTTTGCCCGAGGCACACTCCGTTGTTGGGTTTCGTCACTGGTCTGGCAGCAACCTTCGCCACGTCGCCTCGTCTACATATCGGATCGCCTCGACCACGGCGTGGGCGTCGAGAGCGGTGCCCTCGATTTGGATGGTGATTCGATCATCCAATTCCCATTCGATGTCGAGGCCTTGGTCGCCGATGCCGAGCAATCCTGGCGAGTCAGCCACGCCGACGACACGCACGTCCTCATAGTCGTCGAACGTGCGACTTGAGGTGCTCGTGTCACTATCCAAGATGATGTGACCCGACACGTCGCCAATCCGGATCTGCCACTCTCCATGGAAATGGGATCCATCCCGACTCTCGCTGCCGGCGACGATCTCGAATCCAGGAATGTCGACCACAACACGCGGCATCAAGGATGACAGATCCGGTGCGGTATCGGTTGTTGTGCCATCCGGCGGTTGGAGCACGAACTCGCTAATGGACAATAGAGTGCCCCCAACCATGTTGACCCGGACGATCACTGGACCGGAAACCGGAGCAACATCGAAGCTCAAGGGCGAGAAATCGCTTGCACCCGATGTCCCCCACAGATACGCCGCTTTCGGGATGAAGCCGTCTGGGTACGGGGCGCTCGGCACAGGATTCCCTTCGAGTGTGAGGACGTCCACACCCAGCCCTCCGGGGCCGGTGATGGTTCCGGATACCCCACCAAGTTCTCCCCCGTAGGTGACGTCCGCCAGGTCAACACTGTTTGTTGTCGAGGCGACCACCTCAAACCCCACCTCGCTAGGTCGAAGCAGCAACCAACCGCCTCTACCCTGCTCGACCTGCTTGGCCTCAGGATTGAGCTCCAGACCCCACGCCCAACGCGCAAGCACGAAGCCGTCGATCTCCTCGACGTAAGCGATCCCAACACCAAGCGCCTCCGAATCTGGAAACCGCGATTCCACGTAGCCGACAGCTACGTCCATGGCGTCGCCGTCTACGGTGAATAGAGGCACAGCGTTAAGTGGATCAAAGTGCTGGGGCAGGAGACTGAGAATCATCGGATCGATACCGGCTCCAATCACCTCAGGAGCAACACCCCCAGTGGTCACTGGTCCGACCGCGGTGGTTGTGGTGACCTCGTCCGGAGACACCGAGTCCAACACGGTCGTGGGTGTCTCAACAGGAGGAGGAACCTCGGCTTGAACTGTGGTGATCGAGCCCCCACTCGGCTCCGATCCGATCCCGCTCGGACCACGCAGCAACCACGCAGTCGGTGCGACGAGCGCTATGGCCAGTACGAAGGCTCCGGCAACGACCAGCACAGCCGACCGCCGACGCCCCTGGGCCGCCGCGAGTGGAACGCTGGGAAGATCGGGAGCAACTGGTGACCCGTCCTCCAAATGGCCAAGCACCCGACTCAGCGCCGCTCTCTCATCCATCGATAGGTCACTCTTCATTGAAAACCTCCTTGAGACGCGACCGTGCCAGGTACAGATACCGCTTCACGGTCCCGGACCGACAGCCCATTAGCGATGCTGTCTCGGTGACGGGCAGATCACGCCAATAGGTCAGATACACAGCAGCCCGCTGCCGCTCTGGCAGAGCACGCACCGCCTCCAGAACGCTGGGATCCAGATCGCGAGGCAACTCAACCGAAGCAACGTCAACTGGTCGTCGCAAACGACGACGACCAACACTTCGCGCTTCGTTCAGGACGCCCCGGAACAGATACGGACGGGGATCGTCAAGATCGGTCAGGCTCTTGCGCTGCAGCACTCTGAGAACGACAGTGGATAGGACATCCTCCGCCTCATCCGGACCCACCAACAACGTGGCGTACCGAATCAGTTCCTCCCGGTGCTTGTTCCAAATCGCTTCATCATTCACATAAGTACCACGCTGAGATGGCTGATCTGGTTGCACGACACTTCACATTAGGTCTAGGCATTTGGAGCCAGGCCACGCTCCGAGGGACTTCGAATCGTCGGCGACAGGATCTTCGGCTCGGGTATGTGCGGTCCCGCCGGCTTATGCCGGCAAATATCTGCCCAGGCCCGCACTGCCCAGGACCCGGCAGCCGGAGCGCTGCTCGACGACGAACATCGTCACGATGCGTGTTCGAGACCCCGAGCGCAACAGTGCCGATATGCGCTGTTCGGCGACGCGCTAGTTATGGCGACATATTTAGCAATCTGCGCTGGATGGCTCAGGTCGAATGTGTACGGGTCGATAGATTGTTGGAGGCCAGTCGAAAGGGAGAAGGCATGCGCCGAATGCTGCTCGTGGCCATGATCGGCCTACTCGGACTGGGCATTGGCCTTGTCGTCTGGGAGCCGACCGGCGAGTACTCCGAGTTTTGCGAACTCGCGATTCCTCTTGCCGGCGCTGAGATGCCGAAGGGCTGGGAGTACGGTCGGGACCACTACAACGACTGCGCCGTGACGGTGTTCAACGACCAAGGGGACCGAGCACCAGTCGAGCTTTATGACGCTCTGCCCATCGATCCTCCCCCTGAGCTTCCCCCCAACCGCGGCGCCCTCGGCTGGACCATGATTGTGGGGTCCGTGGTCGGCGGTGCACTGATTCTCTGGACGCCTCCTGCAACCGACGGATAGGACCCATCGAGCGGCATGATCAATGACCGGCGGTGGGTGCGCGCCGTCCCTGTGCGGGTGCACACCGATCCCGGGTCGGTGAGTGATGCCAGCGTTGCTGAGACTGAGTAGTGGATCCCGCCCAGTCGTACGGGTGCCTAGTTGAGTTGGCAAATGCCTATTAATGTTGGCAATTGCCAACTATGCTTGGCGTATGAATCTCAGACATCCACTCTCCTCTCTCGTTCCCAGTCTGGCTGGTCGTGTACTCGAGGTGCTGGCGCATACAACCAGGCCCTTGTCTGGGCGCGAGGTCATGCGGCTGATTCACCGCAGGGCCAGTCAGCAAGGCGTGCAGAACGTGCTCGACGAGTTGACGGCCCACGGTCTTGTCACTCAAGCCACGGCTGGCACCGCAGTGTTGAATACGATGAATAGAGACCACATCCTGGCCCCATTCATACTGCAGATCGTCGAACTGAGAAGCGAATTGCTCAGGCGGCTCGCCGACATCGTTGCCGAAGAAGCACCCGCGGTTCGACGCGCAATACTGTTTGGATCTCTAGCCAGAGGTGATGCCGACGAGGAGAGCGACATCGATATCGCTCTCGTCTGGGACGACGACGCCTTGCAGAGCGAGAGGGATGAGGACATCGCACCTCGCGTCTATCAGTTAACCGGTAACGAGTGTCGATTGCTCCACTACACCACTAGCGAGTTCAACCGCCTCCCCGAAAGCTCGCCAAGCCTCTTCGCGAACATCGACGCCGAGGGCATCAACCTCCTCGAAGCGGTGTCTAGCTAATGGCCAAATCGACATCCCGGACCCGACGTTGCGACCATCAGTATGCGACGCAGAGATATGACAAAGCGAAGGCATTCGCTGAACTCGCCGAACTCGATCCTTTCGCGTCCAAAGGCCCTACTCGATCGGCAGCGGTAAGCAACGCCGTATTGGCAGGTATTGCAGCAGCTGACACGATCTGTTGCCGACGCCTTGGGCGCCATGCCATGGGAGAAGACCATCAACAGGCCCTCAACCTCCTCGACCAGGCCGGTCCGCTCGGAACGAGCGTACGAAAGCAACTGGCAACACTGCTGTCCGCCAAGAACAAAGCCCAATACGAACAGGTCGATCCGACGGTCGCCGAATCGAAGCGAGTGATCCGCGCCATGCGGGCCATTGTTGAGTTGGCCGCCCAAGCCTGACCCGCTAACCGCAGATGACCAGCAGACGCCCAATCGGTCGGGGCGCCGTCACGGTGGGTGGTCGCGGCGCTCTGTGGGTTATCGGCTGGCTCCCGCTACGAACGTGGCGACGATGTAGGTGGCGTGCCGGTCTAGTGATCGACGGGCCCGGTCGTAGCGCATCGTTGTTCTCGGATCGGCGTGCGAGGCGGTTTCTTGGACATCCCGCAACGCAACACCGGCGTCAAGAGCGGCGGTGATAAACGAGTGCCGCAGCGAGTGCGGTGAGATGTTCTTCTCAATCCCCCCGTTTCTGGCCAACCGCTTGACGATGCGCGTTGCGGCATGCCTGTCGAGACGGCGGGTGCCGTCGTAGTTCAAGAAGATCGGTCCGTCCTCACGTTCACCGACACACAAGTCGATGGCCCTTGCGGTACGGGGCGCCATTGGAATAGTGACGACCTTGCCTCCCTTCCTAGTGATGGTCAGGGTGCGATGACCCCGTTCCAAGCCGAGATCCTCAATATCGGCGTTCAGGGCCTCGGAGATCCGCAACCCGTTCAACGCCAACAAGCAAGCCAAGCCGTGATCTCTCCCACCCGACAGTCCGGCTTGGACCAGAAACATGCCAAGCTCGTTTCGGTCCAGACCGGTGGCGTTGGATTCGTAGTCGACGCGGGGCCTGCGCACATGAACCGCAGGCGACACCGGAATCAGTTGCTCCTCAAAGCAATACCGGTAGAAGCCGGTCACCGTCGATAGACGTCGCGCCACGGTGGCTCTTGCTTTGCCGTCTGCCTCAAGACTGCGGGCAAACAGTTCGATGTGGGCCCGCTTCACGTCAAAGATCTTCAGCTGGTGGGTGTCGCACCAGCTCAGCCACTGCCGGAGATCCAAGCCATACGCCTCACGAGTCGTGTCACCGTATCCGGCTAGGAAACCGGCGATAGCTCGCCGCACTGCAAACGAGTCAATGTCCGGGGTCCGCAACGCCGGCATAAATCTGGTTTCTATGGTTGTCATCATGGTTCCTTCCCCTCACCAGAGAAACGAACCGACCTGCACCCCACCAATACAACACCCACCACAAACAGATAGGGCACCAAACCCCGGGTTCTCACCCGCCGCGGCGGCACCAGCGTCGGTTCTTGCGGAAGAACGGCACTAGACCGTGAGGGAAAGCGGTATTGAGAATCCATGGTCTCCTCGGCAACCGCGCCCAATACACCACCTCAGCAATCGCACACCCTGAGCTGCGCCCTACGCCTAGTGACCAACAGGCCGAGCGCGACGTGCCGCTATGCGTGGGTTTGCTGGACGGGCGATATCGCTCGACAACCGTGGGTCTGGGCGGCTTCGCTTGCTTGGTTCTTAGCGCTACACGGTACGGTGCGGGGTACTCGAGGGAACTCCTGCGCCGCAGGCGGGGCTAGCTATTGCCGGGATTCCAACCGAAACCCTCAACAGAGGCGAGATCGCCCTTCGCAAGAGCCAGCCAGAGTCGGCGTATCTCGCGTCGATCGATCCTTGCCCGTTGCCTGGGCCCATCGTCTGATTCGACGTTCTCCCACAAAAGGAGTCCGCTGGGAAACACGGAGAGGGTCCAACCACTCTCGTGGCCAAGCGAGACATCAGGATGCTCTGGGTCCAATGGGTCGTCGAGTTCGGCCAGGACTCGATCGATGGTGTCGTCGTTCGGATTGGAGATGAATTCACCCTGGCGAGTACGGACGTGGAAGGCCATCCATCGATTCTCGCAGATTCCATTGGCGGCCCGAAAGGCGAACGCGACATGAGGCTATGGGGGTAATCCGTCCTCGATCCAAAGTATCAGACAAAGGCACTTGCCACAGTCAGTAGCGGACGTCCCGAGCACGAGGTGCCGTTCGGGGGCGGTCGGCGAAATGCGTGTTATCGCAGCAGATTTGGTGATCGGGTATTCAGGGTTGTGGGCATGCGGTGTGGATCCTGCTGGCGATTTCGTCGTCGAGGGAGTCGTATGGGTGCCATGGACCGAAGTCGTAGCTTGCGATCCATTCGTCCACCGGTGGTGGCTCGTCAATTGTGTAACCGCGTTCCTCGAGACATTGCTTGGTCTCCAAGAGGGCTTGGTAGTGATCTGCGAGTTGCCCTTGGGTTGGGGTCTCAGCGTCGGGTATGTTCAACCCTGCTTGGCAGGTTTCGCTGGCTATCTGGGCGTTCCGGTTCTGGTTTTCGGGGATGCTGCCGAAGCTCATTCCGACACCACCATCGGTGATTGTCACGGGGAATCCTTGGTCGGCTAGACATTGGGCGGTCAGCGCGGTCACTTCTACCCAGTCGATATCCCAGTAGTCGGTTGTCGAGAAGTCACGGTATCCGGTGACCGGTACGATCGTTGATTCCCCAGGATCGGGGGAAGGTGTCATGTCTCCACGAGCGATCTCTGTACCGTTGGCGTCGAGTACTCGTAGCTCGACACTGACGCCTGGCTCGAGTGTGAAAGCGAACAGGGCAATGTCGGCGCGGGGGCGTTGCCAAAACCGATCAACGCTGTCGACGGCGAGCACCGCCACTGAGGCCTCGTCGGGCAGATAGCTCCATCCAACCCAATCCCGCCCGCCGAGTCCATTCCCGATCGGTCGGACCGGTTCAACACCAGCGAGCGAGTGACAATCGCCGGTCGCTTCGTTGGCGCCAGATACCCAGTAGCAGCGACCTGCTGAGCCGAAGCCAGGTTCGGAGGGATGGTTGATTGTCCCGGTCGCGGCAAGCATCATCCTGCTGGTGCCGGGCACGACGCCTATCGCTACTCGCTGTTCCATGATGAGGGAGGTATCACGCCCCAGAAGGTCGCGCTCAAACAAGGACAAGCCATCGACGGGCTGAAGCGGTTGCTCGACGCCGTAGCTCGATGTAGCAACGCTCGGTTCAGGACCCAGCGGCGCTTGAGTAACCAGAGGTTCAGCTAGGAGTACCGACTCGTCTGGTGTGGTTGTCGCTGGGGCCGTAGTTGGTGCGTGAGTCGTGTTACCCGCCGGCGGTTCCGATTCCAGAACACTCGTCCCCGATCCAACGAAGATCACCGCACCGATAACACCCGCAGCTACAGCAACAACGGCAGCCGCTACCCAGCTGATTCTTGTGATGGCCCTGCTTGGCGATGCAGCTAGATCTTTGATGTCAGGCTGGTGGGCTCGCTGTACCGAGTGGTGCGCCTGTTCTATGTGACGACGGGCAATGGTGTCGAGCTTCATTGTTCCTCCTCGGCGCCTATTCGCCTCGCCAGTGTCTTGCGACCTCGTGCCAGATGGACCCGAGCAGTCGACCCGGAACAGCCGAGAATCCGTCCGATATCTGCGGTCGTTCGATCCTCGAGATAGAACAGGGCAATAGCCTGCGCCTGCATGCGAGGAAGCCGGCGCACCTCAGCCCAGAAATGCTCGGTATCGGCCGGCATCTCGTCGATAGTGACCTCCGACCGCACACCAATTCGAGCCAACGCCAGAGTCTCGGAATAGCGGCGGCGCAGCCACGACCGGGCCTTGTTGGCAACCACAGTGCGGATCCACCCCTCAGGATTGTCGATCCGCTCCCACTGCTTGTAGGCGGCCACAAAGGCCTCCTGACAGAGATCCTCCGCCCGGCTCGGGCTGCCAGTTAAAACATGCGCCAAGGCCAACACACTGCGGTACTCCCGCCCAACAAACTGATCAAACGACTCCCGGGCCCGGACAACAGGTATCCCCTCGTCCATCTCAACTGTCCCCGTATCTGCCATGAAGCCCATCTCAATAACTACGTCGCATCAGAACCACAGAATGCTTACCAAGATATTCGATCCCGCCCCACAACCTTCAACCAGCCGCCAACAAGCACTGCACCCGCAACGACAGAATCGGCCCGTTACATCGATAGAGACACGACCCAACTTCCGCAGCTCGGGCACTTTGCGCTGTGGTGGCCGACGATCGTCACTGTCGGCGTTCGACGGAGCGAGCGCGAGGTGAGGATATGTGGGTAATCCGTCCCTCGTTTGGTGGACGGTGGGTGGTCGCTGTGGGACGGTGGGTGGTGGTCCCGTCGGGGCCGGAAATGGATGTTCACATGTCTTGGTCTCCGTGCTTTTCTCGGTCGGTTTCGCCTGGTGGCAGGGTGCAGGTTCGGCTGGGCCATGAGCTGGTGGATGACTATCTCGAGTTCGTGGCGGCTCGTTCCCGGCCGAACACGGTGTTGGCGGCGGGAT
>JAAETI010000380.1 GCA_024228555.1 bacterium | reverse complement strand
ATTACGCCCGCCTCACCAATGGGTGAGCTGGCCGACTCGTGGTCGCAAGTTGGGAAGAAGAACATCTGGGGAGTAGTCCCGAACGTGACCGAAATGCAGAGCGAAGGCGGCGCCGCGGGTGCCGTACATGGCGCTCTCCAAGCCGGTGCTCTGTGTACAACATTCACTGCGTCACAGGGTCTGCTGCTGATGATCCCGAACATGTACAAGATCGCCGGCGAACTGACTCCAACGGTCATCCACGTCGCAGCTCGAACGCTCGCCACTCATGCCTTGAGCATCTTCGGTGACCACTCGGACGTTATGTCGGCCCGCCAAACCGGGTTCGCCATGCTGGCATCGGCATCGGTCCAGGAAGCTCAGGATCTGGCGATGGTCGCTCATTCGGCAACGCTGCGGGCTCGAATCCCGTTCATGCATTACTTCGACGGATTCCGCACATCGCACGAGATCTCGAAGATCGCCGCGATCGATGAAGAGACCATCCGCACGATGATCGACGATGATCTCATCGCTGAGCACCGGCTCCGTGCGCTCAACCCGAATGCTCCAAAACTGCGCGGCACCGCACAGAACCCCGACGTCTTCTTCCAGGCTCGGGAAGCAGCGAACGTCTACTACAACGCTGTGCCCGGCATTGTCCAAGAGGAGATGGACAAGCTGGCCAAGCTGACCGGTCGCCAGTACAAGTTGTTCGACTATCACGGTGCCCCGGATGCCGAGCGCATCGTTGTGCTTATGGGCTCCGGCGTCGGTGCCGCCACCGAAGCCGTCGATGCGTTGGTCGCAGCCGGCGAGAAGGTCGGCATGCTGACCGTCCACCTCTATCGACCATTCTCGATCGATCACTTCGTGGATGCCCTCCCCGCAACGGTCAAGAGCATTGCAGTCCTCGACCGCACCAAGGAGCCAGGGGCCACAGGCGAGCCGCTCTACTTGGATGCGATTGCCGCATTCGCCGAGAAGGGCAGCGACCCCAAGGTCATCGGCGGCCGCTTCGGCTTGTCATCGAAGGAGTTCGACCCGGCAATGGCGATCACGGTCCTCGACGAACTCAAGAAGGATGAGCCAAAGAACCACTTCACAATCGGTATCACCGACGACGTTACGCACCTCAGCTTGCCCGTCGAGAAGAAGTGGACAGAGCCCGAAGAGGTTGTTCAGGCAGTGTTCTTCGGTCTTGGCGCCGACGGCACAGTCGGAGCCAACAAGAACTCCGTGAAGATCATCGGTGAGAACACCGACATGTTCAGCCAAGCGCACTTCGTCTATGACTCGAAGAAGTCCGGCGCAATGACGGTCTCTCACCTGCGCTTTGGACCGAACAGGATCAACTCGACCTACGAGATCCAGGAAGCAAACTTTGTGGCCTGCCACCAGTTCAATTTCATGGAGAAGGTTGACGTTCTGGATATCGCCGCTGAGGGTGCCACCTTCCTCCTCAACAGCCCTCACGGGCCAGAAGAGGTCTGGGATTACCTGACCGCTGACACCCAGCAAACGATCATCGACAAGAAGCTGAAGTTCTACGTCGTCGACGCAGTCGCAGTGGCCCGAGCCGCCGGTCTTGGCGGTCGTGTCAACACCGTGCTGCAGACCTGCTTCTTCGCTCTGGCCAATGTTCTACCCCAGGCCGAGGCCATCGAAGCTATCAAGGCCGGGATCAAGAAGGCGTACGGCAAGCGTGGCCAGGTCGTGATCGACAGGAACAACGCTGCGGTCGACTCTTCGCTGGCGGCACTCGCCGAGGTGACTGTCCCCGCTGCGGTTACGTCAACCACTGAGTTCATCCAGCCGATGCCGGCCGATGCACCGGACTTTGTGCAGAGGGTCACCGGCATGATTGCTGCTCGCAAGGGCGATCTGCTCCCGGTGAGCGCACTTCCGGT
>JAAETI010000379.1 GCA_024228555.1 bacterium | reverse complement strand
TGTCTGCACCGCATCGTTCAGGTGCGCAACCCCGGGCACGCCACTGTCCTGCGGATGCAGCTTCACCACCTTGGCCGCTGACTCCCGGCTTTGCGCGGGCGCCGGTTGCGGAAACGCTACGATCGCGCCCGCCGGGCTGGCATCTTCAGCCGGTGGTGGCGGCGCCTTGGCATCCGCCGCGGGCGCGGGTTCAGTTGCCGCGGGCGCGGGTTCAGTTGTCCCAGACACGCCCGCGGGCGCCTCTTCTTCCAGCGCGATGCTCCATTTGACCACCCGATTGCGTCCGCCCTCTTTGGCGGCATACAGCGCTTTATCCGCCTGTTCGAGCATGGCATTATGATCATTGACCCGCTCGGACAGCGCCGCCACACCAAAACTGGCGGTGATGCGCAGGGTGCTGGTGAACTTGGCCTCTTTGCCTTCCTGCACGGCGAGGCGCATGCGTTCGGCAATCTCGGCCGCCACAGCGGTGCCGACTTCCGGCAGCACCACACAAAACTCCTCTCCGCCAAAGCGCCCCACCAGGTCGATCGGGCGGGAGTGTTCGGTCAGGATCTTGGCCAGTAGTTTGATCACTTTGTCCCCCACGGCATGGCCGAAGCGATCGTTCACCGACTTGAAGTGGTCGATATCGACCATGATGCAGCTGAGCTCTCCGCCCTCTTCCTGCGCCTCGGTAAACAGCGTTTCGAAGCCCTGGAAGAGCGAACGCCGGTTCAACGACCCGGTCAGTGGATCGCGCGTGGCCAGCACTTGCAATTCCTGGTTCTGGCGGGTGATTTCCCGCTGGCTCTTTTCCAGTTTACCCAGCGTGCGGCGCAGCTCTTCGTTCTTGGTTTCGATCGCCGTGATGTCATCGAAGGTGATCAACGCCCCTTTGATCTTGTCAGCCGCGGCGGTAATCGGGGAGACATTGGCGGTAACGGTATAGGTCGCCTTGAGCGCAGTCGTCAATCGGACCCTGACCCCCGTGGGACAGGTCTGTCCCGCCAGCAGGCGAAACCACGGCAGCTCGTTGGATTCCTGCGCTACCGCCTCGATCTCCCAATCCAGTTCGGTGCTCTTCTGGCCGACTAACTGGTTCGGGGTGAGCCCGGTCTTGCGCGCAAAGGCCAGGTTGGAGAAGACGATGTAGCCGTCTTTATCCACCACCAGCA
>JAAETI010000378.1 GCA_024228555.1 bacterium | reverse complement strand
CAGGGGCAGATGGGCTCCGGAGAGAACCGAGAGTCCGATCACGTCCGGGTCTTCGTCGACCGCAACGAGAGCGATCTCGGCCGGAGAACGCCGCAGCCCGGTGTAGATGACCTCCATGCCGGCAGCCATGAGGGCCCGGCACACGACCTTGGCTCCGACGTCATGGCCGTCGAGACCCGGCTTGGCCATGAGTACCCTTATTGGTGCGGTCATCTCGTGAGCCCCCTAGCAATATTGACTCGCAGTATTTCTGACGTGCCTCCGCCGATGAGGGTGAATCGCACATCTCGAAGATAACGCTCGACGGCAAACTCGCTGGAATAGCCGTAGCTGGCCATCACCCTGGCTGCCCTATCGCAGATGTCGAGGGCGGCCTCGGAGGCGAACAGCTTGGCCATATCGGCTTGGGTGGCGTTCTCCATCCCACACTCGGAGCGCCACGCGGCCCAGTACATGAAATTACGGGCCGCTTCGAGCTTGGTACCCATCTCCGCCAGGTGAGCCTGGACGGCCTGGAACTTGGCGATGGGCTTGCCGAACTGGACTCGCTCCTTGGAGTAGGCAAGCGCATCCTCGAACGCGGCGCTGGCAACCCCGACCGACAGTGCTGCGGTCATGAGCCGGATCTCAACCAGGATCTCGCGCAGGCTGGCGACTCCCGCACCCTTGGGACCCAGCATGGCCGTCGCCGGGGTCTTGTCGAAGAAGACTTCAGATGTGAGCGATGCCTTCACCCCCATCTTCTCGATTGCCCGGCCCACCGTCAGTCCGGGTGCACCTTTCTCAACCAGGAAGATGCTG
>JAAETI010000377.1 GCA_024228555.1 bacterium | reverse complement strand
GGTGACTGTCCCCGCTGCGGTTACGTCAACCACTGAGTTCATCCAGCCGATGCCGGCCGATGCACCGGACTTTGTGCAGAGGGTCACCGGCATGATTGCTGCTCGCAAGGGCGATCTGCTCCCGGTGAGCGCACTTCCGGTAGACGGAACGTTCCCAACTGCGACAACACAGTACGAAAAGCGCAGCATCGCCCAGGAGGTCCCGGTGTGGGATCCCGATATCTGCATCGACTGCGCCCGCTGTGCGCTGGTCTGCCCACATGCGGCGATCCGGCTCAAGGTGTACGACCCATCCGAGCTCGAAGGCGCCCCCGACAGCTTCCAATCGAAGCCGTGGAAGGGCCGCGACTTTGCCGGGATGAGTACGACCATTCAGGTCGCTCCTGAGGACTGCACCGGTTGCATGGTCTGCGTCAACGTCTGCCCTGCCAAGAGCAAGGAAGAGGTCAAGCACAAGGCCATCAACATGGTTCCAAAGATGGATGTGCTCGACGTCGAGAAGGAGAACTACGACTTCTTCCTCTCGATCCCAGAGTTCGACCGCACCCAGGTCAAGACCGAGACGGTCAAGGGCTCGCAGGTACTCAAGCCACTCTTCGAGTACAGCGGTGCTTGCGCCGGTTGCGGCGAGACCCCGTACGTCAAGCTGATGAGCCAGATGTTTGGCGATCGTACGATCATCGCCAACGCCACTGGTTGCTCATCGATCTACGGCGGCAACCTCCCGACGACGCCGTATGCGGTGGACGACAACGGGCGAGGCCCATCGTGGTCGAACTCGCTGTTCGAAGACAACGCCGAATTTGGCTTGGGTATGCGGCTGGCTGTCGATCAGCAGGGCGAGATGGCCCGCAACTTGCTCACCGAGTTGGCTCCTCAGGTCGGAGGTCTCGCCAACGAGATCCTCGACGCCGATCAGTCAAACGAGGAAGGACTCGCCAAGCAGCGCAATCGGGTTGCAGAACTCAAGCGCATCCTGGCGACCCTCGACACGGCAGAGGCAAAGCGTCTCGACACCATCACGGACTATCTGGTCAAGATGAGTGTGTGGATCCTCGGTGGCGATGGTTGGGCATACGACATAGGATTCGGTGGTTTGGACCATGTCCTTGCCTCCGACCGCAACGTCAACATCCTGGTGATGGATACCGAGGTTTACTCCAACACCGGTGGCCAAGCATCCAAGGCGACACCACGGGCCGCGGTTGCCAAGTTCGCCTCAGGCGGCAAGTCGACCGGCAAGAAGGACCTTGGCATGATCGCCATGTCCTACGGAACGGCCTACGTCGCTCAGGTGTCCATGGGCGCCAACATGACGCAGGTGGCCAAGGCGTTCGCCGAGGCCGAGGCGCACGATGGTCCTTCGCTGATCATCGCCCTCAGCCCATGTATCGCCCACGGCATCGATATGGCAACGATGATGGCGCACCAAAAGGAAGCCGCCGACTCCGGCTATTGGCCGCTCTACCGGTTCAACCCGGCAGAAGAGGCCGAGGGCCGTCCGGCGATGAAGCTGGACAGCAGAGCTCCGAAGATCTCGTTCCGAGAGTTCGCCAAGTCAGAAGGCCGCTTTGCGATGCTGGCCAGGGCCAATCCCGAGCACTACGAAGAGCTCATGGACCAAGCCCAGGACGACATCGACAACCGCTGGCACCTTTACGAGCAGATGATCCATGTTGAGCGGACCGCAGAACTTGCGGACGAGGAGGTGGACGAATGACCGTCGACATCACAACCAAGTACCTGGGACTTGATCTGACGAACCCGCTGGTCGCCTCAGCCTCGCCGCTGACCGGCAAGCTGAGCACGCTGGTTCAGCTCGAAGAGGCCGGCGCAGCTGCGGTGGTTCTCCCCTCGTTGTTCGAGGAACAGATCGAGCACGATTCGTGGGCCGTTCACGATCTGTACGAGTACGGCTCGGCCATCTCGCCCGAGGCCTTCGGCGGCTATGTGCCGGAGATGGATGGCTACAACACCGGCCCCGATCACTATCTGGAGCTGCTGGAGAAGGCAAAAGACAATCTGACCATCCCGGTCATTGCCAGCCTCAACGGTATGTCACCAGGTGGGTGGACGAAGTACGCCAAGACGATCGAGGAGTCAGGTGCCGATGCACTCGAGCTAAACGTGTATCGCGTCGCCACCGACATCAACATGACGGGAAGCGAGATCGAGGCTGGCTACATCCAGTTGGTGCAAGATCTCAAGGAAACGATCGACATTCCCCTTGCGGTGAAGATCTCTCCCTACTTCTCGTCACTGGCGTCGATGTGCCGTCGATTGGTCGAGGCGGGTGCGGACGGTTTGGTGCTGTTCAATCGTTTCTATCAGCCGGACATCAATCTGGACGAGCTAAAGGTCAAGCCTGACATCGTTCTCTCCAGCCCCGTCAATCTGCGGCTGCCGCTACGGTGGACTGCCATTCTGCGCGGTCGTGTCGATGCTTCGCTGGCCGCCAGCTCCGGTGTCCATACGGGAGAAGACGTGGTGAAGCTGCTCCTTGCTGGCTCTGACGTCACCCAGATGGCTTCAGCACTCCTCAAGTACGGCCCGAGTCATCTGGCAACGGTGCTGTTCGAGATGGAGTCATGGTTCTCGGAGCGTGAGTACACGTCAGTTGAGCAGGGCAGGGGAAGCCTGAGCCAGGTATCTGCCGGCGACCCCGAGGCCTTTGAGCGCACCAACTACATGCGCTCCCTGGTCACGTACTCATCGCGGTACTAGAGCAAGTCCTCAGCCAAGCGGACGGGGCCTCGCCTTTTTGGGCGGGGCTCTTTCTGCGTTCCTGCGTACGCCGTGTCGCACATGTCGACACAATCTACGCAAGAACGGTCATCGCTCGGATGGCGTCAACGCCGCCGTCTTGTCGCGCAGATCGATGTGGATGTCGTCGCCGGTTTCGCGGTCGAGCACGTCCACTGTCTCACGGTAGAGCTGTGTGGCGCGCTCGGGGCTGTGGCCGATGCCGACGACACCGAGCTTGCCGAACTCCGACAGCGCCCCGATGAGGTGAAAGACCACCCCCTGTTGTCGATGGGACCGGAAGTGCAGTTCGTTCTGCACGACGATGTCGATGAGATCATCGGGAGTCAGCCCGCGGTACTGCTCCTTCTCAACGTTGTCGGAGGCGTGGTAATACCGAGCCTGACCGGTCGGAGTTGTGTAGATGCCGGTGTTTGCGTCATAAGCGCCACCGGTCAGGAACTTCAGCATCAGATACGGCAGCGTGGTCCCGCCTTTGCGGAGATTCATCTCGAGGGCGTAGTGCTTCCAGCCTTCTTCTCCTCGCACCGACACAAAATCGACGCTGAACCGCCCGATCACGCCTGCTCGCGACAACTCGGTGGCAACCGAATCGGCGACGTCGTGGATCTGACCCCGATAGTCGGGATGGGCAGGGAAGGTGGAACCAAGAAAGACCTGCCCCGTCCTACCGCCGAGAATCTGGTCGTGACTGGAGACAATCTGATGACCGCCCGTCGGATCGATCCGGGCCTGCACAGAAGGCGACGCCTTGTCACCCTCGAGATACTCCTCGACGATTCCCCCCATCTCCCGGTACTTGGCCATGTACGGCTCAAACGTCTCGTCTTCAGCCTCAAAAGACAGCCGTTCGATCAGATTGCGGCGAATCCACGGCACCAATTGCGACCCGTTCGGAGCATCTCCATAGCTGAATATCGCATTGCCCTCACCGGAAAAACTCTCGTTCAGCTTGACCACCGAACGCTGCAATGACGGATCGTTCCCGCGCAGCTCGGCGAGTGCACCGACCACGTCACCTTCATCGCGAAGATGCTCCGCCCCAGTCGGATAGTCGATGCCAATCCGTCCAAATAGGTCCCGTCCGTTGCTCTTGTCCCCGAGATAATTCAGCTCGGGATCACACGCGTACAGCGGAATGCCGAGCTGTACCGCCAGTGATCTTTCGAGATCGGTGGCATTGAAGCAGGTGATGTGAGCCGAAGCCTTGTCGGGAATTGCCCCCGAGATGCGTCGCATCAACCGGGGCCGGTCGAGGATCTTCTGCGTCAAAGGATCTGCTGATTCGTCATCACAATCGAGAAGCGTCAGTCGATTGCGTGCATGCAAACCCGGCACTCCCGGGAGCAGGTGGATGTAGTAGTCGATGATCGACGGATGCATCGGACGACTGGTGACGTACACAACGTTCGTGTTGGGAAGCCGCAACAACATCAGCAGGCACAACATCCGCTCCTCGTAGTGACGGACCCCGCGGATCTTGCGCAGCTCGATGGGATCCAAGCTGAGGCTGGGGATCACGACGACGGTACGAGGCGCCTGATCGTCGCTGAACACACGACGGTACATGGGGGCGAGCCGGGACTGCAGTTGCCCAAAGGCGGCTAGCTCCGCCGGCGAACCTGCCGGTGGCATCAGGTCTTGTCCTGTCCCCATACGGTCCCTCCGCTAGACACAATATCTGGAGAGACGGGCGTTTGCCCAAAAAAAAAGGGAACGGCTACTTCTCGGCCCTGATCGGAGAGAGCTTCCAGAGCTCGCCACTCCAGGTCCCGATGTAGAGTTCGCCGGCCGCATCTGTGCCAAAGGTATTCACCTGACCCGGCTTGAGGTCCGACCACACCTCTGGGTCGACCGCTTTGCCGTTCTCGTAACGGAACGACTTGATCCAGCCCTGACACCAATCGGAGTAGAAGTAGAGGCCGTGCAGCTCGGGAATGGCCTCCCCCCGATAGACCGAGCCCCCTGTGATCGAGCAGCCTTCTGAGTGTGGATACTCAAGGACGGGGAAGACGGTCTCGGTCTGTTCACAGGCCGGACTCGAAAAGCATCGTGAACCTTCTCGGATCGCCCATCCCAGGTTGGCGCCGCCGGCGTCCAGGGGCAGCACCGACACTTCCTCCCAGTCCTGTTGGCCGACGTCGGCGATATAAATAAGACCGTCATCGATGCTGAAACGCCACGGGTTGCGGAGTCCGTAGGCCCACACCTCGGCAGCGCCTCCCCCGGCCACAAATGGATTGTCCTCGGGGATCGCATAAGGATCGCCGCTGTCGACATCGAGCCGAAGAATGGTTCCAAACAACGTGTCCGGCTTCTGGCCGTTGTGACCGCCATCGCCACCGTCGCCAATGGCTACGTAGAGGTAGCCGTCAGGGCCGAACTCGAGCATCCCGGCATTATGACGTTCTGTCGGCTGGTCGAGAAAGAGAAGCTCCTTGGCAGAGCTCGCATCGGCCACCATCGGGTCATCACTCACGGCGAACTCGACAAGAGTGGAGTCGTCGTTCTCATCTGTGTAGTACACAAAGAAGCGTCCGTTGTCTGCGTAGCTGGGGTGGAAGACAAGCCCGAGGAGGCCCTGCTCGATCCCGTTGGCACGAACCCGATCCGTCAGGTCAATGAATGGCGATTCCACAACGACTCCGTCGATGCCGATGATCTCAATTACCCCGGTCCGATCGGCGACAAACAGCCGAGGATCACCGGGCGGGCTGGCAATGGCCAGCGGGTGGCCCATATCGGCAACTTGGACCAGCTCGACACCAAGCAACTCCGGTGGTGGTTCCGTCGTCGTAGTTGTGGTCGACGTGGTGGTGGTCAGACTGGTCGACGATGTCGCCTCCGCCAATACTGTGGTTGTGGTTGTGGTTGTGGTTGTCGGCGCCGCAGTCGTTGTCAAGACAGCGGTGGTAGTCGTCGACGACGATTCGCCGACCGTACCGTCGGTGTCGCTGCACGCACCGGCGCCCAAAGCCACAAACACGATTATCAGGATCGTCCTCATTCGGGGCAGGCTAATGCACGTCCATTTCGCCGCACACTTCCTGCACCGATGTGGGAACGCCTCGGGGCGTCAGTCGACGATCCCATCGGTGTACACATCCATCGGTGGGCACGCACAAACCACATTGCGATCGCCGTACGCGCCGTCGATGCGACCGACCGGTGGCCAGTACTTGTCGACACGTAGCTCGGGCACCGGGTAAGCAGCCTGCTCTCTGCCGTATGGGTGGCTCCATACATCGCTCACCAAGTCATCGGCGGTGTGGGGAGCATTGTGCAAAGGACTGTCCTCCAGCGGAACCTTGCCTGCGGCAATGTCGTCAACCTCTGCCTTGATTGAAATCATGGCATCGATGAACCGGTCCAGTTCCTGAAGACTCTCCGACTCGGTTGGCTCAACCATCAACGTCCCCGGAACCGGGAACGACATGGTCGGCGCATGGAAGCCGTAATCGATCAGCCGCTTGGCAAAGTCATCCGCGGTTACTCCAACGTCGCGCTTGATGTCACGCAGGTCCAAGATGCACTCGTGAGCGACGAGCCCGTTATTGCCCGTGTAGAGAACCGGGTAGTGATCGACAAGCCGGGTGGCGACGTAGTTCGCCGAGAGAATCGCAACCTCGCTCGCCTTGGCAAGACCTTCGCCACCCATCAACGCAATGTACGACCACGAGATCGACAGAACCCCGGCAGAACCCCAGGGAGCCGCCGACACCGCGCCGATCCCATCGCGAAAGCCCTGCTGATCGTTGACCAACGGATGACCCGGCAGGAACGGTTCGAGATGAGATTTCACTCCAATGGGCCCAATACCGGGGCCGCCACCACCATGCGGGATGGCGAACGTCTTGTGCAGGTTCAGGTGCGACACGTCTCCCCCGAACTCGCCGGGCTTTGCCAGACCAAGGAGGGCATTGAGATTGGCGCCGTCGATGTAGACCTGGCCACCGTGTTCATGAACCATCTCGCAGACTTCACGGACCGACTCTTCGAACACGCCATGGGTGGACGGATACGTGATCATCAAAGAGGCAAGATGCTCAGAATGCTCGTTCGCCTTCTCCTTGAGATCCGCCATGTCGATATTGCCACTCTCGTCGGTAGCAACAACGACCACCTTCAGCCCAGCCATCACGGCGCTGGCCGGGTTGGTGCCATGAGCGGAAGCCGGGATGAGACATATGTTGCGGTGACCCTCTCCCCGACTCTCGTGATAGGCGTTGATGGCCAGCAAACCGGAATACTCGCCCTGTGACCCGGCGTTGGGCTGCAACGAAACCGCGTCGTAGCCGGTTGCGACTGCCAACCATTGCTCGAGATCCGCAATCAGTTCGAGATAGCCGGCTGCCTGATCGAGCGGCACAAACGGATGCAGGCTGGCGAACTCCGGCCAGGTCACCGCGGCCATCTCGGTCGCCGCATTGAGCTTCATCGTGCAGGACCCGAGCGGAATCATCGAGCGGTCGAGGGCGATATCGCGACCCTGCAGCTTGCGCATGTAACGCATCATTTCGGTCTCGCTGCGATAGGAGTGGAAGACCTCGTGGGTGAGGAACTCCGAGGAACGGCGAAGACCCGCCGGGATACCGGTACCGCCGGCAGCGCCGGTTGACGCCACGGAGAAGGCTTCACAGAGCGCATCTACGACTGCATCGGTGCAGGTCTCATCGAGGGAAACGCCGACGTGGTCCTGATCAGCGAAGCGTAGGTTGATCTTACGATCCTCGGCTACGGCGACCACCTCTTCGGCGCGACCGGGAACACGCACCGTGAGGGTGTCGAACCACGTGTCGTTGACGAGTTCCAGGCCACCAGCCACCAAGCGGTCGGCCAAAGCGGAGGTGAGCCGATGCACTTCCTCGGCAATGGCGGTGAGGCCTTCGGGACCGTGCCATGCGGCATACATGCCGGCCATCACGGCAAGCAGGGCCTGAGCTGTGCAAATGTTCGAGGTCGCTTTCTCCCTACGGATGTGTTGCTCGCGTGTGGTCAACGCAAGGCGAAGGGCCATCCGGTTCTTGGTGTCCCTCGACACCCCGACCAAACGGCCCGGCATCGACCTCTTGTACTTGTCCTTGACGGCCATGAAGGCCGCATGCGGCCCTCCGAACATCATCGGAACCCCAAAGCGCTGCGAGGAGCCGACCGCGACATCGACATCCATCTCACCTGGAGGTGTGAGCAAGGTGAGGGCAAGCAGATCGGTGGCGACGGCGACCATCAACCCCGCCTCCTTGAGCGAAGCGATGAGTTGCCGATCGTCCCTGACCACGCCTGTGGTGCCGGGGTACTGCAGGACGACGCCGTAGAACTGTGCAACGTCGATGTCGGCAGGGTCGCCGACGACCACATCGATATCGAGCGGGATGGCACGGGACTGCACGACCTGTATGACCTGGGGATGACACTCGGCATCTACGAAGAACGCGGTTGCCTTGCTCTTGGAAGCTCGCCGCAACATCGTCATTGCCTCGGCAACCGCGGTGGCCTCATCGAGCAGCGATGCGTTGGCAATGTCCATCCCGGTGAGGTCAGCCACCATGGTCTGGTAGTTGAGCATCGCCTCGAGCCGACCCTGGGAAATCTCCGGCTGGTAGGGGGTGTAGGAGGTGTACCACCCTGGATTCTCGAGGACGTTGCGCTGAATCACTGATGGGGTATGGGTGCCGTAGTAGCCCATGCCGATCAAAGAGGAGTAGACGGAGTTTGCGTTACCGAGATGTTGCAGCCTTGCCAGGACCTCGGGTTCGCTGTTCGCTGTAGGGAGGTCGAGGTCCTCGCGGACACGGATACTCTCGGGAACCGCCTTTGTCTTCAGGTCATCGAGCGTGCTGAGGCCAATGACACCGAGCATTGTCTTGATCTCGTCGTCGGTTGGCCCAATGTGGCGATCTGTGAAGTCGGCAGCTCCGGTGTCTGCTCTACTCATCTGTCGGTACCTCCTGAGTACGGCTGCAAAGACCGAACGGCTTCGGTCTTCGCCCCGCTCTGTCATGGGTACCTGAGAGATTCACCGGAGAGCTCCGGTTTTCCCCGTCGGCGGAGCAATTGCTCGCTTTCCAGAGGCGCCTGGTCCGTGCGGTTCAGGGGCCTGAGAGTTTCCCGGGGCGGTTGCTCCTTCGGCGCCGGTTTGGTGGCCGGTCTCTCCCGCACAGCATCGACGGCTTGCGACACAGACTGTACACGAGAACCCATCGCTGCCAAGGAGGGCTTTTCGCGACCTGACGTCGGGCGCACAAGGCACAGACGCGGAACACCGCCTGGGATCCGAGCGGAGAAACCATCACGAGGACATTCGTCCTCAAGGACTTCAGTGAGTCGATCGGCTTTGTCGCTCGGACTGCAATACCGGCCGCCCCTGGCGACGACTAGGCGGGCTCGTTGTATTTGGCGGCGTGTTGCTCGGCTGCGCTACTCATCCAGTCATCGCGCTCAATCCGACCCTTGAACGCAGCAAGAGCCGCGGTAACAAAGACGATGTCCTGAGCCTCAAAGTTGGCGATCTGCCGGAAACTAGTGATCCCAAGACCCTTGAGAGTCTTCTCCAGTTTGGGACCAATGCCTCGCACCTTCTTGAGATCGTCGTCTGCTGCAGGGGTACCACCAGCGGTACGGGCGGCAATCTCGGAGATCACGGCCATGCCCTCCTCCTTGGTCGGCTCGGCAATATCGGCCACCGGTACCGGTTCGGGCTCTGGGGAGGGTTCCGGCTCGGGTTCCGGCTCGGGTTCCGGCTCGGGTTCCGGCTCGGGTGCAGACTCGATCACCGCAGCTGGGACGGCACTCAACTCGCCCTTCAGACGTGCGATCTCTGCATCGCGACCTTCGATCTCACCTTGCAAAAGGGCCACTCGCTCCTCGAGTGCTGCGCTCCCCTTGCCGGCTGTGTCGAGGCTGCTTTCCAAACCGGCGACCTTGGTTGTCATCTCATCGCGTTGGCGGCCACAGGCGGCAAGCTCGTCACGTAATGTGGATACCTCGGTTTCGAAGTCGGCTGCGCTAGCTGCCTTTGCCTCGAGGTCCCCCTTGCCGGCCAGCTCACCCTTGAGCGCCTCGACCTCGGTGTTCTTTTGCTCGATATCCCCAAGCTTGGCTTCTATGTCACCTACTGCGGCATGCGCTAGTTCGATCTCTGCGGTGAATTCGGCAACCTTGGCTTGCTCACCCTTGAGCTCGAGGCCGACCTTCTCGAGATTCTGGAGACTCGCCGCGGCACTACTCTCAGCCTTCTTGGTGAGTTCTTGCTGTGCAGCGAGCTCTTCCTCATAGCCTGGAGCAATCGTGCTCCTCTGCAGATAACGACCAAAAATCCACCCGATCGCAAGACCAATCAGGGTGGCGATCAGCATGAAGATCACGATCTCTGCTGCTGCCCAACCAACTCCGTCGAACATCTATGAGTCTCCTTCTTGCATCACGAACACAATTCTTCGGTTCAGGGCTCGACCTTCTTCTGTCGAGTTATCGGCAACGGGATCGGCCTCCCCAAGGCCAATTACTGACAGCCGGCTGGGGTCGATACCGCCCTCGACCAGGAACACAAGAACGGCTTCTGCTCGCTGCTGCGAAAGCTCCAGATTCGCCGCGGGGTCGCCTTCGTTGTCAGTGTATCCCTGGATCACCACCACGGCCGTCGGGTTGGCATCCAGAATGCCGATCGCAGCGTTGAGCTGGGCGACACCCGATTCAGACAGCTCCGCCTGGTTTGACTCGAACGTTGCCGTTCCCTGCAGGAGATTGGTCAACTGAATCGCCACCGCTGCCGGGTTTATCTGAACATCAGCAATCACCACGAGCTGATCCTCGGTGACCTGACTGGCAAGCACATCAACCGCGGCAGCCCTGTCCTCATCAAGGGCCATCCCCGTAATGGTCACCACTCCATCAGCTACTTCCAGAGTCCACGAATCAAGCCGGGTCACGACATCCAAGAGCCCGTCGATCAACTCCAGCCACTCCGGCCCGGCAACCTCATTGACCCGGAGTCCATTGACGATCGTCTCTCCTTCGTGGAGCCTCCCCGCCGCCTCTGCGATCTGATCGACGGTCTCCTGATTCGGCAGCGACCCAGCCAGCCTCACCAAACCGCTCGACCCGCTTGCCGTGAAGGTGGGAGATGGCAGAACCGCAATTGTGATTTCGGTCCTGACCGGCAGCGCATCCGCAAGCACCAAGTCGATTTCGCCGAGCATCTCTTCGCGGACGGCCTCGGAGATCACATCGCCCGAAATGGTGAAACCATCATCGGTCGCAGTGAAACCGCCGGACCGGAGTTTGCCGATCTGGGGGAAGACATCGCGAATGCGGCCCAGCCATGCCGCCTCAGGAACACCCTCAGAGACCACGAGGGCGTTGATGACGCGATCGGCGCCATACTGCTTCTCGGCGGCTTCGACGAGCGTTGCCTCGACATCGGCAGTCGGCACGGCCCCGCGGATCGAGACTGCATCGCCGACGATGCGGAACGTGACTTCGGGAGGTTGCACCACCGGCGGTGGCGGTTCGATGACATCGAGATCGATCTCAACTCTCCTGACCCCTGGTAGAGCATCGATCGATTCGGCGATCTCGGTCGCATGTTCTTCCGACGCTACAGATCCAATCAACCGCGCATCACGTCCTGAGAAGTCGACCGCGACGTTGTGCCCATCCTCGTTGAGGCTGTCCCTTGCATCGGTGCGGAGGGTGGTCTCAGCGTGTTCGATCCCCCACACGAGAGCGGCCAACACCACCAGGACCCATATAGCGAGCAGCCAGAACACTGTTCTGGGAACCGCCCCGCCATAGGCATTCTCTTCCCGCGCCAAGTCTCACTCCTACCGAATCAAGGCTACAGGCCGATGGATGCAGCCTGGCCTCCAAAAATAGCCTTGGGAGGCTATAACCGCCACCCAGAGTATGCCTTCTCACCACAAACCGGGAATATGACAACATTAGACTCAAGTTATACATTCGGTGTATACTCAACATGATTTCAAGAACACGCTGAAACCCCGCACCGCGGGTAAAACAGACAGAGGAGAGACAAAATGGCACGAGCGGTAGGCATCGATCTCGGCACAACCAACTCAGTTGTAGCAGTACTCGACGGCAACGACCCCCAGGTAATCGCCAATGCTGAAGGACAGCGCACCACCCCATCGGTGGTTGCATTCGCCAAGAACGGTGAAGTCCTCGTAGGTGAGCAAGCCAAGCGCCAGGCAATTACCAACCCCGATCGCACCGTGCGTTCCGTCAAACGGCATATGGGCAGCGACTGGTCCGTCGACATCGATGGCAAGGCCTACACCTCCCAAGAAATCTCGGCACGCATTCTGATGAAACTCAAGCGTGACGCCGAGACCTACCTCGGGGAGACGGTCACCGAGGCTGTCATCACCGTTCCCGCCTACTTCGGCGATGCCCAACGCCAGGCCACCAAGGAAGCAGGCCAGATCGCAGGGCTCGAGGTTCTCCGCATCGTCAACGAGCCAACTGCCGCTTCGTTGGCATACGGCATGGACAAGAGCGATGACCATCTCATCCTGGTCTACGACCTCGGTGGCGGCACCTTTGACGTCTCCGTGCTCGAAATCGGCGAAGGGGTCTTCGAAGTCAAGTCGACCAGCGGCGACACCACCCTCGGTGGCGACGATTGGGACGAAAGGGTCATGGACTGGCTGGTAACTGGGTTCAAGAACGACCACGGTGTCGATCTGTCCTCAGACCCGATGGCGCTCACCCGCCTCAAGGAAGCCGCAGAGAAGGCCAAGATCGAGCTCTCCTCGGTTACAGAAACCGAGGTCAATCTGCCGTTCATCACCGCAACCGATGCCGGCCCCATCCACCTGCTCACAACATTGACTCGCTCCGAGTTCCGCAAGCAGACGGATGATCTCGCAGAGCGCACCCGCAAGCCGTTCCTCCAGGCCGTCAAGGATGCAGGCGTCTCGGTTGACGAGATCGACCATGTAATCCTTGTCGGTGGTTCCACCCGGATGCCTGCCGTCCTGGAACTGGTCAAGGAACTTGCCGGCAAGGACCCCCATCAGGGTGTTAACCCGGACGAGGTCGTCGCACTCGGAGCCGCCGTCCAGGCCGGTGTCCTCAAGGGCGACGTAAGCGGCATCCTGTTGCTGGATGTCACACCGCTGACGCTCGGTGTTGAGACCGAGGGTGGCGTCTTCACCAAGATGATCGAGCGCAACACCACGATCCCGACCCGCCGCAGCGAGATCTTCACGACAGCTGCCGACAACCAACCCGAAGTCGAGATCCACGTCATGCAGGGCGAGCGAACCATGGCGACGGACAACAAGTCGCTGGGTCGCTTCAAGCTGCCAGGGATTGCTCCTGCGCGGCGCGGCGTACCCCAGATCGAGGTCACCTTCGACATCGACGCCAACGGCATCGTGTCCGTATCGGCCAAGGACCTGGGAACCGGTAAGAGCCAGCAGGTGACGATCACCGGCGGCACCGCCCTCGCTCAGGACGACATCGACCGCATGGTCGGCGACGCCGAAGAGCACGCCAACGAAGACGCAGAACGGCGGGAGCTGGCCGAGGCCCGCAACCAGGCCGACCACACTGCGTACCAGACAGAGAACATGCTCGAAGAGCACGGCGACAAGCTGACCGACGAGGAGAGAGCTCCCATCACCGACAAGATCGCCGAGTTGCGCAAGCTTCTCGAGGATCAGGCCGGCACCGAGGACCTCAACCGGGTTCGTGAAGAGGTCATGAAGGCATCGCAGATCCTCGGCCAGAAGATCTACGAAGCCTCAGCCGCGGAGAACGCTGATCAAGGCGATGAGACGGCTGTCGACGGCGACGAGGTCGTCGAAGCCGAAATCGTAGACGAGGGTGAAGAGGCATAGTGGACGAGCAGATGATCCAAGACGACGAGAACTCCGAGGACACTGTTGTCCCGGAGCTCGTCGTCGACGAGGAACACATCGAAGAGGCCGCACCAGAGCCAGTTGATCTCCCGACCGCCACCGTGGTGGAGCTGCCGGAGGACCCGGCGGAAGCGGTGCCGATTCTGTTGACGGCGCTCGGCCAGGCCAAGGCCGAGGCCAACGGCTATCTCGAGACGGTGCAGCGAGTGGCTGCGGAGTTCGACAACTTTCGCAAGCGCTCGATACGCGAACGTGACGACATCGTCGATCGGGCGTCACAACGCCTCATCGAACGGTTGCTGCCGACACTCGACAGCTTCGACGCCGCCCTGGCCTTCCAGCCGCAATCGGAGGGAGAGGAGAAGCTTCTCTCCGGAATGCGCGACACTCATCGTCTCATGATGGAGGCGCTGGCCGTCGACGGTTTCGAGCCGATTGCGGCGGCCGGAGTTGCCTTCGATCCCGCCGTTCACGAGGCGGTTGCCGGCCCGACGGGCGACGGAGAAGGCGAACTTATGGTTACAGAAATGCGACGCGGCTACACATTGCGTGGCCGCGTAGTCAGAGCGGCACTGGTCGCAGTGGGGCATGCTTGAACACTATGCGAAAAGAATGGCTTGAATCGGACTACTACGCCGTTCTCGGCGTGGGTTCCGACGCGTCCGCCAAGGACATCAAACAGGCCTATCGCAAGCTTGCGCAGGAGTTCCATCCCGACAAGAACGCCGGGGAGGCCAACGCCGAGACACGCTTCAAGGAGGCCAACGAGGCCTACGAGGTCCTTGGTGATGCGGAGACCAGAAAGGAGTACGACCACGCCCGCGAGATGGGCTATTTCGTCGGAGGACCGGGTGGTGCCCAGCAGTATGTGCGAGTCGAAGATCTCATGGGTGGCGCACGTGGGGGCGGATCGCCATTCGACCTGATAGGCGGACTCGGTGACTTGCTTGGGCGCCAGGCAGGCTCTCGTCCCCGCGGTGGCGATGACCTGACAGCAGAAATGAATCTCAGCTTCCACGACGCGGTCTCCGGCACTACTCGCCAGCTCAACGTCAACGGCCAAACCGTGAAGGTCAAGATTCCCAAGGGTGTCTCCGATGGTGCCCGAATTCGGGTTAGGGGACGCGGCGCTCCAGGACGCGGTGGGGGAAATGCAGGAGATCTGTATGTAACCGTGCGCGTGGCGGATCATCCTGTGTTTGGCCGCACCGGCAAGAACCTCACCCTCGAGGTGCCGATCACATTCATCGAGGCTGCCCTCGGCGCCGAGATCGACGTGCCGACACTGGAAGGGAAGGTTCGGCTACGGATCCCGGCCGGTACCCAGACAAGCAAGACATTCCGGGTTCGCAACCACGGGGTGGAAGATGCCAAAGGAAATCGTGGCGACCTTCTGGTCACCGTGTCGATTACCGTTCCCGAAGAACTGACGGACGAGGGCAAGGAACTGCTCCAGCAGTTCCGCTTGGAGAACCCTCATGACGATCCGCGATCGCACCTGGGGGTGTGACATGACAAAGAGAAACACCGCCGTCTACATAATCTCCGTTGCAGCGGAACTCGCAGGAGTCCATCCCCAGACGCTTCGTATCTATGAACGGAAGGGACTCATCGCGCCGTTCCGCACTCCGGGTGGAACCCGCCGCTACTCCGACGAGGACCTCGAGCGTCTTGGCCTCATCCAGGAGTTGACCGCCGAAGGGGTCAACCTGGAAGGCGTGCGTCGCATCCTGATGCTGCAGGCGGAAAACACCCGGCTCCGTACCCAGGTCGACCGCCTGCGCCGACTTCTCGGCGAAGCGCAGTCACGCACCGGCGCCGATCCTCAACGCGGCACCCCGGTGTTCAAGGTGAATGTGAATCGACGCCGCAATCTGCCCGACATAGTCCGCAAGGGCCCATTCGGACAGGCATAGCTGCAGCCCCTTCCCGGTATTGAGGGCATCCCGTACTATTGAACTATGGCTCTGCTACGACGTCCGCTGATCCGACGGCCCCTGCTGTTCGTCACAGGACTCGGTGCGGCAGCTGTCGCTGGATTGCTCTTTGAGCCGCATTGGCTCGATCTCTGCAATCGCATCAATGCAAGGCCGACTGTCGGCATGAGCGGTCAGATCACCCGCGGTAGTGAATGCTCCCCGGTCAGCCCGACGACAATGAGCGGGAATTTCCTCATCGGATTCGGCCTATTCATGTTGGTGATCGGACCCATCATCTTCTCGTTCGCCCACGTCCTCCGCAACGGCTACGACTGGGAGTCGTCACGTGTGGAGACAGCGGTTTCCAATCTGCCGATGCTGGCCGGGCTTCTGTACATGGGCGCAGGTGTCGGACTCGCCTTCATGGGTACCCCCTAGGCCCCACACTCCCCGATCAGGCGACGAAGGATTCACCATCTGATTGCTGAATCAACAGGGCGGCAACGAGGCTCGGCCGTGACGGCCACGCTTCGAGAGCTGAGCGGACCTGCGCATTGGCTGCAGCGGCTCGCACTCCCCATCCGATGTCGCCGGGGGCAGAGATGACAAGCCCCAGCTCGGCACGCGGGATCAGAACCGCACCCTCGAGATCGAACCCGTCGACTTCGATAACTGCCAGACCAAGCTGTTCGCATCTCTCGACAATTTCAAGAGCCGTGTCACGATTGAAGAACCCTTCGCCGTCCTCCGCCCGGAACACCACGCTGGAGTCGAACTCCGCGGTCAGCGCACTCGTTGCTGGGTCCTCCTCGTCCCACTCGCCATCGGGAACACCTTCGTTGAAGGCCTGCAGATACTCGCCGCCGTCATCGTCGGGCTGCTGATCCAACGGGGTAACGATCCGAGCCGCCAGGTCAAGAACCCGAAGCAGATCGCCGATCTCGATGTCGTGGACATCACCGGCGCCACCGGGATAGATCTGCACGATGGACTCTTCGCCGTCCCAGAACACCATGCCGACGAACTCGTCGTCACGCCACAGTTCCACAACCGGTTCATCAAATTCAGGTCTGTCGGTTTCGACAATTCGTAGAGGGAGCATGACCAGGACGTTACCCGATGCGATCCCTTCCATAGTCTCATCACTCCTGATTGGCCCGCACTGGCCAAGGCAGTTGCCGGGAGAGTATCCAGAAATGGTTCATAGACCGAGTCCGCCCGCGACGTCGCAACCATCGAAAGCGCGGTGGTGGCGAAGGCGAGCGGCGGGTTGGTTATTGTCATGCCATGGCCATCAAAACCCTGCTGCTACTGGCGCTCCCCGCATCCGGGAAGTCAGAGCTTCGCCGCTATATGGAGAAACTCGATCCTGCTGCGGCGCTTCACGACCTGCACATCGGGCCAACGGTCCAGCTTGATGACTACCCATATGTCCACATGATGCGACGGATCGCCGAGGAGGTCCAAGAGGCGGGAGATAACCCGGTCTTCTTCAACGCGAGCGAGGAGCCGTTTCTCGACTCTGGCGACTGGTCCACACTCATCCATCTGGTCAACTTCGACTACGCCGAGCTGACTGACCCACCTAGTGAGCTGGTCACGGGCACTGCAGCAGAGTGGCTGTTCGACCGGATCGATCGAGCTCGTGCTTTGGCCGGTCTCGCCCCAGCTATCGCCGATCTCCGCCCCATGACGAAGAAGCGACTACTGAGCGCACTCGAGCATGAGGCCCAGGAAGTCTTCAATGACAAGCTCGCCGCTATTCCTGAGGACCTCGACGGAAAAACCGTCGTCATTGAGTTCGCCAGAGGTGGACCGGAAGGATCAGAGCTCCCACTGCCGGCCCCCTACGGCTACCAGCACGCTCTGTCTCTGCTCAGCGACGAGATCCTTGAGAAGGCCTCGATCCTCTACGTGTGGGTAGAGCCCGAGGACAGTCGCCGCAAGAACCGGGAGCGAGCCGTCCCCGGCCGCGATGGCGACGCATCCATCTTGCACCATGGAGTTCCCGAGGCCGTGATGCGCCGCGAGTACGGCATCGACGACCTGATGTGGCTGCTGGCACTTGGCGGTGGGAGCTTTGTCTTCATCGACAAGGGCGAAGAGCGCTTTGCCATCCCCACCGGGGTGTTCGACAACCGTCCCGATCTGACGTCGTTCCTGCGTGCCGAATCCGAGGACTGGTCGCAATTCGAGGTTCGCCAGTTGCACCGTGAGTTGGTCAACGCAACCGCAGGGCTGCGTACCTAGCTCTAGCCCTCGACCGAGACGCCCCGCCAGAACGCGACGTGGTTTTTGATATCGGCGGCGGCCGGCTTCGGATCTGGGTAGTACCAGGCGGCACCACTGTTGGTCTGCCCGTCAACGACAACGTCGTAGTAGCTGGCCAGACCCTTCCACGGGCAACGTGTTTGTGATGAGCTCTCCGCAAAGTGCTCTTGCACGAGGCTGTCCTTTGGGAAGTAGTGGTTCCCTTCGACGACGACTGTGTTGTCACTCTCGGCGATAACGACGCCGTTCCATGTTGCTCTGGCCATCTTCTGCTCCCTGTCCGACCTACGGTGCTTCAACGACTACACCGGGTTGATTCATTCCAAGAAAAGCGGGACCCGGCAGTTGCCGGGTCCCGCTTCGTGGTTGCTCGTCGGTTACCTGTTGAGAGCGTCGCGGATCTCTGTCAGCAGCTTGATGTCGTCTGACGGCTCGGCTGGTGCTTCTTCTTCCGCAGCAGCCTGCGAAGCCTGATAGGCCTTGTAGGGCTTGACGATGAAGAAGAATACGCCGAGGGCCACAGCGAGAAACTTGACCACTGCGGTGATGAACGAACCGTAGAACACGATCGAGTTGTTGATCGAGAACGTAAGGCTATCGAACGTCGGTTTGCCAAAGATGATGCCGACGATGGGCATGATGATCGCATCGACCAGAGCCGCAACGAGGGCGCCAAAGGCGGCCGCCATGACAAAGGCAACAGCCAGTTGGATGATGTCGCCGCCGAACGCAAAGTCCTTGAATTCCCTGAAGATCTTCTTCAATTCCCACTCCTTGTTTTGAACATTCGGAAATGTACTCGGGGCTATGACCCAGAACCCACCTGGAAGGTTCCGACAGGTGAGAGAATACCTCAGATCTACAGGACCCAGGGCAGAATGCGGGAAGGCACTCGTTCCCGATATTGGTCGTACTGGGCGAATCGGGCTGCAAGCAACTTCTCCTCATGCACGGTCTTGGCATAGAAGAAGGGGATCAATAGCAGCGACAAGGCCAGCGCGGCAAGGTTGCCACCCTTGATCGAGAGTCCGACAAAGCCGGTGATTACGGCGGCATAGATCGGGTGACGCACTATCGCAAAGGGCCCGATCTCAAACAGGACCGCATCATCAACGGGAGCCGGCATCGCGGTGATCTTGCGACGAATCAACCAGGCCGCGCTGCCACCGAGCACCACGGCGACCGCAACGGCAACCCAACCCAACACCTGCAGCCAGACTGCAGGGTCCTCGTTCCACCGCAGAGCAAGCAATATCAGGCCAAACAGAGCGAATTGGGCGACAACCCACCATCCGCCTCGTTTGTAGAAGCTCTCGCCGAACTTGATAGTCATAGACTTAGATTTCTTGTATGGATGTGATAGTATCTCCGTGTAGATAACAACATACCCAGGGGAACCATTCTTCCATGGATATCAACGCACTCACCCAAAAGTCACAACAGGCGGTTCTAGGCGCCCGGCAAAGCGCCGAAACCCGCAACCACCAGACCGTCCAACCCTTCCATCTGCTGGATGCTCTCCTTGGTCAAACCGACACGATCCTGTATCCGCTCTTGGGACATATGGACATCAACCCAGCATCGCTGCGCAGTCCCGTCGATAGCGGACTGAGCGCCATCCCCCAGGTATACGGTGATGCCGGCGAAATCGCCTTCTCCCCCGCCGCCCTGACAATTCTCAACACTGCAGAGTCGATCAAGACCGGCATGGGTGACCAGTTCGTTTCGATCGAACATCTCCTGCTGGCTCTCGCCACCGCCGCCGACCCCGCGGGCGACGCAATGCGCAACGCCGGTCTCACCCGAGACGCCATCATGGCTGCGCTGGAAACGGTGCGCGGCGCACAGACCGTCACCAGCCAGAACCCCGAGGACACCCTCGATCCACTCGAGAAGTTTGGGCGTGACCTCGTGAAACTCGCAGCCGAAGGGAAACTCGATCCCGTAATCGGTCGTGATGAGGAGATCCGCCGGGTTATCCAAGTGCTAAACCGCCGCACCAAGAACAACCCGGTACTCATTGGCGAACCCGGTGTCGGCAAGACCGCGATCGCTGAAGGCCTTGCACAACGCATCGTCGACGGCGACGTCCCCGAGGGACTCAAGGACAAGCGGATCATCGCGCTCGACCTGGGGGCGATGGTGGCAGGCGCCAAATATCGGGGCGAGTTTGAGGAACGCCTCAAGGCAACCCTCGACGAGATCAAAGCCGCTGAAGGCCGTGTCATCACCTTCATCGACGAGATGCACACGATTGTTGGTGCAGGTGCGGCTGAGGGTTCGATGGATGCTTCCAACATGCTCAAGCCAATGTTGGCAAGAGGCGAACTACACCTGATCGGTGCAACCACTCTCGACGAGTACCGCAAGTACGTGGAGAAGGACCCCGCCCTGGAGCGCCGCTTCGCCCCAGTCGTGGTTGAGCCACCCACCGCCGAAGACACCATCGGCATCTTGCGCGGCCTCAAGGAGCGCTACGAAGTTCATCATGGGGTGCGTATCACCGACTCGGCGATTGTCGCCGCCGCAGTACTGTCCGATCGCTACATCACCGCTCGCCATCTTCCCGACAAGGCCATCGACCTCATCGACGAGTCGGCATCACGACTCCGCATCGAGATCGACTCGATGCCGGAAGAGATCGACGAGCTCGAGCGAAGACGACGTCAGCTCGAGGTCGAGCGCAATGCATTGAGCAAGGAAGACGACGATGCATCGCAAGTTCGCTTGGCCGGGATCGATGAGGAACTCGCTGGTCTTGGCGAGGAACTCGACCGCCTCACCGCGCACTGGCAACTCGAAAAGGACCACATCGACGCCATCCAGACCGCCAAACAGGACATCGAGGAAGCTCGCGCCCAAGCCGAGCGCACTGAACGTTCCGGCGATCTGCAGGCAGCTGCCGAGCTTCGCTACGGCAAACTGCCGGAACTGCAGCAACAGCTGGAAGGGCGCCAAGACGAGCTGATGAAGCTGCAGTCAAATCTGCGGATGCTCAAAGAAGAGGTAGACGAGGAAGACGTAGCCCAGGTCGTCAGCCGATGGACCGGTGTTCCCGTTACCCGTCTGATGGAGGGTGAAGTTGAGAAGCTAATTCGTCTCGAGGAGCATCTACACCAAAGGGTCGTCGGGCAGGACGAGGCGGTCACCGTTGTAGCCAATGCAATACGACGCGGTCGAGCCGGTCTTTCGGATCCGAACCGTCCAATAGGATCGTTCATCTTCTTGGGCCCGACCGGAGTTGGGAAAACCGAGCTGGCGCGAGCCCTTGCCGACTTCCTTTTTGACGACGAGCGCGCCATGGTCCGCATCGACATGTCGGAGTACATGGAGAAGCACTCGGTGAGCCGCCTCATCGGCGCCCCTCCGGGATATGTTGGGTACGACGAAGGTGGTCAACTCACCGAAGCAGTGCGGCGCCGCCCTTATGCGGTCGTTCTCCTTGATGAAGTCGAGAAGGCACACCCCGACGTGTTCAACACCCTCTTGCAGCTCATGGACGATGGTCGGCTCACCGACGGCCAGGGTCGGACTGTCGACTTCACGAATACGGTGCTGATCATGACGTCGAACCTGGGGTCGGAGTTCATCGATCCCGATCTTCCCGACGAGACCGTCGAGACACGGGTCCTGGAGGAGGTGCGCACTCATTTCCGGCCGGAGTTCCTCAATCGTGTCGATGACATCGTCGTGTTCTCCCGTCTCTCGAAGGATGACCTGCGCCAGATCGTCGACATCCAGTTTGAGGTGCTCGGCCAGCGACTGGCGGGCCGACGCATCGAGCTCGAGTTGTCTCCCGAAGCTGCGGCCTGGCTCTCAGAGCATGGCTACGACCCTAGTTTTGGCGCCCGTCCCCTCAAGCGGCTCATGCAGAAAGAGATCGCCGACAAGCTGGCGCTGCAATTGCTCGAGGGCCGCTTCACCGACGGCGACACCATCACGGTGGTTGTCGACGGCGAATCACTCGGGTTCGAGGCTGGCTAGCCGGCAATCCGTCTCATCAGGCCCTCAAGCGGACCGCGGTCATGATGGCGTCGCCACCACCAGGATGCGGCTCCGGCGGCCACGCTGAAGACAAGGCTCGCGACGACGATGAACGGCAAGGTCTGGCCTTCGATCCGGCCCAGTGCCTCGAGCACGCCGAGACCGACGACGACGTGGGCGACATAGAGAGTGAGCGCCAGCTGACCCGTTGCTACGAGCGGCTCGAGACTGCGACGAGATAAGCGCTCACCCAGCCACATCGAACCGACTATCCACAGACATGCGGTTGCGATCCCGGCCACGAGATAGGCGGGCATCGGCGGCAACATCTCGACGGAGAACAGCCATCGCCAGCTGTCGTCGGTGACACCGGCGGGCACTGAGCCCTTTGGCCCCAAGATCTGCAGTGCTGCGGTCTCGACAGCTACCAGCGCAACAGCGGACCACAAGACGATCCGGCGGCGCCATCGCGGATCACGCAGGTCGGTACGGCCCAGCCACATACCAAACAGGTAGAAGACGATCCACGGTAGGACGGGATGGATCCCGTCGATGAAGAGATTGCGGAGGAACCCGACCGGCGTTGCGATGCCCCGGTACGAGAGGTCACCAATGTTCCAGTTTGCGAAGAAATCGAACCCCACGATGAACGCAAACGAGACAGCGGTCGCCAGCAGCCCGGCCCGTAGCAGAGTGCGATCGGGGGCAAAGAGAAGCAGCGAGCCGATCGCCAGATATAGCCCGTAGAAGTGCAGGATGTCGGCAGGCCAGATCGGGAAAAAGAGCCAGCCTGCGACAAAGAGGAACAAAGCACGCTTGGCGAGGACGGTCCGTGCGGATGCCTTTGCGGCCGGGTCGTCACCTTCACGAGCCCGCCGCGAGCCAAGGCTTGCCCCGATACCGGCAAGCACGACAAATGTCGCCGCTGCACGCCCCTCGAGCGCCGTGACCACGAAATCCAGCCAAGGGGGAGCGACCACATCGCCGCTCATCACCACGTTGAAGTTGACGATCACCATCCCAACAATGGCAAAGGCCCTGGCGATATCGAGCCCGAGAATCCGACCCTGCGTCTTGGGTTGCGTTCTTACCGTCATTGGCACATGATACGGCAACTCACTACCCATCTGCAAGTCACTGTCATTTTGTGAGCTGCTATCATTAGCGGATGGGTTCCCTACGACAACGCAACAGAGCCCGGACGATGCGAGAACTACAGTCAACCGCTCTCGATCTCTTTGAGGCTGCGGCTTTCGACACCGTCACCATTGATGATGTCGCTGCAGCCGGAGGTGTTTCGGCCTCCACCATCTATCGCTATTTTGGCACCAAGGAGAATCTGGTCATCTGGGACGGGGCAGACCGGAACATCACGGACGAGCTAGCGGAACGCATCGGCAAGCAGCCACCGCTCATTGCGTTTCGCGATTCATTGATGGAGGCCTTTTCCGACGAGGAAACAAGCAGGGCGCTACGACGCCGAGTCGGCTTCATCTATGCCAACCCGCCTGTTCATGCCGCAGCGATTGAACAGGATCTCAAGGACCGCGACGCGTTGGCTGCCGGATTTGCTCTCGTTGCCGGACGCAAGACACCAAGCATCGTCGACGACACTCTCGCCGGTGTCTGCATGGCCACACTCGACGCCGCAATCGAGCACTGGCACGATGCCGACCCTGACGAGTCGCTGCCCGACATGATCAGGCAAGCGTTCGCCGCCTTGGTCTAGTGACTGTTAGGTAGAGCAAGCTGCTGTTCGAGGTGGAGAATCCAACGGATTCTCCCAAGGAACCGAGTCCTCGAGGTTCCCCTCTAGCGGGAAGCCAGACACACAAGCTGCTGTTCGAGATGGAGAATCCAACGGATTCTCCCAAGGAACCGAGTCTTCGAGGTTCCCATTCTCCCAAGGAACCGAGTCTTCGAGGTTCCCGTCTAACCGTCAACCGGGTCCGGGTCGATGAACACGACCTCGGTGTAGCCGACGCCCTTGAGGAAACTAGAGATGGTCTCTTCGGCGTTGCTCTGCGCTTTGTCCATGATGCCGTGGTCGAGGGCCGCGTTGACCAGCACCTCTTCTGCGACCTGTCTCGCATCAGATTCCAGTTGGGAGTCTCCCTTGGTGAACAGCCCGGTGTCGCGGTCGTATACCTGGGTGCCGTCGTTGTCGACTTCTACAAAGATGATCTCGGGGAGAGGTAGCTGAACCGTTACGCGTCCGGTGTCCTCATCGACTTCGAAGTTCGACGTGGACACCCGCTGCATGTCGACGCCCGCACCAATCCGGGCGACGGCAAACAAGAAGATCCGGTCGCCACGTGCCCAGTTCAGCCAGCCAAAGTCATTGCCCTTCTCGACCGTGGTGTATTCCACCATCTCAACCGTGGTCAGCTTGGCGACGTCTCTAACGCTGTCGACAACAGTGGGCCCAACCTGCGTATACGGCTCTCCCCCAAGACCCTTCAGCGGTGACCAACCGGCAAGGTTGGCGCCCAGGAAGAAGAGACCTGCGATCAATACGGCCGCGATGACTATTGAGCCGGCCCTCTTGGATGATTCAGCCACTGCCATTCTCGTTTCTCGAGTCTTGCTCCATTTTGACCCTCCACAACGATAAAGGTTTCACAAACCCCATTGACCTACCCTGCTTTCCATGGTAGTGTGTTACACAAGGTACTCTGGACCGCAAGGTAACGGGTAGAGCAAGATAGTAAGACAAACTCGGAGGACGCGAGTGGGGCACAGCTCCCAGCTACTCAAAGGTGTTCTCGATATGTGCCTGCTGGCATTGATAGATCAAGAACCGAGCTACGGGTATGAGATGGTCGACAAGCTGCAAAGCAACGGCCTCGAGCTCGTAAGCGAGGGGAGCATCTATCCACTGCTCAGCCGATTGCAGAAGCAGGAGTTCATCGAGGGATATTTTGTCGAGTCGACCGGCGGTCCCCCAAGGAAGTACTACCGGATCGCTGAGAAAGGCCGAAATCAATTATCTGACTGGCAAGCCGAATGGAGGCGATTGTCGGTCGGCGTAGAAGAGGTGTTGAATGGAGACTCGAGTGACTGACCGCCTGAGCATCAATCAGATAACGTCCGATTGTGAGCGCTATTGGCTAGAAACCAAGGTGCCGCGGTCCGTCTCAACCGCAATGAAGCTCGAGCTCGAATCGCATCTTTATGAAGCAGTTGCCGCGGGGAAAGATCCCCAGGCCGTCGTTGGTACTGATCTCGCTTCATTCGCCGAGACCTGGGCGTCAGAGTTCCGTTCACCGGAAGCCGTAGAGTCCTGGCAGCGGATCCAACGTCGCCAGAGTCAAACCAAGAGCCGGCTCATAGCGGCAGGGCTCTTCGCGGTAGGTCTGGCGACAGTCGCAATAGGTTTTATGACAAAGGAGGAAGCAGTGGAAAGTACAGAGTTTTGGCTGTGGCTATGGGTAGGCGCAGCCGTCGTGCTGGGCATCGGAGAAATGTTGACAGCAGGGTTCTTCCTGCTTCCGTTCGCTGCAGCGGCTGTCCTCACAGCACTGTTGGCTCTGGTCGGGGCACACCCGATCGTCCAACTAGTCTCCTTTGCGGTCTTCAGCATCCTGGCCCTCATTGGGATCAAACGCTTCGCCAAGAAAGACAAGGAAGTCCTGCACCCGGTCGGTGCCAAGAGGTACGTGGATGCAAAAGGCATTGTCACCGAGAAGATCGACCGCACCGGCGGAACGGGACGGGTTCGGGTCGAGACAGAGCAGTGGAGAGCCATGGCCGACTATGACCAGGTAATCGAGGTCGGCACGAAGATCACCGTCGTCGATGTACGCGGTGCCCGCATGGTTGTAGAACCGACAGAGATCTAATTACGAAACAAGGGAAAGGGTAAAACATGCAGCAAGCTGGCTTCATAGTCATCGCCTTTATTGCGCTGATCGTCGCCTACGTCGTGCTCGGGCTCAAGATCGTGCGACAGCACGAACAAGGGCTTGTTGAGCGGTTCGGCAAGTACAAGGAGACGCTCGACCCAGGTCTCCAGCTCATTGTTCCGTTCATCGAGAGAATTCGCCGTGTCGACATGCGTGAGATCGTCGTAGACGTTCCCCCGCAAGAGGTCATCACCAAGGACAACGTCGTCGTAACCGTCGATGCCGTCGTCTATTACCAAGCCACCGACCCGGTCAAGCTGGTCTACAACGTCCAGAACTTTGTCCTGGCTGCTACCAAGTTGGCACAGACCAACCTGCGTAACGTAGTCGGTGACCTCGACTTGGACGATGCACTCACCTCTCGTGAGAGGATCAACGCCCAGCTGCGTGAGATCCTTGACGAAGCGACAGACGTTTGGGGTACCAAGGTCGTGCGTGTTGAGATCCAGAGGATCGATCCGCCGGCAGACGTAACCCAGGCCATGCACCGCCAGATGAAGGCGGAACGTGACCGTCGTGCCATCGTTACTGAGGCCGAGGGTGACAAGCGCTCCAAGATTCTTCAGGCAGAAGGTGTCAAGGCATCTCGGATCCTCGAAGCTGAAGGTCAGGCCGAAGCTATCAAGCAGGTCGCCGAAGCTGAGAAGTTCCAGAAGCTGACCGTCGCCGAAGGTGAAGGACAGGCTATCGAGCGGGTCTTCCACGCTATCCACAACGGAGATCCGACGGACGACCTCATCGCCATCAAGTACTTGGACGCTCTCCAAGGTGTCGCCAACGGCAACGCCACGAAGATCTTCCTCCCGATGGAGATGAGCGGAATCCTCGGATCCATTGGAGCGATCGGCGAGATGTTCAACAAGGACGGCGAGAGCCCGACCCAGTAGGCATCCAGACAATCGAACCTAGAGAGGCGGTGCCACCGGCGTCGCCTCTCTTGCGTTCGAAGTAGGGCCGAGCACATCGAAATTGTCGACACCGACCCCAGCGACCACATCGATCCACTCGACGAGACTGACCGGGCCGTCATGCAGACCGTCGACGAGTTGATCACACAGGCGATGCCAAACCGGCGCCTACCTGGGGCAGCAATACGCCGACCGGCTCGGCAAGGTCAAGATGGGTTCTGCCAGCATCGGGTTTCGCTATCTCGATGCCATCATCCTCGTCGTACTTGCAGAGTTGCTGACCGAGGCTGATGCAATCACACCATCCGATCCGTAGCAGGCAGTCTGTAGCCAGAAGCACCTGACAGCCGGAACCAAAGCCGACACCTGAAACGTCTGATCGGTATGTGAGTGAAAACGGATTCGCATTGACGGCGGGAAGAGACATACTCATGGTCATGCTTTGGCCTGCATTCCGTAGCGGTAGCCGACCTCCGAGCGTCGCATGAGCCGTCGCCCTGCCCTCATCGGAGCCGTCACCTTTGCCGCGGTACTCGTACTCGTTGGCGGAGTTCTGCTCGCTTTGCGTGGTTCAACCGACGAGCCGGCCGGAGTGGTGGCGCCTCCCGAGACCTCATCGCCGCCAAACACCGGCGTGACCAGTACCGTCGCCGATACGTCAGGTATCAACGGCAATTGGCGGCTCGTGTCCGGGACGCTCGATGGCAACCAGTTCGCCGATGCCACGACCGGCGGGTTTGTGATGGTGATCACTCCGGGGCGCATCGACTACCCAATGAACTGCAACCGCGCCTACGCCGAACTCGAGACGGGTGAGGGTGCGTTCAACGTCGGTGAACCGGTGGTAACCGCCATCGGCTGTGGGACATTGTCAGAGACATCCATCCTGTTCGACGAGGCGTTCCTCAGGCTCTACCGGATCGAATCCGAGTCTCCCGATCTCGTGCTTGGCGGCGACAATACCGAGCTCGTGTTCACCAGACCGCAATCACCAGAGGATCTCGGCGAGTTGCCACTCGCAGCAGCCGGGCAGCTGTTGTCGTTTGAGGTACCCGAGGGGCGGCAGCGCACCAATCAGTACCTCATCGTTGGATGGCCGGACGGCCTGGGACGGTTCGCTTCGCACCTGCTCACCGCCCAAACGGACACTTCCCCAGCATCGTGGCAGCCCTGGCATGAGGCCACCGTGGATCCGGCAGTTGTCGTCACCGGGCCCGGCCCGGACACAGTCCTGATCCCCGACATCATCTCAGATGGCGACTACGCCCTGTGTTCTCCGTTCTGGGAACCGGACCCATTTTGCTTCACGCTCAAAGTGCGGCCACCCAGTGCGCCCTGGATAGTTAGCGCCGGACCCGATGGGGTGGTGCTCCACGATGCCAACGGCACCTCTCAAGTCATTTCCACAGAACCGACTGCTCGGGCCTTCTACGTCGACGGCAGGTTCATCACTCAGACCACCAATCAGCCAGACCGGGTCTTGGTGGATGGCACCGAGGTTCCGCTGCAAAATGGGGAAGACATCTTGGACGTCGGAATCGTGGATGACCGGAGTCTGGCACTTGTCAGCGGGCCCGACGGATCAGCCACGCTGGATCTCGACAGCGGCGACCGGGTGGTCGTCGGCCCACAAGCGTCCTCGGGACGACTGGGTGCCGCGTATGTGACACTCCGCACAGCATCGGACTCGATAGAGGCCCGCGACCTCGACGGCGCTGAGCTCTGGACTCGTATGGTCGTTCCTGATGCAATGGTCCATCTGGACGGCCAGGACCTCATCCGCATCGATACGTTCCGTCTCTTGCAGCCCGATGCCGGTTCCGACCCCTACTTCCAATACATCGCCACCGAGCTGCTTGACCCCTTGAGCGGGGAGACCATCGATAGCTACGAGCGGGAGGTTGCAATACCCGACGACGGTCATCAGATCGGCGAGCCCTGTGGTCACACCGAGTTCCATGATGGGCGACTGCTGTGCCCTCAGCCGGACGGTCGTATCGTCACCCTCAACGTCAACACCGACGACACCCGCACCATCACTGATGGCGCCATGACGGCCACCTACGCACGGTTGGGCAACTAGCGAGCACCGCCACGGCCGGGAATTTGGATGAGGCGAAAGTGAGATGACTGCTAAGTCTCCCAACCCCTCTTGACCCGAGCCCAGCACGGCTCCGGAACTAGCGCGTTTTCCGAATCGCCGATCTCGGTGTGCTGATCCGCGAGGAGCAATAGATCGTCTTGCTCCTCGCTCTTGTCCCGGGGATCTGGGAGGAGCTGGCGTTCCGCTGAGTCATCCTCACGCGGGGACATTCATCGACCCGGAGGCCAGCAACGATTCGTTGGCCCTGCTGTTTCCTGGGCTCACGATCCTGTGGCCGCTCGACCACGAAATTGGCGATCGGGCTGGTTGAGCTCAAGCGACATGCAGGAAGCGGCGGATTGCCTCACGGATGACTTCGCTGGTGGTGGTGTGGTCCGTTTCAGCTCGTGCTTCGATCGCTGCTTTCAGCTCAGGATCGATCCGAACCGGCACGACGTCTGCCGGTCCCGATCCCATCGGGGGACGCCCGCGACGCCGGGTCTTGAGAGCATCGATGTCGTATTCGGCTTCCTCTACCTCGACGGCAAGTCGATCAAGTTCACCCTCGCTGAGGGTGCGGCCACTTTGGGTACGGTGGAGGTTCTTGTCGGTCATAGTGACTCCTCACCGGGGAACGGGAGCAGGTCGTAGAAGGAGGGACGCAGCGGCATCGCGTGGATCACCAGCTCAGCCCTGTCGGCGAGTTCAAGCCGGATGATCTCAAGGAGGTTCCCGGCGTGGTCCGCTCCAATGGCGAGCACTCTGGGCGGGTCGGCTTCGGGCTCAAGGTCGATGATGGTAATGGCGTTGCTGATCGCATGGAGAATGGCGGTGCGTCGATGCCGTGGTTGTGTGCTGTCCAATAGATTTCCACATCTCAATATCGTAATACGTAATACATCGACATGGAACCCCTACGTGGTAGACCTTCGCCGCTGCCAGTAGTCGCAGCACCGCTACGTGCCGTTTCCGGGCACTCTCGGAAGCGCTCGTTGCTGCGACAGATTTGCCGATCTGTGGGCTAGACGTTACTTCAGGGCAATAGCTCGAAGCTGTGGGTATGGGCGGGACGCACGATCGAGAAGTGCCTGCGGTCGAGTGTTGCGATCTCAGTGATGACGAGACGCTCCGCTGCAGCAACTACTGACGCGTCAACGGACCCGAGGGGGAGGTCCCGGTACCGGCTCACCAACTCCGCGATACGGACCCAGTCCCCGGCCATCACCGGCTCGATAGCAAACTGTCCGGCAGCGAGATCCCCGAGGAAACGGACCTCGGCATCTGCACCGAGTCGACTTCCAACGAGATAGACGACCTCGGTAATGACGAGGGTTGGGATGATCAGCGGGCCTGGGTGGGTGAGCAGCAGGTCAAGCGACTCGCCGTGGTGGCGATCGTCGGCGTCGACGTAGGCATACAGTGGTCCAGCGTCGACCAGCGTGGCTATCTCGCCACCTCGGATGCCAGGATCTCCTCAATGCGCTCGGAGATATCCTCGCGTCCACTGCGACCTGCGCCGGCTGCTTGGAGGTGACGCTGTTGGCTGCCGAGGTGGTGCTCGATGGCTTCACGGGTCAGGCTAGAGACCGTTGTCCCACGCCGCTCAGCCTCGTGACGTAGCTTGGCATCGAGTTCGTCGGGGAGTTTCACTGTAGTCCGCTTCATGGTATGTCAGCATACCCGATCGACAGATCAGGGGGAAGGGGTTCGAATTCCAGCCCGCCCCTAGCTTGATCAAGCAACGACATGACGAATACTGGACATCCCGCCCGCGGACGTGCCGCTACTGAGCACTCTACGAATCGCTCGTTCCTGCGACAGAATTGGTGGTCTGCGTGGTTATCTGCTGGGCAGCATCATGGCGGCGGACTGAGTGTTGCTGTGCAGAAAGCGGTGCTCGTCAAGACCAGGTCGTCAGGTTCGGCGGTGCTCCAGCACGATGGCTCCCAGTCTGTCGAGCCCGACCCACTCGTCGCGATCGAGCGGAGGTGGCTGCTCCCACACCACTGCCCCTTCAGAACCGCCGTAGCTGTTCATGAGGTCGTCGAGTAGACCCATGGCTCGCTCCTCTGCGAAGGGGTTGAATTCGCCATGGATGGACAATCCAAGGACGGTCGATCCGTCTCTCCCGAATGCGATGATGACTCCGCTGATGTCAGGCGAGGTTGGTTCCCCGTAGCGGGCGAACGAGCAGGTGGCATCGGCATACGCCCGCGCAAAGGCATCAGTAACCGGCTCGGCGTCGTGCCACGTTTCATCGCTTCTCCAGCTTGTGATGTAAGTATCCAGGAAGGACTCGATCACGGCCCGGTCTCGGCCTTCAAGGCGAATGTATACGTCAATATCGGGCGGACTCGGCACGTATCCGTCGAGTGAGCTACCCCACCCCTGTTGTGTCGCGATGCGTTTGAGTTCTTCGGGCCAGCCCTCGATGAACGAGGCCATACCTGGTTGCCAGGGTCCAACATTCTCGACGAAGGACACCGCCACCAGGTTCAAAAGCCTATGCCTGGGTGATCTGACGACTGATTCCAGAAACGCCAAGCAGCGTTCAACGAGGGCGTGATCGCCTCTGTCCCGTGCAGCAAGCACAAACCGCGTCAAATCGCCGAAGAGTAGATGCGGTAGGACCTCGCCATCATGATCGCTCAGGTGCTCTTCAAGCTCCGGCCGGAACTCAGGAACGGCATCGACGAGGGCCGCGTGGATCGCCCCGTAGGTCAGATCGTTCATCGGCACATCATGCCACGGCTGCCGTGCGCTGTCGGCAACCGGATCTGGTCCGGCCTCCGGTCTACAGTGGCTGGATGAGTCGGTTGAGCCGTTGGCTCTTCCAGCGAGGTTGGGAGATCGGTCGAGACCAAGCGCTCGACATCGCTCGGGCAACCTGCGATGCCCGCGGAGTCCCTTGGCAGGAACCGACCAAGGTCTACCGGCACTATGGAGACTGGGCAGTGTGGACCTACGCCAATCATCGCGGGGGAAACGTCAGTGTCATAGTTGACGGCAGGAATGGTGAGGTGAAACTCCTTACCGGGCCGACACCACGCTGACCGGATCGGCACGCCGATCTGCCGCTCTGCTCGGTTCAGGGACCTGCTCGTTATTGCGACAGAATCGTCGATCCGGTGTGGAATCAGGGGCCAATCCGCGGAGCTCGCGACGCCGCTCTCAGCACACGAAGGCGTCGCTCCTCTCGCAAAAGGCGGCGCTCTCGCCTCGTGAGACGTCGCCTCGAATGATCACGTCGATGTCTCGCCACATCGCAAACGTATCACGACGTCTTCGCCCCCGTCGAGGACCGTCGCTGTATCTGCTGAGAGCACGACTCTGCCTATCCGAGACCCCGCACTCATCCGTGCCGTTCTAGTGCCTTCGGCTAAATGATCGTTATGGCACCCGATTTGCTGATCGGCGGGCTTGCGACTGTTGGGCCCTCCGTCACTTGGTGGGACGGCGCCGACAACTATATGAGACAACTGTAGGCCGGCCAGACTAGAGCCAGACCAGGCCTCTGCCGATTCGTTAGCGATACCATCATCTGGCGGTGCAGAGTGAGTGACAACGTGGCGAGAGGAGTGCCCGAGGCACGATCGGCGGATACCACTTGCCCCGAGACCCTGGAGCCATCGAGGCGGGAGGGGCTCACACGCGCCACTCGGCGTGGCTTCGGCGTCCTGTTGGTTGGATTGGGATTACTCACCGGCGTCGGCAAGTACCTAAGCAACGCAATGACCGCCAACGACGACGGGATCGTCGAGGAGACCACATTGGGGCTCCTGTTCGTTGCACTGGGACTCGTAGCCATCAGGTATCCACTGAGCAGAGTGTCAATCCGTGCCCTCGGACTTGCCTCCCTTGTAGGGGGAATCGCATCGATCCAGATCGGCAGGGCAGCATGGGGGCTTGTGTTGCTTGCGTCGGGGCTTGTTGTTATCGCGTTTCCTCGAAGCAAAGTGTCGATACCGGTGCTCGGACTTGCCGTGCTCGCGGGTGGAATCGTATGGATGCAGCCATACCCCGCGACCGAGTTCGAGCCATGGGTTGCTCCTGAGAATCCTTGCCCATACCACTCGAAGGATCCGTCTTGGTGGGATGCCTATCACTACGTTGAGGTGCAGCCTGACTTTGCCGGCCAATGGGGAGAAGAGTGTGCCATGGTCTGGGGCTTCGCAGGAGATCTGGCAAAACATGAGACAGCCTTGGCGAGTATCGGATTCGATCTCAGTTCCGACGAATACCGATTAGTGCAAGTGGAGTACTCCCTCGCAGAGCTCTACGAAATCCACGATGCCGTATACAGCGACTGGGACTTTCTCAAGGAAGAATGGGGCTTGCTAAACAACCGGGTGACGGCTGCTTGGAACGCGGTGTGGCTCTGGGTTGACTGGACGGACACGCAAAAACTGGAAGACTTCCGAGAACATCTCTCCGACCAATATGGCTACGAGGGATGGGTCATCGACACAGGCCGGGAACCACCAACCGGCGAACAGATCTAGCCGGTCTCCGGTCGCGAACCACCCACCCAGATCACCCACGACCATCGCATCATCGCAAAAGCCCAAGTGGATTACAGGCATATGTAGCAATACCGAGCGCGCTGATCGCCGTTATGCCGGGACTTCGACGTCCTCGTCGACGTCGCGGGGGATGCCTCGCTTCTGGATGATGAAGAGCAACACCGCTCCCCCGATGATGGCGCCCAGCGACACGTAACCGTTGCGAGAAATCCCCAGAAGCCGGAAGGTCGTGTCGGTTCGCAACAACTCGGTGAGGAACCGCACGGTTCCATAGACGATCATGTAGACAGGGAACGATGCCCCTCGCACCAGCTTCCCCTTCTTCTCGAGATAGAGAATCACGGGGACAGTTATGAAGACGTTCCACATGGCCTCATAGAGGAAGGTCGGATGGAAGGTCTCGAAGTTGGCGTACTCGGCGGGACGATTACTCGGGTCAATCTCGACTGCCCACGGCAACGTAGACGGCGTCCCGAACAGCTCCTGGTTGAAGTAGTTGCCAAAGCGACCAATCGCCTGCGCCAGCGGCAACCCGACCGCAACCGCATCGGTGAACATCGGGAAGCTGCCGTTTCGCTTGCGGAGTGTGTAGATGGCGGCAAGAGCGCCAGCGGTCAGCCCACCGTAGAGGGCAAGCCCGCCTTCCCAGATGAAGAAGACGGCGTACCAGCGGTCAACGTACCGAGCGGTATGCGTCGAAACGTAGGCAAGGCGGGCGCCGGCAAAACCAATGACGACAGTCCACAGAATTACGCTGTCGAGAATGGTGGGGTCGCCACCAAAGCGTTCGTAGCGACGTTGGGTCACGATGGCGGCAACCACAACACCGAGACCAATGAGGATCCCGTAGAAATGGATCGTCAAGGGGCCCAAATCAATTGTGTTGCTGGGAGGGGAAGGGATCGATGCCCACACCGTCATCATCATCATCATTGTGAGACCTCTTCGGCTTGCTCTGTCGGTTTGGCGCCGTATTCGATGTCACGTTCAGCACTCACGACATCGCTTGTATTCCGGAACCAGGAGAACAAGACAATACCGAAGATCCCGGCGGCCAAAGCTCCCCACTGACTTCCGGTGAAAGGACCCATCACAGAATCGGCCACAGTTCCGTTGCGCGCTGCCTCCAGGCGAGCAAAATCGATGAGGAAGCGTTGGAATCCATACCAGATGACCCAGATCGAGAACATCTGGCCGTAGTGCGGACCGGCCCAGTTCTTGCGCAGATAGAACAGAAACCCGAGAAGGACCGCCGCTCCGATCATGTCGTATAGACCGGTGTGGTGATAGGTGCCACACACTCCTTCCAGATCGCAAAGCCGTTCCAGGACGTCGTGCTGTGGTGAGATGTCGTAGCCGGGCTTGAGGGTGTATCCGAGGAAGAATGTTGTCTCGCTACCCAGATGTTCGACGATGGCAAGGTCACCGATACGTCCGATGACAGCACCAAGCGCCAGACCGGGTGCCGCGGTGTCCAAGAGTGCCAATGCCGGCAACTTCAGCATCCGCATGCGGAACAGCCCCCCGAGTATCCCACCTGCGTAACCGCCAAGGATCGAGTAGTCGCCTGCGATATTGATCGCATCGGAGAGCCCGTACCCGTCCTCGAACATGTGAGCGGGGACTGTGAACAGCCGGGCCCCGAGCATCGAGGCAACCAACGCCCAGGTGAGCACCGACATCACTTTGTCTGTGTCAAAACCGCGTCTGCCCACCTCACGCAACATCAAAAAGGCCCCCGCGACAAAGCCCAGTCCTGCGAAGAGTCCATGCAGGGAAAGATTGAGGGTCCCCAACTCGAAGATCGGGATGGGTGGATAGGAGATAGAGGCGATCACGATGCCACAGCCTACCGAGGGGACCCCTCTAGCTGGACGGCACAGCTAGCTGGCGGTTCTGGCGGCTGCTGCCTCTGCGAACTCCTCGTACGCATCCCAGGCGTGTGACGCATATATCGACGATGGTCCGCCACCCATTTGGATGGCGACACCGATGGTCTCCGCCATTTCCTCTGCGGTCGCCCCTTTGCGTACTGCACTGCGTACATGCGAGGCGATACAGCCATCGCAGCCCTCGTGGACAGCAATGCCAACGGCCATCAGTTCCTTGGTCCTTGCCGACAGGGCACCATCTGCATACGCCGCTTTGTACATGGCGCCGAAACCCTCATAGACAGCTGGGATCTGTGCTCGCACCCCGGCCGTTCCAGCGTTGAGAGACTTGAGGATGTCCTTGTACTTGCCCACTTCATGCTCCTGTGAATAGTCCGATGCGCATACGTAGATTCGCATATGTTACGGGCGATTACTCTGGATCCATATTCGAGCAACCGGAGGTTGAAGTGGATCGCAAGCAGTCCGCAGCGGAACGATTTGCTGAGGTGGAATCCGAACTCCAAGAGATTTCACACTGGATGTATCACAACCCCGAGATTGCCTTCGAGGAGCGCAACACATCGGCACGACTGGTCGAGTTCTTGCGTGCGCAAGGCTTCGAGGTCGAGTATCCGTCGTTCGGGCTGGAGACCGCGTTTTCCGCAAGAGTAGGCAACGAAGGACCCGAAGTCGTCATTTGCGCTGAATACGATGCGCTGCCCGAGGTCGGCCACGCCTGCGGTCACAACATCATTGCCACCGCTGCGCTCGGCGCCGGTGTCGCACTTGCCGATGCTGCCAAGGACATGGGTTTCCGCGTCCGCGTCCAGGGCACCCCCGCCGAGGAGGCGTATGGCGGCAAGGTCGATCTGATCAACAATGGAGCGTTCGAAGGCGCCGCTCTCTCAATGATGATCCATCCCTCCCCAACCGACGTCGTTGACCCGGCGTTCCTCGGTGTGGCTCATATCGATGTCGAATTCCACGGCAAGGAATCGCATGCGGCGTTTGCGCCACAACTAGCCGTCAACGCTCTTGATGCCGCGGTGCAAGCCTACGTCAACGTTTCCACTCTCCGTCAGGCGATGTACCCGACCGATAAGGTCCATGGCGTGATCACCTACGGCGGTGGGGCCCCCAACGTCATCCCAGCCTTCACCTCGATGTCCTGGTACGTACGTGCCGGCACAAAGGAACGGCTGACCGAGTTGTACGACAAGGTTGTGGCTTGCTTTGCCGCAGCCGCAACTGCGACTGGGTGCACCTACGAGCTGAAGAAGCTCGGCCACACGTACACCGATCTCATCTCTGATCCGCTGCTCGTTGATCTCTACCTTGCGAACTCGAGCACCCTGGGTCGACCGATGGGTCGTGGCGCCGACCGTGACCCGGGGGCGGCGGGCTCGACCGACATGGGCAATGTCAGCCACGAGGTGCCTTCGATCCATCCCATGATCGGCATCGACTGTGATCCGTGGGTCAACCATCAGAAGGAGTTCGCTGCGGCGACGATCCTGCCGCCTGGTGATACGGCGATCCGCGACGGTGCCCTGGCAATGGCACACACAGTCATCGATGTCGTCACCGACAATCGCTGGAACGAGCTCCGCACCATCGACAAGTAGACGCGACTCGGACCCTCTATCGTTCTTGCGTGGCAGATGCCGCACATGCGGCATCTGCGTACGCAAGAACGGAGAGAGAGCGGCGTGGCAGCCAAGACAAACGCGCTTCGCATCATCGAGCAGGCTGGTATTGGTTTTGAGGTGCGTGAGTACTCATTGTCGATGGACGAGTTCACTGCGGAACGGGTTGCCGAACTGGTCGGCATGCCCGCGGACCAGGTCTTCAAGACTCTGGTTGCCGTCGGCGAACGCAACGGCCCCTGCTTCGCCGTAATCCCCGCCAACACCGAACTCGACCTCAAAGCACTCGCATCCGCCCACGGCGAACGCAAGATCCGCCTCGCCTCACTCAAAGAGGTCCTTCCACTCACCGGCTACCAACGCGGCGCAGTCACCGCCATCGGCGCCAAGAAGCCATTCCCCGTCTACCTAGACGAAATCGCCGAGCTCTTCGAAGAAATCGCCGTCTCCGCAGGCACCACCGGCGCGCAGGTGGTGCTCCCGACGACGGCCTACGTAAGCCTGACAAACGCCACCATCGCCGCGATCGGTAGATAGCCCGGGGCGTCCGCTCACGTTCTCCCCCTCTCGGTCTAGTCCACGTCTTCGGCGTGGCCTAGCCCTGCTCTCCCACAAGGGGAGAGCTGCAAGAGAAGACCGCTCTTCCATTTGTGGAGGAGTTTGAGGGGGCGGCCTTTGTGCCGGCCCCCTCAACTTGGGACGGGAAGGCTTCGCCTGAGCGTCCCAGAAAGAGCGCGGCGAAAGCCGCTCGATTACGGAGCCGTGCCCGAAGGGCCACGGCGAAGAAACTCGGGCGAATCCTGATTCGCCCGAAAGTCAGAGGATCTGACTCAGGAATAGCTTGGTGCGGTCGTGCTGGGGGTTGGTGAAGAAGTGCTCGGGGGTACCGTCTTCGACGATGGTGCCGTAGTCGAAGAACAGGACGCGGTCGGCGACCTCGCGGGCGAAGCCCATCTCGTGGGTGACGACGATCATTGTCATGCCCGACAGGGCCAATTCCTTCATTACGTCGAGCACTTCTTTGATCATCTCGGGGTCGAGGGCCGAAGTCGGCTCGTCGAAGAGCATCACCTTTGGCTTCATCGCAAGAGCCCGTGCGATAGCAACACGCTGCTGCTGACCACCGGAGAGTTGCCCTGGGTACTTCTTGGCTTGCTCGGGGATTCCCACCCGCTCCAGCAGCTCCATGCCGACCTGCTCGGCGTCGGCACGGGGATTCTTGCGAACCCACAGAGGAGCGAGCGTGATGTTGTCGAGGACGGTCAGATGTGGGAACAGGTTGAACTGCTGGAAGACCATGCCCACCTCGGAGCGGATCTTCTCGATGTTGCGGAGGTCGTTGGTGAGCTCGATACCGTCGACAATGATCGAGCCCTCTTGATGGGCCTCGAGCCGGTTGATACAGCGGATCAGCGTGGACTTGCCGGACCCGGAAGGACCGATGATGACGACGACTTCCTGTTCCTTGACGGTGGTGGTCACACCTTTGAGGGCTTGGAAATCCCCAAACCACTTCTTGACGCCATCACAAACGATGATGTCCTTGGCGTTTTCGGTTTTCATGAGGCCTCCATCGGTTAGCGCTCACCCACGCCGAGTCTCTTCTCGAGCCTCAGGCTGATCCGGGAGAAAGTGAAAGTGAATATCCAGTAGACGACGGCCGTGAAGATCAGCGTCTCTTTGATTGATCCAAGGAAATTGAGTGGCTGCGTCTGCGCAGGGATCACCTGACGGGCGATATGGAGAATGTCGAACAGACCCACGATGGTCACCAGCGAGGTGTCCTTGAAGAGAGCGATGATCTGACCGACCAAAGCCGGGATGACAGCACGGAGTGCCTGCGGCAGCGTGATGAATACTGTCATCTGCACCGTTGACAGGCCAAGTGCTTGTGCGGCCTCGTACTGCCCCTTGGCAATGGCCTGGAGACCACCACGGACGTTCTCAGCCAAATAGGCCGCCGAGAAGAACGCAATCATGATGATGGCCCGCACGACGCCACCAAGCTCGACACCTTCGGGGAGGGCTACGGGCAACATCAGGAAAGCAACCAACAGCCAGGTGATCAGCGGCACGCCTCGCACCAATTCGATGTATGCCGTCGCCATGAGCCGGAAGATCGGCATGGTCGAAGTTCTCGCCAGGGCCAAAACCACGCCGATCGGGAACGAGGCGACGACAGCGGTGATGGCGATGATGAACGTTAGGAAGAGGCCTCCGATGAAGAAGTTGCCCGGTACCTCAACCGTCGACTCGGTGGTCGTCAAGGTGATGGTGTACACCAAGATCACGACAAATGAAGCCCACGCCAAGAGGAATCTCGTGCGCGACGACCCCTCTCCACCGAACGTCGGAGCAGCCAACGCAAACAGCGCTAGCGACATGAGCAGGAATCTCACGATGTACTCAGTTGACACAAAGAAGCTACCGATGGCCACTACCACCAGCAGCGCGGCGATGGCGCGCCCAGCCTCACCGGCGGCCTTGCTGGCCAGATAGTTGAGCAGGAAGCCTCCGACAACAATGAACGCCAGAGCCAACCCGATGTACCACGGCCAAACCTTGTCGTAGTTGATCGCCGGATCGCGCAGAACAACCAGCACGAGGAACGGGAAGGCGGCGATCCACATCCCTACCAGGACGTTGCGGATGACGCCACCCTCATGGGGCCCACGATCCCGGATTGCCATGCCCAGCAGGTAGAAGAGAATGATCCCGATGAATATCAGGGTCCAAGGCACCAAGGTGCTCGTCGCAATGTCCTGATACTCAATGAACTGGCCGGGGGCGGTAGGCGTTAGGTCGGTTGCGGTATCGGCATCGACCTTGACAGGGAAAGGCAATTGCAGCATCCAAGCCAGGGCAACGATGAGACCGAGTCCAACAGCGATGAGCGAGACCGCCGGTATGAACTCCTCCTTGCCGCGTTCTCCAAGCTGGTTGGCCAGGTAGTAGCCCACCGCGGCAACCACACCTCCGAAGACCAGCCAGATGATGCGAGCTGTCGTGTCGAATGGCCCGAGGATTGCCACCCCGATTGCAGCCGCCCCTATCCCTTCGAGGATTCGACCCAATGAGCGCGGAGCGATCTTGCCGCCAATTCGGAACACAGCAAAGGTCACTGCTAGCAGGAAAGCAACGATGCCGACGGTTATCCAGATCCGATGGAACTGGTTGATTGGCTCGCCCATAGCATCGGTCAGCGTGAGGTTCTCTCCGGCCGGATAGGCCTGAGTCATCAGCAGCCGCATGTTCTTGGTTACGGCATCCCATCGGCGCTCTGGGTCGAACATGAAGGCGAGCAACCCTTTGGCGGCCAGTAGACCGATGGCTCCGAACACGACCGTCAGGATGGTGCTGAACGCGGAGTAGAACAGGTTCGTCCTGGCCCAGACAACGGGACCGTGCGGCGGTGGCTCGGGGGCCAGCTCGCTCACATTGTCGGTGACGATATTCGATGTCATCTCATCGCTCCACGAGCTTCAGTTTGCGGTTGTAGTAGTTGACGATGCCGGAAATGATCAGGCTCATCGTCACGAAGAACGCCATCCAGACGAGCACCACCGGCAATGACTGGCCGGTTTGGTTGATAGCTGTAAACCCGACCGCCACGATGTCGGCAAAAGCCACGGCAAGACCCAGTGATGTGTTCTTGGCGAGGTTCAGGTACTGATTCCCCATTGGAGGGAGGATGATGCGGAACGCCTGCGGCAGGATGATGAGCCGCAAATACTGCGATCGTTTGAGCCCGACTGCCTGGGCTGCTTCAGTCTGACCCTTGGAAACCGCAAGAATGCCGCCGCGGACGATCTCAGCGATAAAGGCGGCGGTATACAGCGTGACCCCGACCCACACGGCGAAGAAGGGTGGAGTGATGATGATTCCATCCGTGCCAAACTGGGTGAACCCAGCGCCACGAACCTCAACATTGGCTTGCGAGAACGATATAGGTCCTCCGGAATCGCCGGTGAACTTGTCCGCAAACCAGTGGAACCCATTCGAGAAGCCATTGCGGATGAGTTCGGCGACCGTGAGCACATCGCCCCCCGGTGTCTCTATCGAGGCTCCGCCCAGCGCAAAGCCGACAAGTGCTACGCCCAACCCAACGAGACCGGCGAATACGATTCGGAAGATGTCGTCGTCGGTCATCTTGCCAAAGCCGGCGGGCGTCCTTCTGCTTTCGAAGAACTGGCGTATCCACCAGGCAGCTCCCAAGAGTCCGGCGGCGGCGATAACAACCGAAACCGTGGATGATGGAAGCCCTCCGATGAAGTCGCCGATGGCGTCCCACACACCAGACAGGAACCCAAGAATCGGGTGGATGAACCAGCCAACGAGGCCAAACAAGGCGACCGTACCGAACGCGTACGTCAGCGAGTAGGCCTCCTTCCCTGTCTCCTCCATGAGCCGGGTCCGCCAAGCGGCGACGAACTTGGCAGCGACCAAGCCAACGATGACGATGAGCAGCCACGGCCAGAACCCGGTCGAGGGGAACAGCCAGGCGAGACCGAAGCCCTTGTTGGAGGCCTTGAACAGATGTGTTCCTACGTCATCTTCCACCAGATCCGACAACCCGATGGTCAAGGCGGACCAGAAGAAAATCTGGACGAGAAGCGGGATGTTGCGGATGATCTCGATGTAGACGGTGGCGAGCCTGTTCACAATCCAGTTGCGCGAGAGCCGGGCGACGCCGACGACGGTGCCGAGGATGGTTGCGGCGAAGATCCCAGATATTGCGACTCGCAACGTGTTGACGGCACCAACCACGAGAGCACGGGCACCGCTGTCAGGGTTGACGTCAATTCCTTCGCGGATGTTCACCCCGAACGGGTCTGACAACCAGTCCCATCCAAACGAGATACCGCTCGCGGAGAAGTTCTTCGCTGCTTCGCTGCCGAGAAGCCAGAACAGGGCCAATACCGCAACAAGCGCGGCAAGCTGAGCTACCCACTTGATTACCGATATGTTGCGCCAGATAGGCGGCCTGGCGTGCACACGAGTCGAAACAGCCGAATCGCCCGCAGCGTCAGGGGCCTTGTTCTCCCTCTCCATCGCAAAGGACCCTAGCCACGGCGAAGGTCGCCGCGCCACTGGAAGTGATCTCGGCCCCCTCCAGCTGGGCTCTTCGAGCACAAAAAGAAGGGGCGCCCGGAGGCGCCCCTTCTCAAGCTACTGAGCTTGATTCTCTAGCGAGCCGGCGGTGCGAAGATCATGCCACCCTCGTTGAACGGTGCGTTGAACGTTCCTTCACGGAACAACCCAACGGGGTTCAAGTTGCGGGAGAAGATCTCGTCGTAGTTGCCAACCTGGGTGATTACCTGGAAGAAAGCATCTGCCTCGAGACCCATCTTGGTCTGCAGTTCGCCCTCTCCGCCGAACAGACGGCTGATCTCTGGACGCTCATCGTCCTGGCTAGCGTTAGCTGAGGTCACGTCATTCTCATCAGCGATGATGGTTGCATAGACGGTCCAGTTGATGATGTCGCCCCACTGGGAGTCGTTCTGCCGGTAAACCGGACCCAACGGCTCTTTGGAGATCGGTGCACGTGGGAAGATGACCCACTCGTCGTTCGTGTCCTGTGTCGCCTTGTTACCAACCAGGCCGGAACCGTCGGTTGTCGTCAGGTCACACGTACCTGCGATGAACTTCTCCATTGCCTCTGGGAAGGTCTCTACCGTTTCCAGAGTGATGGTTGCACCAGAGAGTGCTGCACCCTCGGTGATGTTCTTCTCGGTTGTGGTTCCTGCGTTGGTGCACAAGATGGCGCCATCGACATCAGCCAACGTTGAGTCCTCGGTGAAGCCCTTGTCACGCCGTCCCATGACCTGCTGGCCGTCGTAGAACGTGGTCGGAGCGAAGTCCATACCGATGTCCGTGTCACGGCTTTGGGTCCATGTGGTGTTACGAATCAGCACGTCGATTTCGTTGTTCTTGAGCGCTTCGAAGCGTTCTGCGGCCGTCAAGGCCCTGAACTCGACTGCATTGGCATCGCCAAGAACGGCTGCCGCTACTGCCCGGCAGTAGTCGGCATCAAAGCCGGTGGCGCTGCCATCAGACTGTGTCTCCGAGAATGCAACGGCAGAGCCGCTGACGCCACAGATGAGCTTGCCGCGAGCTTGGACAGTTGCGAGGGTGCCACCCTCAGATCCTTGTCCGGCGTCGCCACCACCATCGTCTGTGGATCCCGCTGTAGTTTCGGTTGTTCCGTCGTCCGTGGCCGCCGTCGTCGTGGTCTCTTCGGTATCTGAAGTACCGCCACACGCCGCAGCCACAAGCGCGAGCACTGCAAGGAGCAGCATCAATCGTTTGATCATGAGGATTTCCCTCCCTCTAGTTTCGTGTTTGCGAAGCGCACTCGGGTGAGTGCGTGCTGCGAATGTAGCCGGGCGATCCAAAGCGCGCCACCAGTTCCTGACAATAAAACCCATGAGAAGACGAATCTCGGACGGCTGTCCACAGGAGTTTGCGAGCTAGATGCCCTGGGCGTGGAAGAAGACGCGGCGGTCGCGAGCCTGATCGAGTTCACCAAAGAGGATCCGCTGCCACTGACCAAGCAACACCTCTCCGTCAACGACAGGAACCGTCACCGAAGGTTGCCCAACCATCATCTGCCGACAATGGGCATGGCCGTTGATGAACTCGTCCTCTTGCAGGTTCTCAGTCCGGACCGAGTGATCATCGTGCTCGTAGTAGGCATCCTCGGGCACCAGATTTCCCATTAGGCGACGAAAGTCGTTGAGGAAACCAGTCTCGGACTCGTTGACCACGACAGTCGTTGTCGTATGCGGGCTGTATACGGTCACCTGACCATGCCGCACCCCGGACCGCCCAACGACTTCACGGGTTAGATCCGTAACATCCCAGAACTCCATCGGTTCGGTGGACGTGAAATGAAGAGCCTCAGTCCTAATGGCTGGCTCTTTTGATTCGGCAAGGACGGTAAGCGCACCCGTCGGCTGACGGGTTGCTCTGCGTACTGGGCTTTGTTCCTTCAAGAGTGATCCGCTCCCGGGATTATGAGCGCTAGAAACATACTCGGCGTGCGAGGTTAACGGATGCAGCCTACCAATGGCTAGTCCGCTGGGCCGAGCCCGTGGTACAGAAAGCTGATTCTCGTCTCGATGATGTCTTCTGCATCCTCATCGGTTCTAGCCGCTAGTTCGTCAATACCTCCAACGAAGTGATCAGCAACGATGGTTCCCAAGGTGGTCGGATCCATGGCCGCAAATACGCCCCTGGCGATGCCTGCGGCACAAAGGCTCATCATTTCCTCACGGATTACGTCAAAAACAGACCAAGATTGGTCACGTTCAGGCTTCGGTAGCTCACGACTCACCCGAAACATCAGCATCGCTTCGACGGGGAACTCAGCAACGAGCTGGAATCCGCGGCGCAGGATCTCGGAAAGACGCTCTGCGGGCCCGACCTCGGGCAGGTCGCTGATCGCGCGTTCTACAACCGGAGGTACCCGCTCCTCGATTAGGGCAGCTAGCACCGCTTCCTTGTTCGGGAAGTACTCATAAACCGTCGTCCTTGCGATGCCGGCATCATCGGCAAGCGTTCCGATCGATGTTTCCGCCAGCCCGGATCGAACAAAAGCCGCGGCCCCGGCATCAAGCAACGCGGTCCGTGTTTGCTCTTTGTGTTCGTTGATCGTCGCGGCATTGATCTTCGGCATCGTTTTCGATTGTATCGCCTACCGCCGCCGTCATTTTGTCGATGACCCGCGGCGAGTAGAAGCCACCGCATTCTTTGGCAGGAGTCCCGGTACAATCCGCCCGACCGGTCACCACAGCTTTTGGAGGGATCCTGTGCCTACAACCGTTCTAATTGGGGCCCAATGGGGCGACGAGGGCAAGGGGAAGGTGACCGATCACCTCTCCGAGTCGGCCGACGTCGTAGTGCGCTACCAGGGTGGCAACAACGCTGGTCACACCATCATCGTTGGCACCGAACGCTTCGCTCTGACCCTGATCCCAAGCGGTGTGCTGTACCCGCAAGTGACCCCTGTCATCGGAAACGGATGCGTGATCGATCCCTCGGTCCTCGTTACGGAGATGGCCGAGCTGGCGGATCGCAACATCGACCCGACGCGCCTCAAGATCTCCGCCAACGCCCACCTGATCATGCCCTATCACCGCAAACTGGATGCGGTAATGGAGCGGTTCTTGGGCCAGCAGCAGATCGGAACCACCAAGCGTGGCATCGGTCCCGCCTACATGGACAAGTTCTCTAGACACGGGATTCGGGTTCAAGACCTGTTCGATCCGAAGATCTTCCGTCAGAAGCTCGAGGTCGCTCTCAAGGACAAGAACAAGATCCTCACCAAGGTCTACAACTCCTTGCCCATGGACATTGAGCCAATTGCCGACGAATACCTCGGTTATGCCGACAGTATCGGGGACTACGTGACCGACACCTCGCTACTGCTGTGGGAAGCCCAACAGGCAGGCAAGAACATCATCTTCGAAGGCGCCCAGGGCACGCTTCTGGATATCGATCACGGGACGTATCCGTTTGTGACTTCCTCCAACCCAACCGCGGGTGGGGCGACGACCGGAAGCGGGGTCGGACCCACCACGATCGATCGGATCGTCGGCGTCGCCAAGGCCTACATCACCAGGGTCGGTACCGGTCCCTTCCCCACGGAGCTCTTTGATGACATTGGCGCCAAGATGGTTGATATCGGTGGAGAGTTCGGGACTGTCACTGGGCGGCGACGCCGTTGCGGCTGGCTGGACCTCGTGGCTCTCAGATATGCAGTGCGGGTCAACGGTCTCACCGAACTCGCGATGACCAAGCTCGACATCCTCTCCCACTTCGAGAACCTGAGGGTTGCGGTTGGCTACGACTCTCTCGGCGACCGGTACACAGAGTTCCCGCGCCAACAACGGGTTCTCTACAACTGCCGCCCCGTCTACGAAGAACTCCCCGGGTGGAACACCGACATCTCGAACGTTCGCAAGTTCTCAGACCTGCCCAAGGAAGCGCAGCACTACATTGAGTACGTGGAGGACACAATCGGCATTCCAATATCGATGATCGGAGTGGGACCGGCTCGCGATGCGACTGTGATGCGGACCACATGAGGGTCCTACTCGTCGGCGGGGGTGGCCGGGAACACGCCCTTGGCTGGAAGCTCGCGCAAAGCCACACCATCACCGACCTCATCGCAGTCCCAGGCAACCCCGGGTTCGCCCAGCTGGGCGCATGCATCCCAGGTATCGATATCAAGGACACGGAAGCAATCGTCGACCTTGCGCTGGCCAACGCCATTGACCTCGTTGTCATCGGACCGGAGGCACCACTGGCGGCAGGCGTCGTCGATGCGCTTACTGAGGCAGGCGTTCGCGCCTATGGGCCGACCAAGACCGGTGCACGCCTTGAATCCTCGAAGGCCTTTGCCAAGGAAATCATGCGACGCGCCGGGGTACCTACGGCTAACTCACGAGCGTTCACCGATGTCGATGAAGCCATCGATTATCTGGAAACCGTGAAGCCGCCATATGTTGTGAAGGCCGACGGACTGGCTTACGGCAAGGGTGTGCTTGTTACCGAGGACCTCATTGCCGCACAGGGTTGGGCCCGACTCTGCATCAGCGGCGAGTTTGGCGAAGCTGGCTCCACCGTTGTGATCGAAGACCACCTCGCCGGGCAAGAAGTCTCGGTATTTGCCATCTGCGACGGAACCCGTGCCGTAGCCCTCGAGCCGGCTCGCGACTACAAGCGGCATCTCGATGGCGGCCGTGGACCAAACACCGGCGGCATGGGGTGCTACTCCCCCGTTACGGATCTCCCCGACGACTTGGTCGATCGCACCATCACACAGGTGATCGACCCGGTGCTGGCAACCCTCGCCGAAGACGGCATTGAATACCGAGGGTTCCTATACGCCGGTCTGGTGCTGACCGACGAAGGCCCCAAGGTCCTCGAGTTCAACTGTCGACTCGGTGATCCGGAAACCCAGGTGTTGCTTTCCCGGCTGAACGAGGATCTGCTCGAGCTCTTGGTATCAGCGGCAGAGGGATACATGCCCGACGGTCCACTGCAGTGGTACGACCGGGCGGCTGTCGATGTTGTGCTGACGGCCGCGGGCTATCCCGACAACCCGGAGGTAGGCAGGGCAATCAGCGGCGTCAACGAGGTCAATTCCATTCCCAACGTGCAGGTGTTCCATGCCAACACGAAACGGACACCTGACGGCTTGATCACTGCTGGGGGCCGGGTTCTCAACATTGTCGCCACAGGTCAGACCGTGCCCGAGGCCAGAGCTCTCGCCTACGAAGCCGCCTCACATATCCACTTCGGCGGAATCCACTTCCGTCGCGATGTTGCTCAGTCATGATCCCGCGTTACACGCTCCCGGAGATGGCGAAGATCTGGAGCGAGCAGCACAAGCTCGAAGTCTGGAAGGAACTCGAGACGCTTGTCGTCGAAGCGTGGGTCGAGGAGGGCATCGCCCCGGAGGCAGCCGCCATTGCGGTCAGGGCTGCTCCCGAAATAGACCCCGAGGTCTGGAAGACCCGTGAGGAGATCACCAGCCACGACGTTGCAGCCTTCGTCGACGTGCTGGCCGAGTCGGTGACCACCGGTGGCGAGTGGGTGCACTACGGACTCACCTCGTCCGACATGCTCGACACGGCCCAAGGACTGATCCTCAAACAAGCGGCGGAGCTGCTCCAGGAACGGCTCGACGAGTTCTTCGATGTTGTTGCGCAGAAGGCCGTCGAACACCGCAACACCGTCATGATCGGGCGCACCCACGGCATCTGGGCCGAACCGACGACATTCGGATTGAAGCTCGCCACATGGGCATTCGAAATCGACAGGGATCGCACCAGGCTGGCGGCGGCCCGCGACACAGTTGCGGTCGGCAAGATCTCCGGTGCGGTAGGCACCTACGCCCACACCCCTCCTTCGATCGAAGCATATGTCTGCGGACGAATGGGCATCGGTATCGAACCGGCGTCTTCGCAGATCACGCATCGTGATCGCCATGCGGAGTTCCTGGCAATGCTGGCGCTGATCGGCGCATCGCTGGAGCGTTTCGCAACGGAGATCCGCCATCTGCAACGTTCCGAGGTTGGGGAGGCTCGCGAGTCCTTCGGCAAAGGCCAGAAGGGTTCCTCGGCTATGCCCCACAAGCGCAACCCGATTGCATCCGAGAACATCACAGGTCTGGCCCGGCTACTGCGAGGTTATGCGGGCACGGGCTTCGAGAACGTCGCGCTCTGGCATGAGCGTGACATCTCCCATTCCTCAGCGGAACGTGTGGCCCTTCCCGATGCCTGCCTCATCCTCGACTTCGCCCTGGTGCGGATGACCAGGCTCGTTGCCAACCTCGTCGTCGACACGGATCGTATGCTCGAGAACCTGGCGTCAACCCGCGGTCTCGTGTTCTCTCAGGCTGTTCTCCTCGCTCTTATCGAAGAGCAAGGCCTAACCCGCGACCAGGCCTATCGGATTGTCCAACGCAACGCAATGCAGGCATGGGATGAGGGACTGGCCCTCCACGACCTGCTCAGCGCCGACCCCGAGGTGAAACTCGCACCGAAGGTACTGTCCCGCTGCTTCAGCGCAGAACACTTCCTTCGTCACAGCGGAATCGTGTTCGAGCGTCTCTCCGCACTGTCTCACTAGGTGACGGCTAGTAGCTAGTAGTCGACTAGCAGCAGGACTTCCATGGTCACGGCGTCGCCGTCGACCTCGCCGCCGACACCCATACCGCGGATTGGTGCAATCACCGCAGCCTCATCGGAAGTCAACGGCACGAGGGAAACGATCCCATCGATGTCCACAAACATCACTAACCCGTCACCGGCAACACCCGCGTCGAGCTCGACATAGAGCTGCGAGCTGAGCAATCCCCCAGACTCGTTGGAAGCAACGTCCCGTACGAGGTCTGATCCGCTTCCGATCACCAGGAGGTCATCGGCCAGCGAGTAGGCGGCGTACTCATCCCCATCTACGGAAATGGTGGTCACGCCAGCATCGTCGCTGAGTTCGACACCCTGTTGGCCGGCCATCTCCTCCAGCATGTCCAGGAGTCCGCTAATGGGCTCCGAATCGTTGAGGTCGACCGCAGCCAGTACACCGACAGGCACGTCTGTTGCCGCGGCAATCGAGCTGCTTCTCGTTTCGTTGACTGCGATTGTCAGACCGCCAGACAGCGACTCGAGAACCGCGACCATATCGATGCCGGTCTCCTGGGAAAGCATGCCGAGCGGGTAGCCCAGGTCGGACATCATCTGCTCATCGAGTGACATTCCCTCTGAGCCAAACGAGCCCGCTATCGACAGGAACCCAAGCGTGCTGTCAGGCAGGCTCCCCAGCACCGCATTGTCGGGAGCCAGGACATCGCCGACATCGATTGTCCCAAGCGACACATAGCTGAACAGCACGCCCTCATCCACGAGACTTACCGCGGCGGCCATTGGGGTGGCCTCTGGAGTTTCTGGCAGCTCCGGAATTTCGCCTGCAAAGCCAGCGGCGCTCACGGCGGCGCTGAGGTCGAGCAACGCGTTCATCGCACTCGGCGCCACGTAATACGCCACCATGCGTTCTTCGGGGAGCCGCGACATCACCTCGACGAATCCGGCATCCTCGGCGATCGAAAGACCCGCGTCTCTGGCGGCAATAGCACCGGCGACGCTGTCATCGGTCCCGACGAGCAACGCATCGTCCAGCAACACCAGTGCAATCTCCGGCTCAGCGTCAGGCTGGGTGAACAGATAGCCAGGCTGGCCTGCGATCTCGGATGCGGTAACGGTGACCTGCTCGTCGCCAAGCCTGCGAACGACCTTGTCGACGAAGGCTTCGGCGGCAGCACGGTCGCGTACGTCGGCACTCAGAATGAAGGAGATCTCAACGCCGGAGCCGTATTCGAAGTCGAGCTCAGGCACCTTCCCTGCAATTGAGACCGATCGTCCAATCCAGGGGACGATGTCGTCGGTGAGCGTGAATCCGGTCTCCTCGGCCATCGTCTCATCGATGGCAGCGACCAGATCGCCGGGGTAGCTATCGATTAGCTCCGCATCAAGCATAGGAACTGCGAAGGCATCCACGAATGCCTGCAGGCGCTCACTATCGCTGAGTGCCAGCGCATCGAATGTCATCACGAAATCTATCTCTGCAGGGACAGAGCGGGCGGAGGCGAATGGGTCACCGGTGCGACCTCTCCACACAACTGTCGCCGCTACCGCAGCAACAATCAGAACTGCCAGGACTAGGCCACCGACGAGCGCCTTGCGGGGACCGCCGGCTGTTGCCTGGATCGGGTCCATGTAGGACTTCTCACCCTGACCGGAGACCGGTCTCACCGAGCCGAACTCATCGTAGGAATCCACTTGATGCCCCTTGGTTGATGCTGTCTCCGACAGTTGGCACAACTACTTTATCGGCTGACAACAGCATTTGATTTAGGTCCCCCCGCGCAGTGCATCGACCGGCTCCAACGAGCTGGCCCGCCATGAAGGATAGAGCCCCGCGATCAGTCCGATCACGGCGCCGCCCGGCACTGCAAGAAGTGGCACATATAGGTCAAGAACCGGAGTCCATTGCCGTTGTGCAGAGACCGCAACGATCACCAGCACCCCGAGACTTGCTCCGATGATCCCGCCAACCAATCCCATCGCCGCCGACTCCGCAAGAAACTGGGCCGCGATGTGACGCCGCCGCGCCCCTGTTGCCCTCCGCAGCCCGATCTCACCGACTCTCTCCAGCACCGAGACCAGCGTCACGTTGGCGATACCGATCGCACCTACCAGCAACGAAATCCCACCGAGAATGAGGAACTGAGAATTCACGTCGTCCTGAAGTCCAGACTTCAGAATGCGAGGTTCTGGAGGAACGGACACTCGAAGTGTCTCTGGCTCGTTCGGAGACAGAGCGACGGCCGCTTGGTCGCCGATGAGCTGCGCTGCTCCCAGCTCGGTGAGAATATGGACCTCTGCCGGGGCCCCCGTCCCGAACAGAGCGTTGGCGGTGCCGTTGGGGATGATGACGCTATTGATAAGTGAGGGCTCGCGGGCCACGTCGTCAAGGATGCCGATAACAACAAGAGTCGTGTCCCCCACAAAGATGGCAGGTTGCTGGTCGACCCGCGTCACGTTGAGTCGTGTGGCAGCACCAGAACCGATCACCGCAACCGGCTCGTTGCGGATGCTGTGCCCTTCGTCAAAATAGCGCCCGGTAGACAGCTCGCTGAGAACTGCTTCGAAGAGACCCGGCGAGGTTGCGACAACATCGATGGCGAATTCGCTCTGTCCCAACGGATCGTTGATGGGAACGGAGCTGACGAGCGACCCGGACGTGTCGACCCGCGTCATGGTTCCGGCAGCCACAACGCCGTTGAGTCTGGTCAGCCGATCCTCGGCGTCCCAGGGAATCGACGAGACATTGTTGCTCGGCGAGCGAAACCCTCCTTCGCTGCGGTTGGAAACGGAAACCGAGGTCGCAGACAGCTCATCGGTGCGGCTGACAATCTGATTACCTGAGGTCTTGGCAATGCCCAATGTGGCTACCACGGCAACCACGCCAAGAACCGTTCCCAGGATGGTGAGCATCGTGCGACCTGGTCTGGCGAGCATGCCGGAGAAGGCCTCGGCTACGAGGTCGCTCAGTGCAAAGCGTGACTTCACGATCCTGTGCTCGAGAGGTTGCACGGCACTCATGAAGACTCCGCCTCGCCGAGAAAGCCATCGATCATCTCGATTCGCCTCTCGGCTCGCTGACTCACCCGTTCCTCATGGGTAATCACCATCAGAGTGAGACCGTCTGTGCGTAGTTCATCGAAGAGATCCAGAATTGCCGACGTTGTCCTGGTGTCGAGATTCCCAGTCGGTTCGTCGCAGAGCAGCAAGCTTGGTTGCGCAGCAATGGCCCGGGCCACAGCAACACGCTGCCGCTCGCCGCCCGACAGCTGCCGTGGTGTGAAATCGAGGCGATGACTAAGACCAACACGCTCGAGAGCCTGGCGCGACCGCTCCCGGCGCACCCGGCGCGGGGTCCGGTTGTACACGAGGCCTGTCATCACATTCTCGATCACCGACCGGTAAGGCAGCAGATGAAACGCTTGGAAGACAAAGCCCACCTCTGCACCACGCAGCGACGTCCTATCACCGTCACTGAGCCCCCCGACATCGATGCCGCGCAGGCGATATGACCCAGACGTTGGCGTATCGAGACATCCAAGGATGTGAAGCAGCGTGGACTTACCCGAACCGGAGGGACCGACGATGGCCACGTAGCCACCCTCTTCAACAACAAGGTCGGCATCCCTGACGGCCTCCACAGGCGGGGAGCCTGCGAAAGTGCGGCCCACCCCGGCAAGCTCGACAACCGCGCTCATTCTTCTTCCGACTCGTCGGCCGCGCTCTCGGACCTTGTTCCCTGCTGCAGCCCAATCACAACTCGATCGCCCTCGGCGAGGTCACCGTCGATCGCGGTCACCTCAACCATGCCACCCGGTGCGGATAGACCTGGGAGCACTGTCACGACGCGGATCGTCCCATCTGCCATCTCGACGGTGACGATGGTGTCGCCGGATCCGGTCGCCGACAGCGCCGCGGCCGGGACTGCAAGCACATCGCCTTCTGTCGCTCGAGTAGCTACGGGGATCGTGAGCTTGACGTTGGTGTTGTTGAGATCGGCACGGACCTCGTCGGGCAGTATCTCCAGATAGACCTCGTCGATGTCAACACCATTGGTTCCCGGCCGACCAGCCTTCACTGAAACCGTCCCATTGAGCTCGATACCCAGCCGAGTCAGCTCGATGAGAACGGTGTCGCCCTCCTCAATGAAGTCCGCCTCCTCGATACCAACGGATGAGTCGATGGCAAGCCGGGAGCCCGACACCTGCATCAGCTCGCCGCTTGCAAGGTCGCCACGCTGCGACAAGACGGCATCGATCCTGATCGGGAAGACCTTGAAGAACAGGAACTCACCGTCTGGTACCGGGGACCCAACCAGGGATCTTGCCTCGGCCAGATCTGCCAACGCTGCGTCGAGTGCTCTGCGCTCACCACTGATGTCACGAGGAGGACCCGCGGCATCGGCTGCACCAAGGGCGGTCTGCAACATCGCCTCGCTCCCCGAAACCCAATCCTCTCCTGCGATGACTGCACTCTGCAGCTGCGTCATCTCAGCCTCGGTCGGAGCCGAACCGGTGTCGGGGTGCGTACCCGCTTCCGCCTCGGCCAGCCTCGTCTGCGCCAACTCGAGCTCGTCTTCTGCTTTTGCCAGGTCTGCCGCCGCCGCAGTCACTGCACGCTGCGCCTTTTCGGCCGCGGCACGTTGCGTGTTGGCCTCGTTGTAGATGTCGCGAGCACCGTCGACCGTCGCCTCTGCGGCTTCGACCTGGTCGAGCAATGCGGGGTCGGTGCCGATCGGCTGATAACCGTTTGACTGATAGAACGCACGAACCGCACCCTCGGTATCGGGCCCGTAGACGCCGTCGACTATGCCGGGATCGAAGCCGAGACGGGTAAGCGCAGTCTGTAGCTGTGCGATGTCCTCGCCTTTGTCCCCTGGGGTCACCGTACGGAACAGCGGAAGCTCACCGCGCAGGGCGAAGGTGGGCCGGCCGGCCAGCTCGAAGAGAACGGAACCTTCCTCGAGTTCCTCTCCAACGGAAGGTACCCATGTCACAACAGGGGACAGCTCTGGGACCGCAAGCGTCGGGGTGAATACAGCTTCCGGCTCGTCGAACCGGACCGTACCCCTGGTTACGACGTCGTTGGCGATGACCATGCTCACCACAGGTACCGAGATCAGCGACGGTTCGGGGGGTTCGGCTTCGGCGGCAACCTGCTCGGGGGACTTGATTCGGGTACCTGCGACCCAACCCACGGCTGCGGCCACGACGACGGCAATCAGGGTGACGACGAGAAGTATCCGACGGCTCAAGATCTCACCTCTGTACTAAAGATCAGCTCTCGTTCCTATGAGTTAGCCTCGAGGAAAGCGAGCAATCGATCCATGTTCTCGTCGAGGAAGTCCTGCTGCAAATCGTTGTAGACCTCTTCCCACAGTTCGAACGAGTCCTCGGAGCACTCATAGTTAGCGGTAGCTACGGCGATCTCCTCGTCGATGTACGGCTGCAGTAGCTCGATGTCGTACTGCGGCATCCACAGGGAAGGGTCGTTCTCCTCTTCCTCGGTGAGTTCGACTGTTGGGTCGTACTCGGGCCAGGTGATCAACTCGTTCACCTGCTTGGAGAACTCGCTCTCGTCGAACTCGTCCCCCCAGAAGTACTCATACATCTCTTCCTGGGTGGCATAGGTGTGGCCCTTGTCGGCCATGCAGCTCGACCACTCGGCCTGAGCCGCCATGATGCGCAGGTCGGACTCAACTTGCTCGTAGATAGCATCTAGATCGTCGCTGAATTCCTCATAGAAGGCCTCGGCTGATTCCTGGCTGTACGCGACGTCGTAGGCCTCGTTGAAACAACCGTCTGGTTCCCAATCGGCGTACGCCTCATCCCAGAATGCCTCTTGCTCCTCCTGGGTCATTGCTTCGATCTCTTCCCAGGGCGTCTCCTCGATGATGTCCGGCTCGCTGCCGTGAAGGACCCGGAAGTATTCCTCACGCTCAGACTCGTCCATCGCTTCGACGATCGCCTGGTTTGGATCATTGGCGTAGGGGTCTTCGAAGTCGTCACCTTCTTCGCTGATGCCGAAGTTTCTCTCGTCGGTTATCCAGCTGGCGACACCGAACCCGTACTCCTTGACGTACGTCTCTTCGTCCCACTCCTCCTCGATGAACCCGCCACCGACATCTGAGGGGACAAATGGAACATATTCGAAGCCTTCGGCTGCCATGCAAACGGAGACCGCTTGCTGAATCTCCAACTCCTGAGCACGCCAATCGATCTCTTCGAAGTCAGTGTTGAAACCCGGGATAAAGTCCTCGAGGGTGAGCTCGCCATCCTCGCCGAGGTCAACTCCGCTGCTATCGCCGGCTGCTGTGGACGTCGTGACCGCGGTGTCTTGGCTGTCCTGTGCGGTCGCCGCAACCGTCGTGTCTGTACTCGTGCCCCCACAAGCTCCTAGGACGAGCCCCAAAACCCCCAGCATCACATAAACCCGCTTCACCACTTCACCTCCGGTATGTGTCCTCCAAGCGTACCTGGCTTCTGGCCAGGCAGCGAGGCGCGATCAACCGCCTCCTCTCACCTATGACGCCCGGCAGCGATGTTTGGTTCCCAAGACCAGCAGGAAGCTACGCAGAACCGTCTTCGATGGCTGCAATCAACTCGTTCCCCGCCGACCCGCACACCACGTTCAGGCCCAATTCGTGATTTGTGATCGACACAGCAACGTCGCCGGCCAGAATCCCTTCGGCAACCAACGGATACAGATTGTCTCCCGGACAGGTGGTCGTTGCGAGATCCCGGTGCGCCCCAATGACGGCAGGGTCCACCTCAAACTCGATGGCTCCCCACGCCACGAGCTTCACCAAGCTGGCGTACTGCGCCGCGGTGACTTCCTGCTCGTTGAAATTGCCCTCGCAACACACTAGAAAGTGACCGGTCGGGTCGTAGTCGGTTGCCGTGTCGCCGACGTAGGCAACCGGTCTCCCCTCGTAGACGTGTCCGTTGGCATCGATGAGGTAGTGGTAGGCAAGATCGGGCCAGTCGAGGCTCTGGTGGTACTGCTGGTGCTGGCGGGCCCGTCCCGGAGCATCCGAGTTTGCGCCGAGCACCACCGCGGTGTGATGGACGGTGATCTGATCGATGGTGTGCGGGGTGTAATCGCCGCTGGCGGGGACGGCACCCCAGGAGTCGCGACACACGATGTCGATGAGTTGCACGGCAGGTGATGTGGTCGTGACAGCAGGTGAGGTCGTGGTGGTTGGGGCCGCGGTTGACGTGGTCGCCGACGGCACCGTGGTCGCAGGAGGTGGGATTGTTGTTGTCGTGCCCATCGCCGTCCCACCATCGGACCGCGTCAGCCACACCGTGGCACCGGCAACGCCGGCTCCGATCGCCGCAAAAAAAGCTGCGAGAAATCGGCGGCGTGTGATTGGGGGTCCGGTCATGGACACATTATGGGCAGCCTCAAGCGTCTTCGATTGCACCCATCGTCGGTGCCGAGATTGACCGGGTTGCACCAAGCATGTCGGCGACCACCCCTTCAAGCACCTCCGCCGCTCCCTGCGCCGGTCCGCCTGCGATGGGTGTGTAGCGCACGACCGCATCGGCAATACCGGTGAGACCCGTCACCGTCGGGTTGGTCACAACGGTACCGAGAGCGCCTGCGCCAACCACAACATCACCCGCCTGGGGGAACGTGGGGATGCCCGGAGTCGCCGCACCCGAGTTGTGAAAGGTCCCCGCCCAGAGCTGCGGTCCAAACACCACCGCAGCGCTACCTCCATCGTTGCGGGCATACTGCGGATCACCGCCAGTGCCGATCACCAGATTGCTGCTGATATGGACATCACCGTTGCCGCTCGAACCACCGGATGCGTTGTCGCCAACCTGGAGCCGAAAGATGGCGAAGTTGCTCTGAGTGACAATCGTGTTGTTGTAGACCACCGCGCCATCGACACCCCGGATCTCTACGGCGGAGTCGTCAAAGTCAGCAATGACGTTGTTCCTGGCGACCTGGTCGACACCTTCCCACGCCGGGTAGAGCGGATTCCAAAACGACGCCCCCGTGCTTCCGCCAAGCTGTAGAGCGGCGTTGCCGCGGATACCTCTGATCACGTTGCCTTCGATCAGGATGTCGGCGGAACCACCCTTGAAGAAGATCCCATGACTCCCAACGGCGTTGTCGTGAATGTCGTTGCCAATGACCACAGCACCGTCGACGCCAACTCCGTCGATAGTCGCATTGGAGAGAGCCTCGCTGACATCGTTGTTCTCCAGACAGATCGTGCCGACGGCAGCTCCTGCCGGGTTGTTCCGATTGATCTTGATCGCGGCACCCGGTCCCCAGGCGAGGTCGTGGATGACCGTGTCGGCGACATGAATGTGGTGGACGTCAGTCGTATCGGGGGCGATGTGGAGGTTGTTGCCACCACCGTTGCGGATGTCGACATCCTGCAGTGAGACATACGAACCGCTGACCCGAAACTCCCCGGAGCTGTTGAGGTCGATGATCGGATCGGCCCCGGGCGCAGCCTTGATCTGAATCCAACTAGCCGCAGTACCGGAGCGATTGATGACAAGATTGCCGGTCTGGAGGTGAGTACCGGACTCGAGCAGGATATGGTCACCGGCCCGAGCATCGGCGAAGGCCTCGCCGAGAGTCGGGGACTGGCCGGGAGTGACCGTGATCTGCCGAGCCGGCACTTGTCCCGTCCCGGGACGTACACAAGACTCACCGACTGCCGGCGGGAATACGGGCGACAGCCCGAGTACTCGTCCGAGGAATGAGGCCATCTCATCGCGGCGCACATCGGCGTTTGGGCAGTAGAGCGTATTGGCAGGCGGGTTGCAGCCGTTGGTCACCCCTGCCTGCCGCAGCCTGTCGATATCGGCCTCGAACACCGAACCGTCGTCATCGGTGAACCAATCCCCTTGACCCGGATCGGTGTAGGCGAACGCCCGGACCAGAAAGGCGGCCATCTGACCTCGGGACACTGCGTCGGCAGGACAGAACCGGTCATTGCTCGGCGGGTTGCAGCCGCGGGTGATCCCGGCCTCGGCAAGGGCATTGATATCAGCTTGGAACACCGAAGAACTGTCATCGTTGAAGTAGTCCGTACGAGTGACGGGCAGGGCAAGGGCTCTAACCAAGAAGGCAGCCATCTCGCCACGGGTCACTGCCGCGGCCGGACAGTACTTGTCGTTGACGGGCGGATTGCAGCCCCTGGTTATGCCCTCGGCGGCGATTGCTTCGATGAACCCCTCGTGCACGTTCCCGTCATCGTCAACGAACGAACCTCCCGGTCCCAGCTCGGCGACCGCGGGAGCGGCAAGAGAACCGACAAGCAGCAACGATATGAACAGGAGAAGATGAAGCCGAGCAACCATCAGGCAAGTATCGCAAACGCCGGGGGCTAACCGAGGTCGGTGTTGCGCACATGATGGGCGGTCTGGTCGAGACGGGTTTCGAGGTAGCCCCGAAGCGGTTGGGCGACGCCAACATCGTCGAGAGCACCACGCATACACCGCATCCACTCGACAGCTTCCTCGCTACCGATGGCGAAGGGGGCGTGCCGCATCCGGAGCATCGGATGGCCCTTGCGCTCCATGTAGAGGTTGGGACCGCCTATCCAACCGCTGAGGAACTCGAAGAGGTTGCGCCGCGAGTTGCTGTCGTCGGCAGGATGCATGGCGCGCAGCCCAGGGGAGGTCTCGTCCATGAGGTCATAGAAGCGCTCGACCAATTCATGGAGAACGGGTTCACCGCCGAGTTCCTCGTAGGGGGTGACCTGGTCACCCCATGGGTGTGCGTTCTCGGACGCACGGTTGGGAAACATCGTCACGAGCCACCTATCTCGGAGAGGTCGCCCGCTAGCAGCTCCCGCTCGCCGGCATCCTCAACCAGACCGAGCATGTCGGTGGCGGCCTCGAGGTGGTTCTTCACATCGTCCCGATTCCCCGCAAGCCGCGCCGCACGGGCAAGCGCCTCGTGGGCGTACCCAACATAGAACGGAGCGAGTCCAGCAAGGGAGGCAACATGCAACGACCTCTTGCCGTACTCAACGGCCAGTTCGGGGTATCCAAGAACTGCGGCGACCCGGGATACTTGCCAGTCACTGACGGAGAAGTTCCTTGGCTCACCGATCTGCAGCCAGTGATAGCGAGAGGCAAACGCCGCCGTGAGCATCTCGGCCTGCTCCGCTTCGGTGCGCACCTCCTTGTCGAGTAGCTCCCAGGTTCGATTGAAGAGACTGACCGCGAGTTGACGGTGAGTCTGCGGCTCGTGAGCGTCATCACTCATTCTGATCTCCACTTCTAGTGTCGAATGCTCGGCGATATCGACTGCAGGTGGGTCATCTCGCTTCGGGACTAGACGACCCTATGAAGTAGGTTATATCCCTCATGAGCGAGCCCACAACAACACCTGTCTGTTATCGACACTCCGACCGCGTCACGTATCTTGCCTGCAGCGAGTGCGGCCGTCCGATCTGCCCGGAGTGTTCTCATGATGCGCCGGTAGGCCAGAAGTGCCCTGAATGCATCCGCGCTGCGGGTGGCCAGAGGGTCGTAAGTGCGCGCTCTATCGTCTCCGGGCCATCGTTCCAGACCAGCCCCGTTGTATTCTCGTTGATCGCGATCAACGTGGTGATCTTCCTGATTGGGTTGAGTTCGAGCGAGCTCGAGCATGACTTGATCGTCAACTACGGGGCGCTCAGTTCGGCTATCGAGGATGGCGAGTGGTGGCGAGGACTGACCGCGGCGTTCCTCCACGGCGGCTTCATGCACCTGTTGTTCAACATGTATTTCCTATACATCTTTGGGCCGCGGCTCGAACGCCAGGTGGGTTCGGTGGCGTTCTCGGGGATCTACCTGGCAAGCGCCGCCGGAGGAAGTCTGGCAACGTATTTGTTTGGCCCAGCCAATACCTTCAGCATCGGTGCATCCGGCGCCTTGTTCGGCCTATTCGGCGCCTGGATGTATGCGGCTTATCGGCAACGTGGATCGGCTGCGGGCAGCGCGATGTTCAACCAGCTTGGTGGGATTCTGCTCATCAACATGGCGCTACCCCTGTTTATGCCGAACATCGACTGGCGGGCACATCTCGGTGGTTTAGTCACCGGTGCAGTCGTCGCCTTCTTGTGGGAGCGGACGGCCGCCGGACGCAGTAACGCTCGCCAGATGCGCGCAATATCCGGTTTTGCCATGCTCGTGCTCCTAATGACGCTTCTCGCCGTCCTCTAGACGGGCCCGTGACTAGTTAGCACTAGTTAATCCAGCGGTAACAAGCCTGGTCGTTAAGCGCGCCGCGATGCTGCCGATAGCCATATAGAAGGCACTCGGGTAACACCGAACTCGCGCACAATCGAAAGCCACGGGATGAACGTCGAAGCCGAGAGCGACACCGAAATCCAGAAATCCGCTCACGCGATGAGGGTTGAAGCTGCTTCGCAGCTGAAATCGGCGCGTGAACTTGCCAAGAAAGTCCGTGCGGAGGCCGTGCATGAGCTCGAGGATGCCAGGGCACGGGTCAAGCGCATCGCCTCTCGTGAAGAAGAGATGGCGGCACGCTGGGCAAAGCTGCTCGAGGCCGAGCAGCTGGCGGCAGAATCCGCGGTCGCAGCTCCTCCAGCCCTTGCACCCGCCCCACCGCCAGAGATCATCACAACCGATGCTCCCGGTCTGATTGCCAACGCCCAGGCGGATGCGGCTCAGATCATCGCACAGGCTGACAATGAGGCCCGCCAAATCCGAGAGGAAGCGATGCGGCTCCTGGGAATGGCCGAAGGCGAAAAGGCCGAGTCACACGAGATTGCCCAATCTGAGACACAAAAAGCCATGAGCGAAGCCGAACGCCTTCGTGCTGAGGCTGAAGCTGAAGCCAAGCAACTCCGCGAAGACGCGCAGCGTGTGTCCGCCGACTCCGACGTCGGCGCCAGCATCTACGCCAAGCGGGGTGGACGCAAGCTACCTCGCATCGGCGAAGGTGCGACCAGCGTGCTGTCTCAGATGTCAGATCTCCGATCCAAGTCTGCCGATGATGAGGACCGCAAGATCGTCTAACGGTCGGCCGTCTCGGAGCCTGCGGAGGTCAGTCCTGCGGTGGCGACGCCACCAGCTTGAACATCATTGCTGCCGGTGAGTCTGCAATCCTGACGACCTGCATCTCGATACCGTACCACTTGACCCCGCTCCTGGTCTGGTTGTTCAGCCAGGCAAGAGCCTTCAACTGATCCTCATTGAGGGCGGCAGAAACCAAGGCGACTGAGCCGGCTCCTGAGGAAGCTGCCATACCCAGTGCCCGACCCAGATCGGAGTCGTCGGCAGTAGCGTTCTTTGAGGAAACGACGACCACGTCTTCGCCGCCGTCGTCGCGACCCAGCACACCGGTTGCGCTCTTCGTCGTGAATTGGCGGGCGTCAGAAAGCCCGGCATCGAAACCGAGAACGTCACCCAATTGCTCTGAATGTGCCAGGAACCAAGGAGCAAAGTCCTCGACACCCTCAGCCCATACACTGTCCGGATCAACCAGTTCGAGAGTACCGAAGTCCATCATTACCTCTCCCTGCGATTCGGCAACCACTGGGGATGCGACGTCGCTTTCGTGTCGTGTTGTACCGCCCTCGGGGATGGATACCTCGGGTGACGGTATTTCGGGTGTGGATGTCGTTGCGATGGCCTCATTGGCGGCAGCAACGAGATCGGCAATTGACCTATCTGATGCCTCGTCCGCGCCACCCTCGCCGGCCTCGGGGACAGAGTCGATCAATGGAGTCCCGTCTACTGCGGCTGGTTCGGGCTCCACGGGTGGCTCAGCCACAATTTCCACGGGCTCGCCATCAACTGCCTCATCGGAGGTGACCGCCGCAGGCTGCTCCGGCCGATCTGCATCAACATAGGCTGTCTCCTCTGCGGATTCATCTGCATCCGCGTCATCAGATTCACCATCGTTGGCGGCCGCTTCGTCGGCGATCGCGGCGATGTTGGCCTCGGCCTCGCCCCAGGATTGCTCGGCACCGGGAAGAGCACCCTCCGAGAGACCCTCTGACGATCCGTTGTAGTCGTCCCATGGATCGAGGGCCACCGTGATCGGCTCGCCACCGACCTGTGCAGTCGTAGATGTTCCAGAATCGGCACTTGGAGTGACTAGTTCCGGGACATCGACAAGGCTTCCTGACTCTGCGGGTGCAGCAGCTTCGAGATCATCGTCCGCTGCCGGGTCATCAGATTCCCCGTGCCCAGAGACGGCTTGGCTGGTGCGCTCAATTCTGGGAACAGATTGCTCCATCTCCATCACGCGAGCAGCGTGCAAGATGTCACCGCTGGTGACGCTGCCGTCGGGGCCGGAGCCGGAAATGGTTTCGAGGTCAATCACACCGCTCTCGACGAGCCTGCGGGCTCGCGGTGACAGCTCGTCTGCCGCAATGTCAGACGAAGTCTGCTCGTCGCTCTCTGAATATGAACTCTTGCGCCGCCGTGAACGTCTCCGAGCCACGTTAACGCACCCTCCTGTCAGCGATTACCAGTACGTTACTTGCACCTGAATCGAATCGGAAAGTGAATGGGGAGGCTTGAGGATTCTGTTGCCGGTCGGCAGATCCCCTCAATCGAGCAAGTGCTGGCCAGAACAGGGACCTTGTCATCGATCCGGAGCAGGACCGTGGGGGCCGGCAACCCCGAGTTCGCGGGCCTCAGCGAACTCCTACCAAGCGAAAGTCTTGGCCTCGTCGGATTCCAGCTCGGCCATGAACCGTCCGGGATCGACGTCATATCCTGCAATCAAGCCTGTGTATTGATCGGTGATGTCGACAGTGTCCGCATAGAACGACGTCTGCAAGTGAGTGAAGCGGGTCACCGTATCGAAGGGTGACAGGCGGCGCATCGTGGTCACCGCGTTGGCGGTGAGCTCTGTGTCATACACCCAAGCGGGGCGCTCCAGAGCTGCCTTGTCGAACGGCTGGCCCGAAACGCTTGCGACTTTGTCCCAGTGACGGGCCAATTGCTGTCTCAGCTGATCGTCAAGAGGTTGTGCGTTCGGTCCCGGTCGGAGTCCGCCAACGATCACCCTGAGTTCAACATCGTCACGATCAGCGATCCGATGTATGGCCTGCGCAATACCCCAACACCATGAGCACATTGGGTCGCCGACGCAGATGACTTCTGGTTTGGGGCATCACTGGTCCCTGGGCAGGGCTGTCTTCCGAGGCAGCACCATCACGGAGCCGAAGGTTCCATGTGAGTACTCGAACTGTCTAGGCAGCAACCGCCAAGACACCTTCCGTACAGATCTCGCATGCCGGGTGTGGGCAGCGTTCGACTGTGGTGTAGTCGAATCCCGCCACGTCGAGCAGTTCTTCGATGCTGATGATTTTGGCTGGTGACTTCTTCATAGGACCAACATATCTCATGGGTGTGACAAGAAACGGCCGTCCTCCTCTACCCCCATGTCCGCCTCGGAAACGGCGTAACATCAGCAGCCCCATCAAGGCAGTCATGCTCAACCTGACCGACATCAACGAGGCGCGGATCCGGATCACCCGGTACGTGCGCCGGACCCCGCTGGAGCGCAGCGAAACGCTGAGCCGGATGCTGGGGACCAACATCTACTTGAAGTATGAGCTGTTCCAGAAGACTGGATCGTTCAAACCACGGGGTGCCTTCAATGCAATGCTGTCGCTGACCGATCAGCAGAGGGCAGCCGGCGTCGTCGGGGTGAGCGGCGGGAACTTTGCGCAAGGCATGGCCTATGCGGGACAGACCTTGGGAGTCGACACCTTGGTGCTGATGCCACAGACAACTCCTGCAAACTACGTGGTAGCCACCAGGGGCTACGGAGCGGTCATCGAGTACGAGCCAACCATCGACACGCTGTTTGCCGCCGCAGAGAAGATGGCCGAAAGAGGACGCACCTTGATGCATCCGTTCGACCACCCCGACATGATGGCCGGCAACGGGACCGTCGGACTCGAAATCGTCGAAAACGTCCCCGATGTGACCGACGTGTTTGTGAGCGTGGGTGGGGGTGGCCTCATCTCTGGGGTCGTCACAGCGATCAAAGGACTGCGTCCGGAGGCTCGCATGTGGGCAGTGGAGACCGAGGGAGCCGACGTGCTCTCCAAATCGCTGCTCACCGGTGAGCAAATCCACATGACCCCGACGTCACGCGCCAAGACCCTTGGATCTCCCTATGCCGCCCAGACCGCAATCGACCTCGCCACAGAATTGGAGCAGCCACCGATCGTCGTATCGGATCAAGCCGCCTATCGGTCGCTGCGAACACTCATGGAACGCACCAAAGTCGTGCCAGAGCTCGCCGCATCTTGCACCCTCACCGCCGCCGAATCAGTCGCCGATCGCTTTGGCCCCGACGACCACGTCGTACTACTTCTGTGCGGCGGCAACGTATCGGTTGCCGACATCGCTGATATGGAGGGAACGTTGGGGTAGCCCCGGAGGGGGACTGACGACGAAGCAATCCCCCCTTGATGGGGGGATCGGTCGGCTGAAGGCCGAACGAGGGGGGTGAGAACGCAACCCACAACCATGCCAGCTCCCCCTACCCCAGCGGCTCCGCCGCTGCGGTACCTTCCCCCAAAGGGGGGACTGATGAAGAGTTCGCCTACTCGACCTCGATGGCTCTCAGGAACTTCTTCGTGCGCTCGTGGATGGGGTTGACGAGGACTTGGCTGGGTGGGCCATCCTCGACAATTACGCCGCCGTCCATGAAGATGACTCGGTCCGCAACTTGCTGGGCAAAAGCCATCTCGTGAGTCACTACGACCATCGTCATGCCATCGTCGGCAAGTTCCCGCATCACGTCGAGGACTTCGCCGATCAATTCGGGATCGAGGGCGCTGGTTGGCTCATCGAACAGCATCATGTCGGGGTTCATGCAGAGGGCGCGGGCGATGGCAACACGCTGTTGTTGACCACCCGACAGGCGCGCCGGGTGCTCGTCCATCTTGTCGATGAGTCCCACTCGAGTGAGCATCTCAGAAGCAATGCGGGTCGCCTCTTCGGTGTCCCGGCCCAGCACCTTTCGCTGCGCAATTCGCAGGTTCCGCAACACACTGAGGTGCGGGAACAGGTTGAACTGTTGGAACACCATTCCAATACGGGTGCGGACCGCATCAACATCGGTCTCTGGGTCGGTTATGTCGATTCCTTCGATGAGGATGCGACCCGCGGTCGGCTCTTCGAGTTTGTTGACGCACCGCAGCAGGGTTGATTTACCCGATCCCGAAGGACCAATTAGGCATACGACCTCGCCGACCTCCACCTTGAAGTCGATACCGCGCAAGACCTCGAGTTCGCCAAAGCTCTTATGCAGGTCGAGAAGCTGGATGGGAGGGGCTGTGGGATCTGGTTGCATCGTCATCGTGCGGCTGCCGTCTTCTTCTCGAGCCGCGACACAAGATATGTGAGCGGCAGGGTTATCGCCAGGTACACAAGTGCAACGACTGTGAGCGGCGTTCCATTGAACTTTGCGGTCATCAAGTCTCGCCCGAACTTGGTCAACTCCTTCGAGGCAACCGTCGTGCCCAGCACGAAGAACAGCGACGTGTCCTTGATCAGGAGCACGAGTTCGTTGGTAAGCGGCGGAATAATGATTCGAAACGCTTGGGGAAGGATGATGTATGTCATCGCGGTACCCCAACTCATGCCGAGAGATCTTGCCGCCTCCATCTGTCCCTTGGGAACAGCCAGAATCCCCGCTCGGATGGTCTCCGCCATATAGGCACCGGCAACGATCCCAAGCCCAAGGCTTCCCTGTCCGAGAATCCCTCCGGGAACATTGAACCCATCGAAGGCGATCGGCAACGCAAAGGCGACGAAGATGATTGTCACCAGAGCCGGGAGCCCGCGGAACAGTTCGATGTAGGCGATCGCCAGCCACCGATAGAGCCTGATCGACGACAGCTTCATCAGCGCCAAGATCAGGGCAAGTATCAGGCCGAGCACGAACGCCAGGAAGGTGTAGACGATTGTGTTGCGGGCCGCGGTGGTCAGGACTTCGGGGAACATGTCCCTTGCGATTTCGACATTAAAGAACGAAGTTGCGATCTTGTCCCAGTCCGCAACGAAACTGAATGCTGCGACCACCAGGACCAGCACCCCGTACATCGCATAACGGATCAGTTTCTGACGTGTGGTTCTCTTCATATCAATCCACCAATCGCAGCTGAGGGAGACCCTAGTGGGTCTCCCTCAGACAATGCTTTGCTCGTTCGCAATTGTGGCTTAGCCGAACCACTTCTCGTGGATCTCGTCGTACTTACCATTGTCACGCAGCGTCGCGAGGGCATCGTTGACTGCTTCGAGCAACGCCTCTTTGCCTTCTTCAGCCACGGCAAAACCGTACTGCTCACCCGTTGGATAGGTGGCAACAACGGCGACACTCGAGTCCGCAATAGTGCGGTAACCGTTCACCGGCAGGTCCTGCAGGATGCCGTCGATGGCGCCGGCTTCAAGAGCGAGGAAGAGGTCTCCACCGTTCTCATAGGACACAATCTCGGCGCCTGGGTTGTTCGCAGTTGCGTATTCCTCGCCCGTTGTGCCGGATTGGACTCCAAGGTTCTTCCCGACAAGGTCGTCCAGCGATGCATAGCCCGAGTCGGTCTTGACCAGCAATGACTGATCGGCATCGAAATACGGGTCGGCGAAGTCGATGGCCTCTTCCCGGTCCGCGGTGATCGTGATCGCCGATGCCGCAATATCGCACTGGTTCGCAGCCATAGCGCTACCGCTGGTAATCGCCGTGAAACCGGTGCTGACAACGTTCGGCTCGAGACCAAGCTCATCAGCGATGGCGTTGATGACATCGATATCAAACCCGGTGTATTCACCATCGGCCTCAAACTCGAAAGGCTCATACGGAATCTCCGAACAAACCGTCAAAGTGTCGGCACTGACGAGCCCCAGTTCGCTGGTGTCATCGTCGCCGCCACATGCTGTGGCAATCAAGGCGAAAGCGACCAACGCGGCAAACAAGTAATTGAATCTCTTCATCCCTCTCCTCCTTCTGAACGGTCGAGCCCAGCCGACCGATATGCCGAGCTTAGGCAGACCTTGACGATGAGGCCCATTCGACCCAGCCACCAACCGTGAAGGGCGAGGCTTCTGTGGCCCAATTGCTGAGCACGTGCCTACAGAAGAGCGCAATTTGCGCTGCCTGACGTCTCACGGGAATATGTGGTCATGAGTTCTGTCAAGAGCGAGATGATTCGCCTCCATGCACACGTCTGCAAGGGTCTGGCCGATCCGAAGCGGCTGATGATCATTGACGCACTTCGGGATGGTGAAGTCACCGTGACCGATCTGGTCGATGCTCTCGAGATACCCCAGGCAAACGTATCGCAACACCTCGCCGTGCTCCGCGGCAAGGGCTTAGTCACCTCTCGCCGCGATGGGCAGTGGGCCTACTACTCGCTGACCTCGCCAAAGATCGTGCAGGCGGTGGATCTACTCCGCGCCGTGATGCACGAGCAACTCGGCGCCACGACCGACAGTTAGAGAAAGGGTGCAGCTGGTGTGCCCTTCCCCGAATTATCCCCTTGTCTACCCGTCGATGAGCGGATCCACCGGCGGGGCGTCCGTTGAGATCGGCGCACCTTCCACCGTAGCAGTGGCCGCATTCACCTTGCGGCGCTTGACCGCAGTAGCACCAACGCCGATTGCGACGATTGCCGCTACGGCGGCGGCACCGAGAAGCAACGCCGAGTTCCCGCCGCCGACGGTGGAAACCGCCTCATAGGCGCCTCCGTCGTCAGACAGGCCGACGTTCCAGGTGAGTGTGTTGCCTTCAACCAGGTCTGCGTTATTCGCTCCAATCTCGCCCGGCAATGTCAGCCGAAAACGAATCTGGAACAGATCTTCGATGAGGCTTGACGTATCAAGACCAGACAGTAGATCCTCGCCACCTTGCTCCCCGAGGGTGCCGGCTAGCTCATCGCCGAGCCCGGTGACGTTGACGGTGAAACGAAACTCGTCACCTTCGCGGGTAAGACCAAAGTCGGTGAGGAATTCCGTGCTCACGCCTGCGCTAGTGGTTTCCTCGAGTTCGCCAATGCGACGATCGAGCTCTTCGAACGATGCGAAGTCGGCGGTAACTCGCACGCCCTCGAATCCATCCTCGGTCACTTCCTCGACATCCCAACCCTCAGGAACATCTTCGATGCCCTCGGTGATATCTAGGTCATCGCCACCACTTTGCTCGGCCAATTGGCGAAGCTCTTCATCGAGTCCTACGAACAGCGAGAACGTACCTGACTCGTCCTCGTTGACCTCAACTCCAATGTCGAACCTGATGGTGCATGCCGACAGGACGAGTGTCAGCAACAGGAAGAGTGGGATATAGCGTTTCACGGTGTCGACTCCCCAAGTGGATGTACCGCCATTATCGACAGAGATCACAGCAATCTTGATCACTCAGCGCCCGGCCGACGGCGACACCGATACCCTAGGGCACGTGAGAAGTACTACTGGAGTGATCCTCGCCGGCGGACGCGCAACTCGGATGGGTGCTGACAAAGCCCTGGTCGAGTTTGGTGGCAAACCCATGATCGAGCACGTGACCGCGGCGCTGGCTGCCGCCGGTCTCGACCTACTGGTGGTGGGACGGGCTCACGCACCCGGTGGTTTCCCCGCGATTGCCGATATCGCAGACATTGGAGGGGGACCGGCCGTGGGATTGCTGACCGCATTCCGCCACCGCCCCGATAACGATGTGCTCCTCGTCGCCGTCGATCAGCCTCAAATCCGATCGACAACGATCATCGGAATCCTGAGCCAGGCCGGAGATGCTGTGGTCCCGATCGATTCCGGCCATCCCCAGGTCACTTGTGCCCTCTATCGCAGAGAAACCCACGCGGCCGTCGAACGGGCTATCGCGGCGGGCCGGATGAAACTGCGCAGAATCCTCGACGATGTCGACACCAACTACGTCACTGAACCCACGTGGGCAAGTTGGGGTGAGGACGGCCGTTCGTGGATGAGCTTGGACACCCCTGAAGCGGTGCGCACCGCAGAAGCTCTACGCTGACCGCATGAGCGAGCGCAACTATCCCCTGTCCGAAGTCATCTCGGTCGAGAACCGCGATCATGTCGCCATTGTCTGGCTCGATCGTCCCCAGAAACGCAACGCCATGGCGCCTGAGTTCTGGACCGATCTTCCGGCCATCATGGACGCACTTGGGAGTGACCCCGATGTGCGCGCCATCGTGATTGCGGCCAAAGGAGCATCGTTCACCGTCGGTCTCGATCTGATGGCATTCGGCCCTGCCGTCATGTCCGGTGATATCGCCGCGATCGGCGGCACAGCTTCACCGTCCGAGGTCGGCAAACGGCTCAACACCTATCACCAGATCAAGCTGATGCAACGCACCTTCACCTCGATCGCAGACAACACCAAACCGGTAATCGCCGCCATACACGGGCACTGCATCGGCGCAGGAGTCGACCTAACAACCGCATGCGACATCAGGCTGGCAGCCACCGATGCCACCTTTTCGGTCAGGGAGACCAAGATCGCCATGGTTGCGGATGTGGGGACGCTGCAACGTCTGCCCTACATCATCGATCCGGGTCGCGTCGCTGAACTTGTCTACACCGGCCGTGACTGGGACGCTGCCGAGGCGCTCGAGATGGGATACGTAACCGGGGTCTACGCCGACGCCACCACGGTGCAAACCGCCGCTCTGGATATGGCCAACCAGATCGCGGCCAACTCGCCGCTTGCCGTTCAAGGGAGCAAGGCTGTACTCAACGCATCGCGCAAACGCAAAGTCCACGAGGACCTGGACACCGTTGCACTGTGGAACGCAGCATTCCTCTACTCAGACGATCTTGGTGAAGCAATCAAGTCGTTCATCGAGAAGCGGCCGCCCGATTTCAAAGGCCAATAGACGACCGGGCAGGTGAACGATTGCGGGCCGTCCGGTTCTTCGACGAGTACGAAACCGTGTCGGCGCTCTACGGGATGACACCGGCGGGGCAACCGCGACCGGTATGCGCGATCCTGCGCTACACCGGACCTTCTCCGGAGATCGCAACAACCGCAATCAGCACGGCAAGGACGGCGGTCGCCGGACCAAACACGCGCCTCTCCATGCGGCTTGCCGAGGCAAGATTGCCGATGGTATTTATTACCATGAACCCGGCCAGTACCCAGGTGACCGTTCGCAACGCACCCTCGGGAACGGGCGTCCAACTGATGACGCCACCTTGGGCCAGCACGACTGTGGCAGCCATCACCAACACCGCCGCAGCCACCGCACTGCCCACTCGCAGTCGTATAGGAAGTCGTCGATCGTGCCGTCCGCCCCACGCCATATCCCCCCACGGAGCTCCCGCCGCTACCGCCAACTGAAACAACGCGATGGCACCAAGCAAGATTGCTGCCACCACCGCCGCCGGCTCTGTCACTTCGACTCCTCGTCGCAACCGCTGCCATCGTACCGATCTGCGCAGGCCACGCTTTCGCCAACCAACTCATCCAGCGTTTCGCAGCAGTAGGCCACAGCGGGGCGGGACCGCCCCATGATTGGCCAGTAGCAGTGTCGCACACTGATTGTGGCTGCAGCGCCACGGAATGCGATGTAGCGTATTGTCGGGCCGACAGACGATCGGCAGATGAGCAACTGGACCTTCGGGCGAGGTTGCAGCAGGGGCGGACGATGACTACCGAAATCCGATCCAGAACCACGATCAACGTGGTGCTGATCATTGGGCTTGGTGCGCTCCTCCGCCTTGTCACCCTCGGATCGCAGAGCTACTCGATGGACGAACTCTGGGAACTGAGCATCGTCAACCTCCCGGTCGGGGATATCGTCGGCATCGGCGATGGGTTCCCACCTCTGTTCCACATCATCTTCCGAGGACTTCTCGTCGGTGGAGTCGGCGACATGGCGGGCCGCCTCATGTCGGCAACTCTTGGCATCGTCACCATCTGGGTGGCGTGGCGCATGGGAAAGCAGATCAGCCGTTCGGTCGGGATCGCAACCGCGTTTGCCGTAGCGATCAGCCCAATGCTGGTGTTGCTCTCACAGGAAGGGCGCGCTTATGGGTTGTTCATCCTGCTCGCCAGTCTGCTGCTGCTCGCAACCTCAGAAGCGCTCGACGACGGCTCGGCTGGCTCCTGGGTCTTCTTTGGCATCGTTGCCACCCTTGGCCTGTACAGCCACTACATGTTCGCCCTAGCCCTCGTCAGTGCTGAAATCGTGCTGCTGTGGAACATTGCCCGCAGGTCGACGTGGCGACGCTGGATTGTCACCCATGCGTGGATGGCGGTTGCTCTCATTCCTCTCGCCTTCGTCGCTATCGAGGATTTCTGGCTGGATGTCACCAACGATTACTCGAGAACCGCGGATCTCCCCGCGATCGGATATGCCGGCCTTTCGCTGTTTACCGGCCTTACGCTCGGCCCCTCAGCCAGTGCACTCCACACCATGCCGACCGGCGAGGCTGTTCGCGGCGCACTTCCCTGGATAGTCATCATCGGACTCGCCGCCGGCTACCTGGGCTACCACGGCTGGAAAGCCATGAGCGAGCAATGGCGCTTCCGGCTCGCCGTCCCGTTGCTCGTGCCGATTACGCTCCTCTCGGTTTTCTCGGCCGTAATCGGAGTCGCCTTCCGGGCTAGATACCTGTCTTGGCTCGTGCTCCCGCTCGGAATGTGGTTGGCGATCGGCTACTTCAACGCCAAGGGCACGGCCCGCTACGTTGCCGCGGGGTCCCTCGTGCTGCTCGCTTCGATCGCCATAGTCACCCGGGCCACCATGGACGAGTACCGCGTCGAGGACGCCAAAGCCGCTGCCGAATACATCTCCAGCAACCCCGACACTCCTACCGTTGCATTGGTCTGGTACATGGCGCGGCCGGTCGAGTACTACATCAATCCGGAAGTCGCGACAGTCCTTCCGCCCGACGTGGATGACGGTCGCTTTGCCTACCACGATCTGCTCGAGAATCGCATCGTCCCGATACCGACGATTGAGCCCACCGACTCAACCTTTGCGGAGCAGCGGCGTGTCCTCGATGTCACGGTTGCAGCAGGAGAGGAGTACCTGTTCATCCACACCCGAGAGTTCCACGGCGACCCCGGCGACACGTTCTTTGAGTTCCTGCAGGACCGTGACGGACTCGTACCTGCTGCCGAATTTGCGGGGATAACGATCTATCGCGGCACACGACGCAGCTAAGGAGACAGCAGGTTTAAGCCGATGTCAACCCACATGGAGAGACCGCTTTGATCGCCGACAACGCTCTTGTTGAATCGGGGGCCCAGATTGGGCAATCGACGTACGTATGGCACCGCGCCCACGTTCGGCGCGGAGCGACTATTGGCGACAATTGCGTGATCGGCGGCGCTGCCTTCATCGATAGTGGTGTCACCATCGGCAACAACTGCAAGATCCAGAACGCCGCCCAGGTCTTCACGCCGGCAACCATCGAAGACGGTGTGTTTATCGGCCCAGGGGCAATACTCACCAACGACAGGACGCCCCGTGCGGTCAATCCCGATCTGAGTGCCAAGTCGGCCTCGGATTGGACTGCTGCAGGGGTCACCGTCCGGTCGGGGGCAAGCATCGGTGCCGGCGCCATCATCGTTGCCGGAGTCGCCATCGGTCGGTGGGCAATGGTTGCCGCCGGTGCTGTGGTCACAAGGGATGTGCTCGACCACGAACTCGTGGCAGGCGTTCCGGCCACCTCTCTCGGCTGGGTCGACAAGACCGGCCAGCGTCTTGTGAACAGCGGCGACCTCTGGATAGGCCGCGATGGCACCCGGTACTCCAAGAGGGACAGCGGCCTCGTCGAGGTGCCCTCATGATCCACCTCGCCTCACCGATCATCGACGATCAAGAGATCGATGCGGTAACCCGCGTCATGCGCTCGGGAATGTTGGCCCAAGGTTCCGAGGTCGCGGCCTTCGAGAAGGAGTTCGCCGCAACGTTCAACGTAGGTCATGCAGCGGCCGTCGCCAACGGAACAATGGCACTCGTAGTTGCGCTCCGCGCCGCAGGCGTCGCCCATGGGGACGAGGTCATCGTGCCCAGTTTTACGTTTGCGGCCACAGCCAATGCGGTTGCTCTTGCCGGTGGGGTTCCCGTCTTCGCCGACATCGACGCACCATCCTTCAACATCAATCCCAACGAGGCGGCCAAGCTGATTGGCCCCAAGACCAAGGGCATCATTGCTGTTCATCTCTATGGCCAGATGGCACCGATGGCCGTCCTCGCCGACCTGGCGCACTCCCACGATCTGTTCCTCATCGAAGATGCAGCACAGGCGCATGGGGCAGTCCGAGATGGTCTCCCCGTCGGTGCCCTGTCCGACTTCAGCACCTACAGCTTCTACCCGACCAAGAACATGACCACCGGCGAAGGCGGCATGGTTACCAGCACGAATCCGGACCTGATCGAAGCGATCCGGTTGCAACGCAACCACGGAATGCTACGGCGCTACCACCACGACTTGATCGGCACCAACGCACGCATGACGGACATCAGCGCCGCCATCGGCAGAGTCCAGCTAACCAAGATTGCCGGCTGGAACGAGCAGCGACGAGCTATCGCCAAGATCTACGACCTACACCTTGCCGGCATCGTCGACACACCACCGGTGGTTGAGAACGCCGATCACGTCTATCACCAGTACACGATTCGCTCCGAGCAGCGTGACGCGATCGTGGCAACCTGCGAGGACGTCGGCGTGGGCTACGGCATCTACTACCCGATACCGACACATCGCCAGAAGGCATTTGCGCGGTATGCGACCGGACGCGAACTGGAGGAGACCGATCGGGCGGCAGCGACCGTGCTGTCCATCCCGATCAGACCAGATCTACAGCAAGAGGAAATCGATATCGTCATCGACACGATCACAACGGGGGCAAAGAAATGACATTGCGAGTCGGGGTAGTCGGAGTGGGAGCGATGGGACGCCATCATGCCCGTATCTGGCGTCAGATGGACAGCGTGGAACTGGTGGCAGTAGCCGATCCTGCGGGCGACCCCCGCCGGGCTGCGGTAGGAATTCCAGTGGTCGACACAGTTGAAGAGCTCGTCGCACTCGGGATCGATGCTGCTTCGGTTGCCGTCCCGTCCAATCGTCACGAAGCCGTGGGGCTGGAGCTGGCTGACGCCGGGGTGCACACCCTCATCGAAAAGCCGGTAGCCGACAGCGTGCTCGCCGCCCGCAAACTTGCGAAGGCCTTCGAGAACGCCCAGCTCATAGCCGTAGTCGGACACGTCGAGCGGTTTAACCCCGCCCTGATGGAGATGCGGCGCAGATTGCAGAACGGCGATCTGGGCAAGGTCTATTCGATATCAACGAGGCGGGTCGGACCATTCCCGGTTCGCATCAGCGACGTCGGTGTGGTCTTCGATCTCGCGACACACGACATCGACCTGATCCGCTGGCTATGTGGACCCTTCGAGACAATGCACTCGATCTCGCAGTCGGTGGTCGATGGACCGCACGAGGACCTCGTCGAGGTGGTTGGCGTGCTGGAATCCGGTGTGGTTGCCACAATGAGCGTCAACTGGGTGAGTCCGGTGAAAGAGCGCCGCGTCACCGTCACCGGAACCAGGGGTGCGTTTGTCGCAGACCTCCTTTCGGCAGACCTGACCTTTCACGAGAACGGCGATGTGCCGACCGAATGGGACGACATCAGCAGACTCCGGGGCGTAACCGAGGGCAATCGCACGACCTATGCGTTCCAGAAGCGAGAACCGCTGGTGTCCGAGCTGGAGGCGTTCCGCGACTTCATACTCGGTGACAGCGATGCCCCTGTTGTGCCGCTTTCCGACGGTGTTGGAGTTCTCGAGATGGCGGAGGAGTTGCTCGGCCCGGAGTCGCGCCCACCGCACCCTCCACACTCCATATGTCGCTGAAGACATTGACGGTCGTGGGAGCACGACCGGAGTTCGTGCAGACGGCTCCGCTCGCTCGGGAGATCTCAGCTCGTCCTGGCATCACGGGAGACCTCATCCATACCGGCCAGCACTACGACTATGAGATGTCCGAGTTGTTCTTCTCGCAGCTCGAGCTCCCCGAACCGAAGTTCCACCTCGGAGTGGGCTCCGGCTCCCACGGCGTGCAGACCGGGGCGATGCTCGCAGAGCTGGACACCGTCTACCTGGGCGAGCAACCGGACGTTGTGATCACGCACGGTGACACCAACTCCACCGTGGCTGCCGCGCTCTCTGCAGCGAAGCTCGGCATACCGGTTGCCCACGTCGAGGCTGGTCTGCGGTCATGGAATCGAGGAATGCCCGAGGAGCTAAACCGGGTTGTGACCGATCACCTCGCCGACCTGCTGTATTGCCCTGGTGAAGCAGCGGCGGAGAACCTCCGCAACGAGGGCATCACCGAGGGTGTCGCCATCGTCGGCGACTTGATGCGGGACTCCCTGCGGTGGACGATGCAAGGCGTTGACGTCCCCAAGACACTGGCCGACCACGGGGTCAGTTCAGGGGAGTTCTTCTTCGCAACGATCCACCGCGCCGAGAACACCGACGATCGCGATGTACTCCGATCGATACTCGAGGGCCTGGCCGGGGTCGCCCAGATCTACCCGGTGATCCTCCCGGCTCATCCGAGAACAAGGCCGCTGATTCACGACATCGGCGTCCCGCCAAGGGTGGAGATCATCGAACCGGTCGGTCATGCAGAAGCCATGGCCCTGGTCGGCGATGCGGCGGCGGTTCTCACCGATTCCGGAGGACTTCAGAAAGAGGTCTACTGGCTACAGACTCCGTGTGTGACGGTTCGGGAACAGACCGAGTGGGTGGAAACGGTTGCCGCGGGCTGGAACCGCCTGGTGACTACCGACCCCGAGGCCATCGAAGCAGCCACCCGCGAGGCGGTTGCCAGCCGCCCCGCTCATCCCGAACTCTATGGCGACGGGCACACAGCCGAACGAATCGTCGATCACCTACTGATGAGCCTTGGGAGAAGAGGGAAACCGACAAGTGAGTAAACAGACAAGCTGGGGCGTCGTTGGCGGGGGCATCCTCGGCATGGAACTAGGCCGCCAACTGGCCGGCACCGGGGACCAAGTCACGGTCTTCGAGGCCGCAGCCGAACCCGGTGGCCTGGCAATGACGTGGCCGATCGCAGGCACCCGGTGGGACAAGCACTATCACGTCATCCTTCCTACCGATGACAGGCTGGTGAAGCTCATCGAGGACATCGGTCTTGGGGATTCCCTGGTTTGGAACAAGTCCTCAACGGGACTCTTTGCGGGAGACACCTTGCATTCAGTATCGAGCACCGCGGAGTTCCTCAGGCTCCCGTCGCTGCGCCTTGTCGACAAGTTCCGTCTCGGCATCACGATGCTGTATGCGTCGCGGGTGAACAACTGGCAGCGCCTCGAGAAGATCTCTGCCGAGAAGTGGTTGTCGCGTTGGTCGGGCAACAAGACCTATCGCGAGTTCTGGCGTCCGCTGCTGCGGTCCAAGCTGGGCGACAACGCCGACAAAGCCTCGGCAGCCTTCATTTGGGCCATCATGAAGAGGCTGTACAAAGCGCGCACCTCGGGTGCCAAGGTGGAGAAGCTGGGCTTCGCGGCAACCGGATACGGTCCAGTACTCGATGCGATGGTTGACACAATCACCGCGGCAGGGGTGCAGTTGGTTACCGAGGCGAGAGTTGCGTCCGTAGCGACCAACTCGAGCGGCGCAACAACAGTCACGCTTGCCGACGGCACCGCACGAGAATTCGACAAGGTGGTCGTCACTACGACCGCACCCGTGATTGCCGACATCGTTCCTGAACTGACTTCCGAGGAACGCAGCAAGCTCGAAGACATCATCTATCAGGGAATCGTTTGTGTTTCGCTTGTTCTCGATCGGCCGCTCGGTGGCTTCTACGTGACCAATATCACCGACGATGGATTCCCGTTCACCGGTGTGATCGAAATGACCGCGTTGGTGGACCCAGCAACCTTCGACGGGAAGAGCCTCGTGTACCTACCTCGCTACACAACGACCGACGACAAAGCCTGGGGCTGGCCCGACGACGAAGTTGTCAGCCGGTTCGTAGATTCACTAAGCCGCATGTATCCCGATCTGACCGATGACGACGTGCTCGAAGCCAAGGTATCTCGGGTGAAGAACGTGCTGGCGGTGTCGGTGATCAACCACTCGGACTCGATTCCGCCGGTGTGGACCTCGGTCCCCAACGTGGCGATCGTCAGCTCCGCACAGATATTGCACGGGACGCTCAACGTCGATGAGACCTTGGGAATAATCGAAACGGCGATGCCGGAGCTGCGCCACGGTTCGCCCCTGCCCTCAGATGCAAAGGAGGTCACCCATGACTGATCGGAAGAAAGCGCCGCTGTCACTCGATCTCGACAACAAGTGGTCATACCTGAAGACGCACGGCGACGATGCCTGGCAAGAGTTCCCCAGCTACCTCGAAACCATTGTTCCCCGCGCCCTTTCGGTCCTCGACGAGTGGGGCTGGAACATCACTTGGTTCCTCGTCGGCAAGGACGCCGAGATAACCGACCACCACGACATACTCCGCTCTATCTCCGACGCCGGGCATGAGATCGGCAACCACAGCTTTCTTCACGAGCCCTGGCTCCACCAATACACGCAACCGCAACTCATCGACGATCTGGGCCGAGCCCACGATGCGATCGGTGCAGCCACAGGGCAAACGGCGGTTGGGTTCCGTGGTCCCGGATTCAGCCTGTCTGCGGACACCCTCGAGGTGCTCGAGTCACTTGGCTACAAGTACGACGCGACAACCTTTCCGAACGCCCTCAACCCGATCGGTCGGTTCTACTACTTGCGCACGAGCAATCTGTCCGACGAGGAGAAGGAACGACGCAGTGCCCTGTTCGGGACCATGAAAGATGCGAGGCGAAGCAACCGTCCGTATGAGTGGTCGTTGGCGAACGGCAATTCGATGGTTGAGATTCCCGTGACCACGATGCCGCTGTTCCGAGTTCCCATACATTTCAGCTATCTGCTGTTCCTCGGAGGCAAGTCGCAGGTGTTGGCGAAGCTCTACTGGAAGATGGCCTTGACGATGTGCCGGATCGCCGGAACCGTCCCTTCGCTCCTTCTCCATCCTCTAGATTTTCTCGGGCAGGACGACGAGCCGGACTTGGCGTTCTTCCCCGGAATGAACATCGAATCGAGCAAGAAACTCGATCTCATCAATCAGTTCCTCGCCATGTGGGACGGGCAATACGAGACAACTCCGCTTGGCCCCTACGTAGACCAACTGACCGGCCTAAAAACCAAAGAGCCCGATCTAATGAAAGCCTGACCGTTCTTGCGTACACCAGCGCGCATATGTGACGGCGGCGTACGCAGGAACCAGAGAAGCAGCTGCGTTGGGCCCGTCAGCGGGTGAACTGATCGCCGCTGACACCGCGGGTGGAGGCAAGCAATGAGGTGCCGAGGTGGAACGTCTCTTCGAAGTAGCGCTTCTGTTGCGCGGAGATGATGCCCAGGCTGATCAGCTGGATTGCAACGAGCAGGGCCACACCGCCGACGATGAAACTGTGCGGCGAGAAGTCATAGGCGCGACCCACAGCTGCAGAGAAGCTCGCCTCCGCACCGGGCGGCACATTCAGCGCTTCATTGATGGTGTGATAGGCGGACCAGCCCAACGAATAGATGGCCGCCAACATGACCAACATGCCGGGCACGATGAAGTAGAAGAAGGGGCGAAACAGAAAGCTGGAGAATGACTGGCCCACAATGCCCCGCATCACCCGGATACTCGACCCACGCTCGGGAACATCCAGCTGATCGCTCCAATCAAGATGCGCCGGTATCTCCAAGATCAACGCCCGCAGCACCTGCGCTTTGTAGATGATCTCGGTGTTGATCTCAAAGTCCCATGCCTTCAGATTCAGCTTGCGGAGGAACGTTGTGTCATAGGCACGGACCATGCCGGTCAGTGTCGAAATCTTGCCCTTGGCACTCATCGAAAGCAGCTTGTTCGCCCATCTACTGAGCTTCTCCCTGAACCACGGCACCGCGGTGACTCGACCGCCCTTGATATACGGCGACGCGATGACAACCTGGGCCTTTGTCTCCGAAATCGCATCGGCAAGCTGGCCGATGTGCTCGGGCCCGTAGCTCAGATCGGAGTCGAGCACGATGGTGTAGTCGCCACGTGCCTCCGCAAACGCGGTCCGCAACGCCTGGCCAAGATTGAAGTTGCGATGGTGATGGAGGGCGCGGATGCTGGCGTTGGCGGCGGCGTAGTCGTCGAGGATCTTCCCGGTGCTGTCGCGGCTCCCGTCGTTGATGGCGAGGATCTCCCACGTGTACTGGTCCTCGATGGTCCCCAGGTAGTCGGTCACCTTGTCGAGGGTGCTCCCGATAAGCGCCTCTTCGTTGTATGCAGGCAGCACAATCGTCAATGAAGGCAGTCTCGAACTCGATGTAGAGCGGTCGTCCATGTGGATTCCATCGGCGGATTCGGCGGCTAGCTCAACCGTACTCTGAAAGCGTGCCGGGTATCGATCCCCACAACTCGGATGGAGCTACTGATTCACACTACAAACTGATGTGTCACAATGGGCACATGAGGACGTACCGACCCTTCGAGAGACGCCGCCACCTCTTTGCGGCTCCGTGACCCCAAGTCGTCCCCGTCCGTCCGTTCTGATCGCATGAAGGAGCCCACAATGTCTGATCTGGTAGCTCGCCAAGATGAAGTAATCGCACCTCTATTCGCCTTTGAGACTGACGACGAGGTCGTCGGCTCCGAAGGGTCATGGGTGACAACAGCCGGTGGCCGCAGACTCCTCGACTTCACCTGCGGAATAGCAGTCTCCAACCTGGGCCATCAGCCGCCACACGTGAAGCGCGCCGTCATTGACCAGGTGAACCAGGTTTGGCACTCGGGCTCGACGTTCCGGTATGCATCGCTGGTGGATTTCGCTGAGAACCTCAAGCAGGTCACACCAGACGGAATCGAATCGTTCATGCCCATGAATTCTGGGGCCGAGGCGGTTGAGGGATCCATCAAGCTGGCTCGCAAGACCACTGGGCGCCAGGGCATCATTGCCTTCCGCGGCGGATTCCACGGTCGCACGATGGGCTCGGTTTCCTACACCACCTCAAAGGCCAAGTACCGCCAGGGCTATCACCCATTGGTCGGTTCGGTCTTCATTGCCCCCTACCCGTGGCCGTTCCGCTGGAAGATGGATCAGGAATCCGCCTCGGAGCGCGCACTAGAGGAACTCGACTACCTGCTCAAGCACGAAATCACGCCCGGCGAGGTGGCCGCCTTCCTGGTCGAGCCGATGCAGGGTGAGGGTGGCTACTACCCAGGCGGAAACACGTTCTTGCAGGGCCTGCGGGACCGCGCCGACAAGCACGGAATCATGCTCGTCATGGATGAGGTGCAGTCGGGCTTTGGTCGCACCGGTGACTGGTTCACCTCCCAGGTTTATGACATCCGCCCCGACATCCTCGTCATGGGCAAGGGCATCGCCAATGGTCTGCCGCTGTCTGCCTTTGGAGCCTCGAAAGCTGTGATGGATGCATGGCCGGCGGGTTCGCACGGCACCACGTTTGGGGGCAACCCCATTGCGTGTGCCGCAGCTGCGGCAACTATCGAAGCGCTACATGATGTGGTCCCCCAGGTGCCAAAGCTGTCCGACCATGCCTTCGGCCGATGGAACGAACTCAAAGAGCAGCACCGCACCATCGGTGACGTACGCGGTCTCGGACTGATGATCGGAATCGAACTCGTGAAGGATGACGGGCACACCCCTGACCCCGATGCGTTCCCGTCATTGGGCAAATATGCGCTCGATCACGGCATGCTGATCCTGCCGTGCGGCCCCGACGTCAACATCATCAGGTTCATTCCGCCGCTGAATGTGTCAACCGAGGAACTTGATCTCGGCATCGACACACTTGCCGACGCCCTTGCCGCATACGAGGCATGAGAACCAGTCCAAGCACCGGGAACTTGGCTAGACAGTTCGGCGACGGAAACCGCCTTCGGGCCTGCCCGGTCCTGGGGTGAAGATCCCGGCCGCGGCACCGGCCAGCGCAACGAAGACCATCCAGTCTCCGATGCGTGTGTAGAGAGTCAACCCGGCCGTCCGGAACTGCATTTCGTCGATGATGACGCGTTCCTCGAGCAGTTCGGTCCTCTCGCCAACAGTGCCGTCGGCAAAGATGAAGGTGGATTTTCCTGTGATCGCGGCCAGCACCAGGTCCTGCCCGATGGCGGCGGCGTTGACGCGCGCCATCTCAATCAACTGGTCTGATGCGGCTGCTTCCGGCCCATAACTACTCTCGTTGGTGGCGACGACCATCAGCTGGGCACCGGCCCGGGCCTCGGCACGGATGTTGCGGCTGAACGCTCCCTCAAACGATATTACGGACCCCAAAACGCCATCACGGATCGGAAAGACAACCGCCTCCGTACCGGGGATCATGTCGCGGGGGACCTGATCGAGTTGCGGTATGAAGCTGAGCAGATCGCGCAGCGGAACGTATTCGCCAAAGGGAACCGGGTGCCGCTTGTCATAGCGCCCGACCTCGGTACCGATCGGCGAGTAGACAATGTTGACGTTGACGAACGATTCCGGGTCGACAACGTGGGTACCACTGACCAACATGTACGCTCCGAGCCGATGCGCCTCAACCTTGAGGTCCTGATCGACATCGCTATTCCCGATCGGGTCGTATGGAGATCCAAACGAATTCTCAGGCCAGACCACTAGATCAACCGTGTCCCTCACGATGGCTCGCGACATGTTGAGGTGACGCTCAAAGATCCTCTGGTTCTCGTTCTGACAATGTGTCTGGGGACACGGAGAACCGCCCTGCACGATCGCGGTGGTAACGATCTCACCATCCGCGTGAGGGGCAAACAACAGTCCGGCCAGCACCAGCATTGCGACGACGACGCCTGGATCGACGAGGAGCCGCCAATTCGCCGAGTCCTCCACGACGAGAACGAGCCCGGCAGCAATGCCGACGGCGAGTACGGTCCAGCCGCTGGGTCCGATCCACTGCACGGCACCGATGAAGCCGGGATTGCCACCTGCGGCGTAGCCGACCCCGCCCCACGGAAATCCACCGAACGGGACATAAGCCTTCACCAGCTCCCAAGAAGCCCATCCGCCAACAGCAATCAGCCACCACCGTGCCGGCGGCCACATCCGGAAGGACCACACCAACAAGCCGTAGGCAGCCGAGAGTGTCGCCATCCAGAATGTCAGTGGGATCCAGGCGACAAACCCGAGAACCGAGATCCACCACAGGAGTAGCCCAAAGAACACCGCACCGTAGGTGAAGCCGACGGCAATCGCTCCAGGACCAGACTCGACCCTGCGCAGACCCCAGAGCAAGGGGGCAGGGGCGATGAACGCCAGAATCCCTATGTCGAAGGGCGGAAAAGCCAGCCACATGAGTAGGGCGGCGGTGATGGCTGCGGTGTATGGAATCATCGAATCCTGGAGAGTAGCCAAGTGCGCCAGTTGCGCCGCCACCGGCAGGATCCTCCGACGTTGCCGTGTCGTAGGCTGCTGGCCATGAATGACCTCGAACTCGCAATAGCCGCAGCCGCCCAAGGCGCCGAAATCGTCCGCAATGGCTTCGGATCCCACCGCGTCGTAGAACAGAAGGGGCGGCTCGATCCAGTCACTGAAGTCGACCGCGCATCTGAAGAAGCGATCGTCGACTTGCTGACGACACATCGACCCGATGACGGTTTGCTCGGTGAAGAAGGCAGCTCCCGCAAATCAGCGGGGCGACGCTGGATCATCGACCCGCTGGACGGGACCGTGAACTTTGTGCATGGAATACCAAATGTCGGGGTATCGGTTGCGCTCTATGACGGCAACACCCCCTTGGTCGGCGTTGTCCACGACCCGCTCCGGGATGAGGTGTTCGCTGCATCTGCTGGCGGAGGAACCACCTGCAACGGTGAACCCATCAAAGTCTCTGCGGTTGCTGAACTGCACAAGTCGGTGATGGTGACCGGCTTCCCATATGACCACGACAAGCACGGTGCGTCGTACGCCACGGTATTGGGCACCGTGCTGGAACAGGTCAACGGTATCCGCCGATCGGGCTCAGCAGCACTCGACTTTGGCTGGCTCGCCGCCGGCAGATTCGATGGCTATTGGGAGTTCTCTCTCGGCGCATGGGATATGGCGGCGGGTGTGCTCCTTGTCACGGAAGCGGGAGGGCTCGTCACCGACGCCCAGGGCCGCACCGCGATCCCAGGAGTGCGACACCTCGTCGCCGCCAATCCCTATCTCCACGAGAAACTCCGCCGGATCGTCGAACCGATCATCCCCGAGCATATTCTCAGCTGACCTCGGCCAAGTGGGATGATGACCCCATGACATCACAAGTGTTCTCGGCGTCAGCTGTTCGAACCGCAATCGGAGTTATCGGTGACGCCATCCGAGTCGAGGAGGGAAAGGTCGTCGCCGTCGGCACTCGCGCCGCACTCAGTGGGGACGCTGTCGAAGTCCACTACAGCGGTGCCGTGTTGATGCCCGGCCTACGCGACGCTCACCTCCACCCCGTGGCCTATGCAGCCGCACTGCGCGGCACCACGCTGGCCACCGCAGCCGACTTCACCGAGATCGGCGTTCGGCTCCGAGCTACTGCGGCTGCAGGTTCGCCCGAGATCCCGGTGCTCGGAATGCGGTTGAATGAAGAGACGCTCGCCGAACAGCGGCTTCCCGACCGGCATGTCCTCGATCGGGCCATTGCGGATCGGCCGGTACTCGCCCACCGCTACTGCGGCCACGTGGCAATCGCCAACAGCACCGCACTGGCTCTTGCAGGCATTGACTCGAGCACACCGAATCCCGAGGGGGGAGTCATCGATCGCACCGCTGACAATACGCCCACCGGCGTGCTTCGGGAGACGGCGATCGAGTTGGTTGCCGAACGTCTTGGGGCAGGCAATCAGGTGAGCGTCGACGAGTTGCTCAGTGCGCTCAACCGACTGGCTGCGGCGGGCCACACTTCGATCGGAGCCATCCTGCGGACAGGCGCCGGCGCCTGGGCAAGCCTTGGCAATGAAGTCGATACCGCGATCGCAGCCTCCGGGCGCATGCCCCTAAGGGTTGGGGCGTATGTCATCGAGGAGAACCCGCAGGCTGTCGCTGCCACCAAAGCGAGGATCGATGCGGTTCCCGGTCGTTTGCGCTGGCTCGGGATCAAGCGGTTCGGCGACGGTAGCTTTGGCGGTCATACCGCGGCAATGCACGAGCCTTTCGTCGATGTCGACACCACCGGCACGATGCGCCTCACCGCCACTGACATGGCCATCACCGAGGCCAGCCTGGCGCTGGGCGGTGGTGCCGCTATTCATGCGATCGGAGATGCTGCTTGCGGTGCGGTCATCGACATGTTCGAAGAACTCATCAATTCCGGTGCCGACCCCGCCAAGCTCCGTCTCGAGCACGCATCGGTGCTGACCAAGGCCGACATCGAGAGACTTGGTGCTTGTGGGGCGATTGCGGTTGTGCAGCCTCCGTTCCTTGGATCTGAGGCCGATTGGTTGGGCAACCGGCTTGGTGCTGAGCGGATACAGCGCACGTATGCATTCGCCACGTTGCACAAAGCAGGGACGAGGCTCGCTGGAAGCTCCGACTCACCGGTCGAGGCTCCAGATCCATGGGCGGGAATGGCGCTGGCCCAGGATCGGGCCGGGCTCGTTCCGGAAGAGGCCATGACCGCCGCACAAGCCCTTGCGATGTATACAACAGGGTCGGCCTATGCCCTGGAGGAGCCGGTCCCGCTCGCCATCGGCAGCCCTGCCGATTTCATCGTTGTTGACAGAGACCCCGTGCTGGTCACACCGGACGAGCTACGGAGCACCGAGGTCGAAGCGACATATGTCGAGGGTGTCAAAGTGCAGGTGGATAAGACCAAGCCACTCTGGCTCGATTGATCTCTAGGAAGCTGCGCCCGCCGCGATTGCCGTAGCGCATTCCGAGCACCAGAAGCCGTCGGCGGTGAATCGGGCATCGGCATCAACGGGGTGGTGGCAGAAGCCACACCGCTGGACGAGGAAATCCTCTGCAACATTGCGAAACGGGCCGTCGGCGCGAAAAAGATCTCGCACGAGGACAGCCCTGCTGGTCCCGTTCTTCATTAGGTCCGCAAGGTTAGTGCGGTATGGGCTTCTATCCAGATTCCGACGCTAAGACCGCACGCACGGCCGGTCCGACTTCCTCATAGTCGGTGTGACGACCCGTCTCTTTCTTCGAGTAGACCAATTCGTCACCAACGATTACCTCAAAGAGCCCGCCACGAGACGGGATCAATCTGAAGTCTGCGATCTTGTGCTCGAACTCTTCGAGGATCTTGCTTGCCATGCTCACGGCACGGTCCCGATACCCTCAAACAGCGCAGTATTCGATACTCAGTCTCATGCGGCGATCCTACACGTCGTCGTGGTGGACTTCGCTCGGTAGCGAATCGGTATGGATTATCCGCTGTCGCAGCGATTCGCGGCCCGGCACTGGGATGTGGGCAGGGTCGTCGACGAAGATGTTCCCCTCACTGAGGTGGAGCAACGATGAACCGTAGGCAGTGGCGAGATTGTGAGGAGTCAACACCTCTTCGGGTGTCCCCGATGCGACGACACGGCCGGCCAACAGCACGACATGATCGGCGACTCGGGCCTCGGAGAGATCGTGTGTAGTCATGATCACGGTGCACCCTCGGGACCGCTCGTCGTGAATTACCGCATCGATGGCTTGAGCAGTTGGAAGGTCAATGCCGGTGAGCGGCTCATCGAGAAGAAGGATGTCGTGGTCCTGCGCCAGACCTTGAGCCACGAATACCCGCTGCCGCTGCCCCCCGGATAGCTCGTGGAGATGCTTGCCGCCAATCGATGTGATTCCGGTTCGATCCATTGCCTCGTCGACCGCGACACGATCGGCGGCATCCGGTCTCTTGTAGAAGCCGAGCGTCGCATACCGGGCCATGGCGACGACCTCGCGAACCGTGATTGGTAGAGCGTCATTCACCCTGGTGGTTTGCAGCACATAGGCGATCCGGTGGGGTCCCTCGGCTCGTGCCGGCACATCCAACTTGCCTGCCATTGGTGCGCGGAGTCCGGCGATGGCGTTGAGCAGTGTTGACTTGCCCGAACCGTTGGGACCGATCACGGCAACGACGCTGCCTTTGGGGATGGTGAACGAACTCTCGGCAACCGCGATGGCTGGGCCGTAGCCGAGGACGATCCGCTCGCCCCGCACCGCAGGGATCGTCACCGACATCTGGAGCAACTTCCTTCGATCTCCAGCACGTGGGCGGAGGGGGAGAACGCGGCAGCGGCGGCAATCTTCTCGACGAGGACCCTCACGGCGGCCTCGTGTTGCGGCGGCACGTTGATGTCATCAACCGTACCGCAGTCGACACAGACGAGATGATGGTGATGACCGGTGAGCCATTCTGCCAACTCGTAGCGAGTGATGCCTCGTGCGCCGAAGTGGGGCATTACGACCTCAGTCTCCTCGAGTACGGCCAGAGTCCGATACAGAGAGGACAGAGGGACGTCGGCACCGACTTTGCCGTGCAACTCCGCAGCTGACATCGGCCCATCGGCCTCATGGAGGGCGGCAACGACCCTACGCCGGCCACGGGTGTAGCGAACGTCTCTATCGCTCAACCGCTCTTCGACGTCTCGGTCCAGGCTGTGGATTGGCATGAACTCGCCTTCTGATTATGATTCTCAATATATAATGATAGTAGTTCTCATTCTTACTAACCAAACGAGAAATCCCAAATGACCGCCCTCCGAATCCTTGCCATAGCGATCGTGCTGGTGACCGCCGGCTGCGGAAGCGCCAACAACCCCGAAGGCGATCTCACCGTTGTTGCCACCACGACGATATTGGGCGATGTCGCTCGCAACGTTGTCGGCGACAGCGCCTCTGTCGAAGTGCTGCTCCCCCTCGGCACGGACCCACACGACTACCAGGCCTCGTCACAACAGATCGCCCTCATCCAGGAAGCTGATCTTGTGATTGCCAACGGGCTTCATTTGGAGGAGGGCCTCCTCGGAGTGTTGGAGACGGCTGCCGCGGACGGAGCCAACGTCCTGTCGCTCGGCGAGATGCTGGATCCTCTCCCGTTCGGCTCCGAATCGGCCGATGACGAAGACCACAACGACGATCCTCACTTCTGGCTCGACCCGCAGCGCATGGCCGAAGCGACCGCTCTCATCGCTCGTGAGCTCGAAGCCATTGACGACACCGTCGACTGGCAGGGCAGAAGCGATGCCTACGCCGCACAACTGCTGGCAACCGACGAGGTATCCGTCGAGATCCTCAGTGCCATCCCAACCGCCGACCGCAAGCTGGTGACCAACCACGACTCTCTCGGATACTTCGCCGCCCGCTATGACTTCGACATCATCGGCACGGTGATCCCCGGCGGATCGACTATTGCAGACCCGAGTTCCTCAGAACTCGCCGACCTGGTTCGCCTGGTCGCCAGCGAGAACGTCCCCGCCATCTTCGCATCGACAAGCGAACCAGCGGCTCTCGCCGACGCCGTCGCAGCAGAGGTCGGCACGGACGTCGAGATCGTCGATCTCTACACCGGTTCACTTGGCGAGCCGGGTTCTGGCGCCGACACGCTGCTCGGGCTGCTCGAAACGAACGCTCGCTTGATCGCCGAGGCGATGACATGAACCCGAGGCTGACGTGGACTGGTTGACCGCACCGTTTGAGTTCGCCTTCCAGCAGCGAGCGCTAGTTGGCGGCTCGATGGCCGCCATTGCACTCGCCGTTGTCGGCACATGGGTGGTGATTCGCGGAATGACCTTCCTTGGAGATGCCTTGGTCCACGGTGTGATTCCGGGAGTCGCCCTGGCAATCCTGATGGACTTCAACGTATTGCTCGGGGCAATCCTGGCCGCAGCCGTGATGCTGTTGGGCATCAACTTGGTGCACCGACAGACCACGTTCTCAGAAGACACGGGGATAGGTCTGCTGTTTGTCGGCATGCTTGGTCTCGGAGTGATCCTGATCTCGCGAACCGCGTCGTACACCGGCAGCCTCAACGGAATACTGTTCGGGGATGCATTGGGTGTGACCAACAGCGATGTATGGCTGCTCGGCAGCGTGATGTGCATCGTTGTCGTCCTGAGCGTCTTGCTCTATCGACCGTTCCTGGTGCTCTCGTTCAACGACTACAAAGCACAGATGCTGGGGATGCGGCCGAAGTTCGCCCATGCCGCCATGCTGACGCTGATCATGGTGACCATTGTCGGGTCCTTCCAAACGGTGGGCACCCTGCTCGTTCTCGGACTCCTGGTCGGGCCTCCCGCCACTGCATCGCTGCTGGTCAGAAGAGTTCCCGCAATGATGGCCACAGCCGCCCTAATCGGTGTCCTGTCGGTTGCCGCCGGTCTGGTGATCAGCTTCCACGCCAACACCTCGGGTTCGGCAACGATGGCAGTGGTCCCCATCCTCCTGTTCTTCTTGGTTCTTACGTTTCGCTCGATTGTGGAACGGAACCATCAGCAGCACGCAGGCGAGGCGGTCTGAGCTCGCGCCGGCCAACCCACTCGGCGAGGCCCAAGACGAGGACCGCAAGCGAGAGCAAACCAATGATCCACCTCCCCGATGTCGAGAGGGCAGCGGGGAGGCGCCCCGGCAATAGTGAAGATGACCGAGGCAGCTGCCGATGCCTCCACCGAAGAGCTACTCCGCTCCGGTGTCCTCTGATTCCTCTTCTGATCCCTCATCCCTGGTCACCGCAACAGTGCATTCCGTCACCAGTGCCGCAATCGCACCGATCGCAGCCGCAGCCGGTGCGATCAAGGCACCGACGACACCAATCGTGAGCGGAACCTCGACAATCGTCTTGCCATCGCTGTTCTGGATGGTCAGATGGCGAACGTTGCCCTCCTTGATCAGCTCCCTGATCCGTCCGAGCAACTCATCACCCTTGATCTTGAATTCTTCTACCTGATCCACAGTTCACTCTCCTAGAGATTGTGGACTCAGCATCGCGCAGAATCGGCTTTGCGCCTATCAGGGACGTCACCCATCGTCGTAGGGGTGCGTTAGCGTTGCCAGAAGCCATCAAGGAGCACCATGCCTGCCGCAATTCCGGACGACATTCGAGCCATGATCAGTGAGCCGATCTTCTTTCATGCGGCAACGGTCAACCCTGATGGCTCTCCCCAGGTCTCAGTTGTGTGGGGTGGTCTCGATGGAGATCTGTTTACGTTCAGCACAGCCGAGGGTCGCGCCAAGCCACGCAACCTCCGCAACAACCCCCGAATCGCGGTTTCCTTCACACCTCCCGACAATCCATATCGCAACATCGTCCTCAACGGCCGCGCCGTTGCAATCGAGCAGCACGGCATGAACCTCATCGACCGTATGGCCCGCAAGTACACAGACGCCGACAGCTACCAGTGGTCACAGCCCGGCGAGATGCGGGTCGACATCTCGATTGAGATAGATCGAATCACCGGCTAGCGGTAGCCTGCGCACATGGCTATGCGCGACGGCATCTTTGCGGCAATCGAAGCAGGCGGCACCAAATTCCGTGTCGCCATTTCCGAAGGACGGAAGATCGTTGCCGACACAACGATCGCGACCACCACTCCCGACGAAACTCTTGGCGCCAGCATCGACTTCATCCGCTCCGGCGGGGTCGCAGCCGTCGGTATTGCATGTTTTGGCCCGCTTGATCTCGATCCGTCATCGAATAGCTACGGGTCGATCACGGCTACACCGAAGCCGCATTGGTCCGGTACGTCCGTGCTGGACAGAGTACGGGATGGGCTTGGTGTCCCTGCTGCCATCGACGTCGATGTCGGCGGTGCCGCGCTTGGCGAATGGACCTGGGGTGCGGCTCGCGGTCTTTCCAACTTCATCTATCTCACCATCGGAACCGGCATCGGAGGCGGTGTCTTTGTGGATGGCAAAGTCCATCACGGCATGGGACACCCCGAGATGGGCCACATAACCCTGGAAAGGATCCGCAGCGATGACTATCCGGGGCACTGTCCATTCCACGGTGCGTGTCTGGAGGGGATGGCCGCCGGGCCAGCGATCCAAGACCGTTGGGGGCATCCGGGCCGAGAGCTCGCCGACCGGGCCGATGTCTGGGACCTCGAGGCGACCTACCTTGCGCAAGCACTGCGTACCTACACCTATGTCGTCGCCCCGCAACGGATCGTGATCGGCGGCGGGGTCATGCAACACCCCGACCTTCTGGATCTGGTCAGAGTCAAACTGGAACAGCAACTCAACGACTACGCCACCTCGGAGATTCGTTCAGGGGCGCTCGACGCTTATGTCGTCGCCCCCGAATTCGGCCAGGACGCCGGCCTCATCGGGGCAATCGCACTGGCGATGCGGGCTGGGGCGGAGTAGCGGCACAGGGGCGTCACCAAGCGATCAAGCCTGTGCATATGATCCACAATCGAGGAGGGACACGATGAAGGCAAGTCTGCAGGTTGCGAATTTCACATGGCCGGGTGGCGACGGAGCGATCGGCCCCGTACTACGTACGATCGGCGAGGCCGCGGAAGAGGGCGGGTTCGACACGCTCTGGGTGATGGATCATTTCTTTCAGCTCGAGCCGATGATCGGTCCCGCCGACAATGCCATGCTCGAGGGCTACTCAGCCCTTTCCTACGTAGCCGGCATCACCGAGCGGATCAGGCTGGGTACTTTGGTGACGGGGGTGCACTATCGGACCGCCGGCTATCTCGCCAAGACCGTGACCACGCTTGATGTCTTGTCAGGAGGGCGCGCCTGGCTTGGCATCGGAGCCGGATGGTACGAGCGAGAGTCGATGGGGCTTGGCTTTCCCTATCCATCGCTCAAGGACCGCTTCGAGCAACTCGAAGAGGCCATCCAGATCACGCTTCAGATGTGGGATGGCGATCGCAGCCCCTACGAGGGCAAGCACTATCAGCTGACTGAGCCAATCAGCAGTCCACAGCCATTGACCAAGCCACGACCACCCATCCTCATCGGTGGTTCGGGGGAGAAGAAGACGCTACGCATGGTTGCCCAGTATGCAGATGCCAGCAATTTCTTCGTCTTTGGCGGCCCAGAGGAAGCGAGCCACAAGCTCGACGTACTCAAGGCCCACTGCGAGCGACTCGGGCGCGACTACGACGAGATCTCCAAGACGGCTTCCGGGTTCATGTACACCGGTCAGTCGACGGCCGAGATTGTCGAGCAAGCTCGCCCGTTCGCCGCACAGGGATTTGACCATGTCATCTTCAACGTGATCAACGACTACGAGGGCACACCGATCACGCAACTAGGTGCGGAGACGTTGCCCGCCCTCGCCGAGTTGTAGCCGCAACCATCACTCGTCGGTGACACAGCCTTCCGAGGCTGACTTCACAGTCTTGATGTATCGGTGCAGCGTTCCCCGCGTCGCCTTGAGCGGCGGTGGGGTCCACGCAGAACGACGCCGTGCCATCTCGTCATCGTCAATTTCAAGACGGACTGATCTCGTATTGGCATCGATGGTGATTGTGTCACCGTTTTCGACGAGAGCAATCGGACCGCCCTCCTGGGCCTCGGGAGTGACGTGACCGATAATGAACCCGTGCGAACCACCGGAGAAGCGGCCATCTGTCATCAAGGCAACGTCGTTGCCAAGGCCAGCGCCGACGATTGCGGAGGTCGGAGTCAACATCTCCGGCATGCCCGGTCCACCCTTGGGGCCTTCGTAACGGATCACCACAACGTCACCGGGTCCGATCTCCCCGCGCTCGAGCGCAGGGAGCATGTCCTCTTCGCAATCGAACGTGCGCGCAGTTCCGGAGAACCGGAGCCCCTCCTTGCCGGTGATCTTGGCCACAGCCCCGTCCGGTGCGAGATTGCCGCGCAAGATCTGCAGATGCCCCGATTCCTTGATTGGCGCATCCCAGGGTTGGACAACGTTCTGACCTTCAGCGAGACCGGGTAGATCGGCAAGGTTCTCGGCGAGCGTCTTGCCGGTGACCGTCAGACAGGTGCCATCGATCGCATCGTGCTCCAGCAGCAGCTTGAGCACTGCAGGCGTGCCCCCCACTGCATGCAGGTCTTCCATTACGTAGCGGCCACTCGGCTTGAGATCCGCCAGAAACGGAATCCGGTCGCTGACTGATTGGAAGTCATCGATGGTGAGATCAATATCAACCGCCCGCGCCATCGCCAGCAGATGCAAGACGGAGTTGGTCGATCCGCCGGTGACCATGACGATGGCGATGGCGTTCTCGAACGCCACCCGCGTCATGATGTCTCTTGGCGTTAGGTTCAGTTCGAGCAGGTTGCGGATGGCCGCCCCCGCCGCAAAACACTCATCGAGCTTGGCAGGGTCGGCGGCGGGGATCGAAGAGGAGTAGGGCAGGCTCATTCCGAGTGCCTCGATCGCCGACGCCATGGTGTTGGCCGTATACATCCCGCCACAGGCACCGGCTCCCGGACAGGCGTGGCTGACGATCTTGCGACGCTGCTCGTCGGTGATGCGGTCGGCAATCCACTCGCCGTAGGACTGGAATGCGGAAACGATATCGAGCGGAGCGCCGTCGTCGCCGTGACCGGCGCGGATGGTCCCACCGTAGATCATGATCGATGGCACGTTGACCCGTGCCATCGCCATGACCGATCCCGGCATGTTCTTGTCGCAACCGGGCAGTGCGATGTTGGCGTCGTACCATTGGGCGCGCATCACCGTCTCGATCGAATCGGCAATCAGGTCGCGGGACTGCAACGAGAAGCTCATCCCATCGGTGCCCATCGAGATGCCATCGGAGACACCGATGGTGTTGAACCGCATCGAAACCATGCCGGCGTCGACAACTCCGTCACGGACTCGCACCGCCAAGTCGTTCAAATGCATGTTGCAGGAGTTGCCTTCGTACCACATGCTGGCAATGCCAACCTGGGCCTTGTCCATATCGGCAGGGGTCAGACCGGTGGCGTAGAGCATCGCCTGAGAAGCCCCTTGGGATGCCTCTTGCGTGATGCGACGGCTGATTCGATTCAGATTTTCAGTCATTCGAGCATGGTAGACCCAGTCTGGGAGTCACGAAGGTGGCATAGTGCGACGGTTCGTTACACTGCTCGCTGCAGCAAACGACACTCTCCGCTGCGAGGTTCCATTGACCACCGAAACACCTATACCTGATGCGCGTCATCGCATGAGCACACCGAAGAAGATGCTGCTCGGCATGCTTATCGTTGCGGTGCTCGGCGTGTTTGGATCTGTTGGCTTCATCTACTTCATCGATGCCAAGATCGACAAGATCCCCGACGAGGAGCTGCCGTCGTTGGTCCAAGAGGTCGACGAGGGCTATCGCAACATCCTGATCGTCGCCTCCGACAGCAGGGAGGACCTGCCCGAAGGGTTCGACAACTTCGGCGACTTCTCGGGCTCCCGCACCGACGTCATCATGGTCGCTCATGTCATCCCAGGGGAGGGTGCGCAGCTGCTCAGCCTGCCCCGCGACCTGAAAATGGACATCCCCGGCAATGGGACCAACCGTATCAATGCGGCGTTTGTGTTCGGCGGACCCGATCTGCTCGTCCAGACAATCCAGGACAATCTGCAGATTCCGATTCATCACTACGTGGAGATCGACTTTGGGGGTTTCGCCAGAGTGGTTGACTCTCTTGGCGGCATCACCAAGACCTTCGAGAACCCGGCCCGCGATCTGAAGTCCGGGCTGAGGGTCGAAGCCGGTACCCAACAGATGGATGGGGAGACTGCTCTTGCCTACGCCAGGTCGCGCAGCTACCAGGAACTCATCGACGGGTCATGGAAGTCGGTGGACGGTAGCGACATCGGACGTACCCATCGCCAGCAGGAGCTGCTGCTGCTGATGTTCGATCAGGCAACGTCAAAGTCGGCAGCCTTTAGCCTGCCCAGCTTCGCATCGACCTTCGCAGAGCAGATCACCGCGGACGCGGGGTTCACCCCCTCGGTAATGGTCGACCTCGGGCGCTCCGCACTTGCCCTGTCCTCGACCCAGATCGAAACAATCACGCTCCCCGTTGACAACTCAACAGAAAGCGGCGTCGCCTACGTTGTCCCGATCGAACCGGCCGCAACATCGGTACTCGAGGCGTTCCTCGCCGGGGTGGCGTTCCCCGAACTCTGAGGTCAGTGCTCGGCTAGCTCTGCGACCACGGCTACCAGCGCCGCTATCTCGTCTTCGGTATTGAAGTAGTGGACCGATGATCTGATGACCTCGTCCAGGCCACGCTGTTCCATGTCGATGCGAGCCGAGTGGGCGCTGGTGGTCGAGACGTTGATCCGGTTGACGGCAAGCGCAGCCTTGACCTCAGGTGCCGTGCGCCCGGTAACGCTGAAGGTGACGATCCCGCCGCGCACGGTTCCCTTGTCATGGATCGCAACGCCGGGAAGCTCCTGTAGCGCACCGCGCAGAATGTCCGCAAGTGAGGACAACCTCTCCCAAATCGGGCCAAGGCCGACATCCACCGCATAGTCACAAGCCGCCCCGAGACCGAGCCGCAGCGCAGGGCTCGACTCCCAGGTCTCAAAGCGTTTTGCATCGTTGCGAACCGCATAGCGGTCCGGCTCGACCCACTTCGCAGCATGGAGGTCAAGTGATGCCGGGGTGAGCTCCTCAATCATCGTGTCCCGCACATAGAGGAACCCGACACCGCGGGGTCCGCGCAGGAATTTGCGACTGGTGGCCGACAACAGATCGCACCCGATCTCATCGACATCAATCGGCATTTGGCCTACCGATTGACATGCATCGAGCAGATAGGTGACGCCGGCATCGCGGGCGACTTGCCCAACCGCGGCAGCCGGATTGACCAAACCGGTGTTGGTCGGCACGTGATTGATGGATATCAACTTGGTTCGCTCGTCGATCATGTCGGCAAGAGCGTCAACGTCGAGCTCTCCCGTCGGCGCATCGGGCATCACCTCGATGTGGGCCCCGGTCCGTTCCGCCACCTGTAGGTAGGCGATGAAATTGGCCGCGTACTCTGTTGTCGTGGTCAGGATGCAATCCCCTGGCTCAAAGCGAAGTGAATAGAACGCCCTATCCCAGGCCGTGGTCGCGCTGTCCAAGAGGGCGATCTCATCCTCGTGAGCACCAATCACGCCTGCCACGGAGCGGTAGACGCCGGCAAGCTGCTCCTCGTGCAGATCGGCTAGCTCGTAGCCGCCAACCCGAGCCTCCCGCTGCAAGTACTCAACCACTGTGTCGACAACAATCGCCGGGGGAAGTGATGCCCCTGCGTTGTTGAAATGGGCCACCTCGGCACAACCCGGGGTTTCGGCACGAATACGATCAACATCCATATGATCGACCCCTTGCTGTTCTATGCAGGTTCGTTGCTGGCTTCCACTTTATACCACATCCCATCGATGGGTACTGCTCAGCAGCAACCGCCCTGCCCTCCAGCACGGCGTCGACCGCCGCCCGCAGATCTTGGCCGGTGACGGCAACCCCGGATTTGGGGCGCGATTCGTCAAAGCGACCGCGGTACACAAGGGTGCGATCCTGCCCAAAGACAAAGAAGTCGGGTGTACAGGCTGCGGTGTAGGCCTTTGCTACATCCTGCAACTCGTCAAACAGAACGGGGAAGGTGTAGCCAAGTTGGCGCGACATTGCACCCAACTCGGCGGGTCCGTCGTCCGGATATTGGACAGCATCGTTGGAACTGATCGCCACAATGGCGACGTCTTGCTCTGCGTAGTCGAGGCCAAACTGCACAAAGCCCTCCTGGAGGTGCTTCACATAGGGACAGTGATTGCAGAGAAAGATCACCACGAGAGCCTTCTTCGCCGCCACGTCAGATAGCTTGACTGTGCCCCCGCCAACCGTATTGGGGAGATCAAAAGCTGGTGCCGGTGTACCTAAGGGCAGCATGCTCGATTCGACGGCCATCTGTTCACACCTTTGTCTACACAGATCACCCCACGCCAAGCGGATCATTCAGAACCCGCTCCCGAGCCAGGAATCAACCGTCCCTCCATACCCCCGGCGACCGAAACCACTGAGCCGGTGAGGTGACCGGACAGCTTGTCAGATGCCAGCACCATCACTTGAGCGGCGACGTCTTCGGGACGACCGATCTTCTTCAGTGCCATGGTTGCCGTGACCCTGGCCAGGTGGTCGTCGGCGAGGCCCCGCTTCTCGACATTTGGCGTAAGCGTCCACCCCGGCGCAACAACGTTGACCCGAACCCCAGGCCCAATTCGAGAGGCCTCGTTCTTGGCACTCATCAGCAACCCACTGAGGATGCCCCCCTTTGCAGTGGCGTAGTCAGCGTGACCGGCCTCGCCGAATATGCCTGCTGTCGATGCAACCATCACCAACGAGCCGCTCCCGGTGACTGCAGCATGCTTGAGGAACCCACGAGCCGTGAGGAAAGTTGAAGTGAGGTTCGTCGCCAGAGTGCCGTTCCATCTCTCCAAGGAAACCTCCCACAGTGGAAGGTCTTCCACCGGGTACTTGCCGGCATTGGCGATGCATACATCGAGTCGGCCAAGAGCTGCAACCGCAGCGGGGACCAGAGCGTCGGCGGCTGTTTCATCCCGGAGGTCTGCGCCGACTGCTACTCCGTCAACTTCGGCTGCGAGAGCCTCCGCTGCTTGTTGCGACGTGTTGTAGTGGATGGCCACCTTGGCACCCTCTGCCGCAAACGCACGAGCGATCGCGCTGCCGATGCCCCCGGCCCCGCCTGTTACCAACACACCCTTTCCAGCAAGGCCAGTCTCCATCGTTGCTCCTTTATCGAGGGGGACACGACGTCCGCTCCACCGTACCCATCCGGGCTCGGACAAAGGGCCATCCCCTGATTGGTTCTTCACACCGGTCTGGCGAGGCGCAATGATTGGTGGATCGACAGGAAGGGAGCGACGGACGTGGGTGCTTTGTGGGGTGTGATAGTCGTACTGCTGTCGTTGCTGGCCTGGGGAGGTCAGATCCTCGCCTGGCTGGCCCCCGATCTGGCGGTGCGTCTCACTGTGTTGGAACCCGAGGACAGCGTGGAGCCCACCTACTGGGCAGACATCCGTGGGGAAGCCCCGTTTGACTTCATCACTTTGTGGACGATGGTGGTGGCGGGTGTGCTCCTCATTCTCGATCAGCCTTCCTGGGCATACTTCGGTCTGGTAGGCGGTGGCATGTACGTCTACTTCGCCGGTCGCGGCATCTTCACGAGAGTTGCCATGGAACGCCGCGGATTTCGAGTGGGAGCGCCAAAGAACCTGAAACTCGGGTATCTGATGCTCGGTGTCTGGGGAGCAATGGGTCTGATCACCATCGCCGCCGCCGTCGTCGCCCTGCCCGCCGTGTAGACAACCAAGGGAGGGTCGATGGATGCAACACCGTTGACATGGATCGTGGCAGTCAGCGGTCTCCTACTGATATTGCTGCTTGGCGCGCTGCAGCTTGTCGCCGTGCTCCGACCGCGGGCAGAGTGGACAATTGCCAGTGTCTACGGTGGTTCACCGGAAGGAACAGACCCCACGGCCTACTTTGCCTTCAACCAGGGCATGGCCTGGGCCGACGTCATTGCCTGGGTCCCTCTCCAGATTGCCGGCAGCATCGGCATGCTGCTTGGCGAGCGTTGGGGCTTCCTGATTGCCCTGGTCGCATCCGTTCCGTTCTGGTACACCGCTATCACCATCTTCATCTGGGATCGCGACATGGGAATCCGCGAGCCAACCGCCTTCTACTGGATCATTGTCTGGGCGATCTGGCCCGTCTTCGGAATTGTTGAGGGCGTGTACTGCTTTGTGTGGCTTCTGGAGTCAATCTGACCACATCCAGGCGCACAGGATCGAGACCGCTAGGGTCCTGCTGCACAAGACAGGGGCACGGGAGCTAGCCAATGCCATTTCAAGTTGCGGCACTGCTGGCGGCCAGCTCATGGGCGGTCGGTGGCCTGATCGCCGCAGAACCGTCTCGCCTGCTCGGCGGCCCCCGGTTTGTCCGGATCCGGATGGTCTACGTATCGGTGGCCCTCGTCCTCATCGCCGTCCTCACCGGCGGCTGGTCAACAGTCGAGGCATCCGATTGGCTCCCTCTCGCCATCTCCGGGTTCGTCGGTCTGGCCCTCGGAGACGCAGCACTATTCGAGGCGTTCTCCCGGCTCGGCCCCCGCCGCACCGGCATGCTGTTTGCCGCCAACGCCCCGATCACAGCAGTGTTAAGCGCAATCGTCTACGACGAGGAATTTGGGCTGCTTGGCGTCCTCGGAACCATCCTCGTTGTGTCTGGCGTCAGCATGGCAATCGCCTATGGCACCCGGCCCGGTCAATCCCACACCTGGGAGGAAGTCAGAGGATCGCTGTCTGTTGGCGCCGGCTTCGGCCTTCTAGGAGCCCTGGGCCAATCAATCGCAGTGTTGGTCGCCGACCCTGTCTTTGACGGCATCCTCGATCCGTGGGCGGGTGCGGCGGTGCGTGCATTGGTCGGGACGCTGGGTCTGTTCGCCCTGATGCCCTGGTTCGAACGACGCACCGCAAGGAGCAGGCCTGCTGTGGCACTCACCGCTCGCTTGTGGCTCCTGGTCATCGCGTCGGGAACGCTGGGAATGGTGGTCGGCAAGACACTGATGCTGATCGCTCTGGCCGAGGGACCGCCCGGAGTTGTCTCCATACTCGTTTCCCTTGCGCCCGTGCTACAACTTCCACTCATCTGGGCTATCACCAGAGAGCGGCCCCCGATCGGCGCCTGGTTCGGCGCCGGCCTTGGGGTCATCGGGACCGCAATGGTGCTGGCCTGACTCCCGATGGACCAGACCGGCTCCATACCCAGCTAGATTCTCCGCATGGCAACAGGTGAATCAACAAGAGTCGTAGTCGCCGCGTTCTTTGCGAACCTCGGCATTGCAATCGCCAAGTTCATTGGCTTTGTCTTTACCGGATCGTCCTCGATGCTGGCTGAGGGAATCCACTCGACGGCCGACACCGGCAATCAGGCACTGCTGCTGCTTGGCGGAAGACTGGCCAAGCGCGACGCGGACGAAGAATTCCAGTTCGGCTACGCAAGAGAACGCTACTTCTGGGCGTTCGTCGTTTCAATGGTGCTGTTCTCGCTGGGATCGCTATTTGCGATCTATGAGGGCACCGAGAAGATCCGTCATCCTCACGAGTTGGAGAACATCGGTTGGGCGTTCGCCATCCTCGGTCTCGGCATCGTCTTTGAGGGCTATGCGTTTAGTACCGCCGTGCGTGCCTCAATACCGATCAAGGGTGAACGCACCTGGTGGGAGTTCATTCGCACTTCGCGTGTAGCCGAACTCACTGTGGTCCTGTTGGAGGACCTTGGCGCACTGATCGGTCTTGTCATCGCCCTGAGTGCGATCACCGCAGCCACCGTAACCGGCGACCCGATCTGGGACGGCATCGGAACTCTGAGCATCGGCATCCTTCTTGGCGGAATCGCGATCCTCTTGGCAATTGAGATGAGGGGTTTACTCATCGGAGAGTCGGCGCGACCCGGCGAATACCAGAAGATCCGCGAAGCGATGCTCGCAACGCCGCATGTCAGTGACGTGATCCATCTGCGTACCCAGCACTTTGGGCCCGAGCAGTTGCTTGTCGGAGCCAAGGTTGCATTTGACGCCGATCTCACCTTCGAGCAATTGGCAGACGCCATCAACGAGGTCGAGCGCAGGGTCCGCGAGGTCGTGCCCATCGCACGACCGATGTACATCGAGCCCGATATTGTGCGCGAGGCCGCGGCGCCCACCGATGCCGGGACCACCACGATTGATCCTCATTGACTCGAATATGATGGGGTCATGAAGGGCGACATCATCCTCGTTGGCGAGGAACACAAGAAGGCTGCTGAGCAGATCATCGGACGACTCTTCGACGAGATCGCCGCCACCCAACGTCGCTACACAATGACCGTTGCCGGCGAATCCGGCAGCGGCAAATCCGAGACCGGACAGGCTCTGGCGGATGCTATCGGTGAGCGTGGGGTCAAGGCGGTCGTGCTCCAACAGGACGACTACTACGTGCTTCCTCCCAAGTTCAACGACGTCGCCCGCCGCGCCAACTTCGCCTGGGTGGGTACCACCGAGGTGCGTCTCGACTTGCTCGACATGCACTTGCACCAAGCCCGTGCGGGGGCAGGTGTCGTCGTCAAGCCACTGGTGATCTACGACGACAACCAGATCACGGAAGAGACGATCTCGCTGGATGGCGTCGACGTTGTCATCGCAGAAGGTGTCTACACGTCGCTGTGCGACAACGTCGACCGACGGGTATTCATCGCCCGCAACCGGCTCGAGACGATGGATCACCGGATGAAGCGGGGGCGGGAAGAGTTCGATCCCTTCATCGAGGAGGTCCTGGTGAAGGAGCACGAGATCATCTCTCAACATCGTTCCCGGGCCGACGTCGTCATCAGCCGGGATTACGAAGTCAAGTTTGTGACGGTCTGAGCACCGTCGGTATGCGTCACCTCAAAGCTGTGATCACGCAGGTCGGCCCGTAGCGTCGCTGAGTGCCCTTCGTGTCGCCATGTCAGATCGAGCAAGTGCACCGGTGTCTCGGCGATTTCGATCTCGCCATCGAAGGCCGGTGAGGTGTTACGCAGCCGCATGAGGTTGAGCTGGTCTTGCACGACCGCCGTCTCTAGCCCCGCTTCGATTTCGGCCAGCGTCAAGGTGGTGCGGTTGATCTCTTTGTGGGCCCCGGCGCCGCCATGGTCCGCCGCGGCGTAGTCGTTGGTACCCGCAAAGAGGTCCAGGTACCAAACTTGGGGAACACCCGGGGTGAACATCTGGATGGCACGGGCGAGACGCAGCTTCTGCTCATCTTCGCCGAGGGCACTGAAGTAGGTGGCGTTCACCTGGTAGTAGGCGATCTTCCTGCCGTCGGCACCGTACAGATTCTTGATCCTGCCGCCCCGTTCGAGGATGCTCTCGATGACAGCGTCGATCTCCTCGTCGGGCAACATACCCCTGAGGTCGAGTACCGGAATGCCGTCGTGGCAGCCCAGCATGTTGACCGTGCGCAGGTCCTTCTCAACCAGTTCGCGCATCCACTGCAGCAGGTAGTGGTTGGTGCCCCTGTCGAGCGCATCGATCACCAGGCCCGGGAGAAAGAAGTCGTAAACCGGGAATCCGTTGGCGGCTACCTCCTCGTGGAGACCGGTGCCGTATTCGGCGTGTATCTCCGGCAGCAACACCAGGTCGTAATCGTCGGCCATCGTCTTGAGACGGTCTAGGTACTCCCAGGTGCCGGGATTGTTGAAGAAGTTCGGCAGACCGACTTGCTTGTGCAAATAGGCGAAGGCATCGAGCCGCACCACCTTGGCGCCGTAATCGTCGAGCTTGCCAAACGTCTCGGTGTAGAAGTCCCAGACTTTCTCTGACTGAGCGTTGAGGTCCATCTGCCCCAGGTAGCGGCGCTTGCCATCTGCCGTCTCCCGCACGTCCTGATAGAAGGTGTTCCAATAGGGCCGCACGGAGCCGTCGGGGGACGGCACCATGAGGATGGGCAGTCCGGGTTTGCGCAGGTAGAGAAGGTCGAGGTGCTCCTGGTTGGGGATGATGAAGCCCTCTGGCCCCAATTGGCCTTCGCCTTCCCAGAATTCGTTCCAGTCAATGAAGAAGTCCTTGAAATCCGATCCGTCACCGTTTTCGAGCAGATCTTGGAATTGTGGCGAGTTCACCGAGAGATGGTTGAGCACGAGGTCGAATTTGAACCCGAGATTCAGTTCCTTTGCTCTGGCGAGGTCCGCAGGCGACACCAGTTCCTGATTGAGGTTGTAGTCGATGACAGAGAAGCCACGATCGAGGTCGCTGTTGAAGAAGGTGGGGAGCACATAGAGCAGCGAGAAGACATCTTCGAATGCCGGGCGTGTGAGCACACCCAAGATGTCGGAGAGCGTTCCTCCGATGCTGTCCGGATAGGCGTTGAGCATCACGCCGGAGAGGCTGTTTCGATCTGTCATGAGCAAAGTGTAAGCCACTGCTCACTTGGTGCGGCTGTCGCGGTATCTTGGGTACCGAGCAAGAGAGGTGTCCATGCGCTTTCGCACAAAACAGATCCATGCCGGAGTGACCCCCGACCCGACAACGGGCGCCATCCTGACGCCAATCCATCAATCGACGACGTTCGTGCAGCCGTCAGTCGATGAGTACATGGCCACCGGGTACTCGTACTCGCGCTCCGGCAACCCGACGGTGCGGGCACTCGAGGTCAAGGTCGCCACGCTCGAAGGCGGTGCCGATGCGGCCGCCTTCGGCACCGGGATGGCGGCAACCAATGCAGTGATGATGGCAATGCTCAACGCCGGCGATCACGTTGTCTTCTCTGACGTCGTATACGGGGGCACCTACCGCTTGGCGACACAGATCTACAGTCGATTCGATGTCGAATACGATTTCGTCGACACCTCCGATGCAGCCAACGTAGCTGCGGCGATTCGAGACAACACCAAGCTCATCTTCACTGAGACCCCTGCCAACCCGACACTCAAGCTCACCGACATTGCAGCCGTATCCGAGATCGCTAAATCACACGGGATCCCCCACTGCGTCGACAACACATTCCTGACGCCGTACTACCAGCGACCATTCGAGCTCGGGGCCGACCTCATCGTGCACTCGACCACAAAGTACTTCGACGGCCACAACGCCACCGTCGGCGGGGCCGTCATTTCCAGGACGCCCGAACTCCATGAGCGCATCAAGTTCGTCCAGAACTCGACGGGCACCACGATGTCACCACAGGTGGCGTGGCTGACCATGCAGGGGACGAAGACCCTGTCGGAGCGCCTTGATCGCCAGTCGGACAATGCGATGCAGGTCGCCCGGTTCCTGGAGGGGCACCCAAAGGTGCTACAGGTTGCCTACCCAGGGCTTGAATCCTTCCCTCAGCATGAACTCGCCAAGAAACAGGCATCGGGATTCGGGGCTATGGGCTGGTTCGAAGTCCAAGGCGGGGTCGAGGCAGGCAAGAAGCTGATGGGTCTCGTCGAACTATGGACTCTCGCCGAGAATCTGGGATCGGTCGAGTCACTCATCACCCACCCTGTCACGATGACGCATGCTGCCATCGAGCCCGCGGAGCGGCTCAAGGTAGGCATCACCGACGGACTGGTCCGTATCTCGGTCGGCATGGAGGACGCTGAAGACCTCATCGAAGATCTACAGCAAGCCTTGGACCGGGTGTGAGCAACGACACCGTCCTCGCCGCAATCGAACGACTTGGCGTCGAGTTCGAGATGATCCCGTGCGATCCGGCACTGGCCGACACGCACGAGTTCTGCGCCACTTACGGATACGAGCTGGGGGACTCCGCCAACACCATCGTGGTTGTCGGCAAGCGCGACCCTCGGGTCTATGTCGCATGCATCGTGCTCGCCAACACTCGGCTCGATGTCAACGGGACGGTACGCAAGCGCATCGGGATACGACGCACATCTTTTGCGTCGGCCGAGGAGACCATGGCCGTCACCGGTATGACTATCGGTGGTGTGACCCCATTCGGGCTTCCCGACGATCTGCCGATTTGGATCGACCAGCGGGTCACCGCCCGCTCCCGGATCATCCTTGGCGGCGGCTCCCGCGACCGCAAGGTCCTGGCCCCGCCGGCCATCCTCGAGGCTCTACCCAATGCCGAGGTCGTAACCGACCTCGGTGTGGACTTCGACCCTCTGGCCTAGATGGGACCGCCAACCCGCCAGCCGTTGAACCAGAACCCGCTGGCTGTTCTCGGGTGTACCTCGAGAATCTCCCCAAATAGGTCCCAGAGAACCGGCTCCGGCTGCATGTCGACCGGCGGTGCCGGTTGCGGTGCAGGCTGGCCGCTTGGCTGATTGATAGCTACGGAAACCTCCGAACCGGTTCCCGGTGAGTAAGGAACCGGTTCGTGAGAATCTGCCGGAGGCGCGACTGATGCGCCGGCCAGCCACCGTGAGATCACGGCGGTGGTCTCAGATCCAACAGGGATGCCGCCTTCGCCCGAACCGGCGATGGTGATCGCCATGGCCTCGGCGAAGTGCTCTGCTGGGGTGGCCGACCAACCAGTTGTGTAGTCGAACCAGTCGTGGTCCTCCGGCAAGCCTTGTGCTGCGTAGAACGCCGTGCGGAAGTCTTTGTCCGCAAACGCTCCGCAGGCGAGGAATGTGTGATGGGAGAGTTCGTGAGTAACGATGGTGTCCATACCGGCTGCCGAATCGGTAGGGTCAATCACGACCTCACCGGTTTGAGTGCGGTATTCGCCACGCCGCCCGTCGAGCTCCTCGTAGGCGAAGCTCACACCAGAGGAGCAACTCAGGCGGACTCCGAGGGAACTGTGCCACTGCTCATAAGCGGCATCAACAATGGTTTCGATTTCGGCTGAGACTGCGGGAGTGTCTGCATACGCGACTGATGACCCGAGAACCGGGCCTATGAGCGTCCCTGCGAGAAGCAGCGCCATCCATGACTGCATATCAGTAGTGCCTTCCTTGGCGTACTGAGGCTCTGTCGACAGGCGCGCACTACGTATAAGTAGTTACTTTGCGTTTCTCTCAAATAGTCACTGAAAGTAGTTATGGGGTGCCCGCAACCGGGCACCTTGCGAGTTCTACTCCGTGGAATTCGTCGTCTGGTGGGGGTCAGCGAGGCAACATGACAGGAAGTACTCACGTCTTCCCCCTCCCGGTCTGGTCCTTCCCTTTGGTCAGTCCTAGACCCGCCCTCCCACCAGGGGAGGCCAGTCGTTCCGGCTAGCCGGAGTTCGTGAAGCGAACTCCCAAGGAACTGCCCCTGGCAGTTCCCGCGATCCCCCCTTTGATGGGGGGATCGGACGGGCGAAACCCGTACGAGGGGGGTGAGGACGTCGTCATCCCTCCTCGAGATTTACGCCCTAGGCGGCGAGTTCTATGGAGACGATGTCGTGGCGGCTGATCGACTCGGTGCCGGTCGCGTTGCGGAGCAGGACGACCCGCTCGCCGTAGTCGGCTTCCATTCCCAGGTATTCACCGACGGTGGCGCCGGTGGTGGTGGTTGCGGTATAGATCCACCCGCGACGCAGGTGGTTGAGGTTTGGTGCGCTGTAGTGCGCGATTTCTAGTGCCGTCATTCGGCATTCCTTTCAGTCACGATCGAATGCGAGCGGTTTGGTACGCACTCGACCGATTGTCAATGGCCTGATTGGCCGTGGGGGGTTAGGCCCCGTATTTGCGGGGTTGAGCGAAACGGACCGTAAGGTCGCGGCCTTCAATCTCTCTCCCATGAAGTGCGTCAATCGCACGTCGTGCGGACCGTTGTGGCATATCGACAAAACCGAATCCCTTGGAACGGCCGGTCCGCTTGTCAATGATCACAGTCGAATTGTGAACCTTCCCGTACTCCTCAAAGAGCTGCTGGAGTTCTTCATCGCCGTGGGTCCATGGCAGGTTGGCTACATAGACGCTGTTTGGTCCAGTCTCGGCAGGTTTGCCACCGTTTCTGTTCTGACCATTTGAGCGCTTGTCGCCACGGTCCCGCTTGGCGCCGTGCTCGCGCTTTGCGCTGTGCTCGGCGGGGCGGGCCGCACCATGGTTTGATCTGGATTCCCTCGAACCGGGTTCACCGATCCTATGGCCACCGTCTTGCAGATCCTCGAGACGTGGCTCGCTGATCGGAGCGGAGAGATCTAGCTCTCGTTGCATCCGACCGACGGTGCGGCGCTGGTTCCCGGAAACAAAGCTGACCACCGTGCCACTGGCACCGGCACGAGCGGTACGGCCCGAGCGATGCAGATAGTCCTTGTGGTCGGCCGGCGGATCGAAATGGATCACCGACTCGACAGCATCGATATGGATGCCACGAGCGGCCACATCGGTCGCTACGAGCGCTTGGGATTTGTATGAGGAGAACGAGCGCAGTGCACGATTCCTCTGGTTCTGCGAGAGACCACCGTGCATGGCGACCGCCTGAACGCCTTCCCTGGAAAGCTGCTTGGCGAGCCGATCGGCACCCCGCCGGGTCCGGGTGAACACGATGGAGCGACCGGCCTGTTCAACGACCTGGGCCGTGTGGTGAAGACGGTCATGATTACTGACCAGCCAGAAGTGATGACGGGCGTCAATGGCCTGCTCCTCCACTCCCTCAGCTTCGTGACGGACCGGGTCGCGCTGGAAGTCACGGGTCAGGATGGCGATGTCACCGTCGAGAGTCGCCGAGAACAAAAGAGTCTGCCGCTTCTTCGACGTCCTTCGCAGGATCTTTTTCACAGACGGCAGGAAGCCCATGTCGGCCATGCGGTCTGCTTCATCCACGACGACGATATTCGCCTGACTGAGATCAACGATGCCTTGCTCGATGAGATCCTCGAGACGGCCCGGGGTTGCGACGAGGACGTCGACACCCTTGCGAAATGCCTGCTTCTGGGGGCCGTAGGACACTCCACCGTACACGGCGAAGACGTGACGCTTCATGGCTCGTGCCGGGCTAGCCAACTCACGCTTGATCTGTTCAGCGAGCTCACGAGTCGGCGCCAGAATGAGCGCCTTTGGCTTGCTCTTGTGGGCCTTCTCGACGTTGGCGAGCAACGGGAGTCCAAAGGCGAGCGTCTTGCCGGAGCCGGTCGGGGCCTTGCCCGACACGTCACGGCCGGCGAGGGCATCGGGGATGGTTGCGGCTTGTACGGGAAACGGTTCGGTGATGTCTTTGTTGCTGAGAGCGCGAACCAATGGCTCGGGCAGCCCAAGTTGGGCGAACGTAGTCGTCATTATTTCTCCTGGTCCCAGGAAGGGGGAAGTAGTCGGTTGTATTCGGTCCTCGCTAGACATGCGGCACAGCTGCCTACAGGATCTAGCTTCGGCCGAAGAGGCGGTCCAACCGTGTGAGAAAAAAGCTGCCGTTGATCACCGATGAAGCGACGAAGCGCTGGCCTCCAATCGGTGAGGCAGCCGGAACAGTAACACGTATCGGCACGATGGCAACACTTGTTAAGTGTTTGCTGACCTACAGCTTGGGCAGACCAGGCTGGGCCATGACCTTGGCCAGCGGCATCAGCGCCATCCAGGATTGCTCCCTGGGACGATGTGCCTCCGGCTCGATCATGTCGGGGAACTCCGTGAGCGGTGTGAAACGGATCTTGCCGTGCATGAGCCCGATGAAGGCGCTTTCCGGCGAGTCGCTCAGGGCCTGCTCTATGAGATAGTCGAGAGACTTGGATGCGAGCCGTGTGGTCTGAATCCGATCGAAGGGGGAGGGGTCGCCACCCTGTTGAATGTGACCGAGGATCGACTGACGGACGCTGAAGAGGCCTTCGCTTTCCCTCTCGAAGAGCGCCTTGATGAACCCGCTGTTGTACACCGAATCGGCGTGCTCGCTGGTGATGACGAGACCGAGACGTTTGCCGTGTCGGAAACCGGATTTGAGATCGCTGACATCGGCCTCGAGATCCTTGAGCGAGATCCCCTCTTCTGGCAGATAGACACGCTCGGCCCCAGTAGCCAACCCACTCATCAGTGCCAGATAGCCGCAATCGCGGCCCATGACCTCGACAACAAAGCACCGACCCGAGGCAACTGCCGATTGCTTGATCTTGTCAACATCAGAAACAATGTTGTTGAGAGCGGTGTCGGCGCCGATCGCATGCTCTGACCCAGGCAAGTCGTTGTTGATCGCGGCAGGGAGACATACGACAGGGATGCGCAGTGCCGGATACTCGTCGGCATGTGCCTGCATGCGATGGGCGGCGCGGTAGCCGGCCCAGCCGCCAATCATCAGGAGCCCATCGAGCTGATGCTCTTCTATCTGGGCGGCTATGTCCGCAAAGTGGCCGTTGCGGGGCAGGTGACGGCTGGTCCCCAATTCGGCGCCACCACGGGACGCCCATCCGTTGACACTCATCCAGTCCATCTCTTGGATGTCACCGACTTCGAGCCCGCGGAACCCATTACGGATTCCAAACATGGTGTGGCCGTTGTCGATGCCGACTCTGACTGCGACACGCACCGCTGGGTTCATGCCGGGGGCAGGGCCTCCAGCGTGGAGAATGCCGAGCCGAAGCCTGCGTTGCCCAGGATCGGGGGGATGCGGCTGCGCCCGCACCATGGTCTTGATCATGCGGAATGAATCCCCAAAACTGCCACCACGCATTGCCATGGCAGCCTCGTAGTCACGCTCGGCGATCCGATCGGCGACGGCATGGGTCTGCTCGACACACTCCATCAGCGGCGAGCTAATGATCTGGTGCTCCTTCAAACCGATCAGTTGGGGCTCAGCAGCGGGGGAGGTAAGGATCTGTTCAACCGCGGCGTAGCCAAGAACGGTGCTGAGGTATCGATCGAATGCGCTCGGCGCACCACCACGCTGGACATGACCGAGGCTGGTCACCCTGGTGTCTTCCCCGAGACGATCCTCGAGCGTCTGCTTGACGTGCTGGGCGGTGATGGGGTTGCCGTTTCGATCTTGGGCGCCTTCGGCAACGATCACGATGTTGAGCCGCCGCCCGATAGAACGCCCTGCTTCGAGTGCGTCGATCATCGATTCTTCCCAGTTGTCCTCCTCGGGAGGGTTCTCGGGAATCAGCACCCAGTTGGCGCCGGCGGCAATCGCACTCATCAATGCGAGGTAGCCACAATTGCGACCCATGACCTCAATCACAAACGCTCGCTTGTGGCTGGACGCGGTGCTGTGGATGGCATCGATGGCTTCTGTGATTCGGTGCAACGCAGTGTCGGCACCAATAGTCATGTCGGTCCCGAACATGTCGTTGTCGATAGAGCCGACCAAGCCGATGAGGGTGAGACGACGATGGGCCTCGGCCATGTCTTGCTCGATCTCACCGTCGGCAACGAGAGCCTTCAGGTGACCGCGCCACTCTTCACGGAACAGGTTGGCACCGGTCAGGCTGCCATCGCCACCGATTACGACAAGTGCATCGATCCCAAGAAGAACAAGATTCTTGGCAGCCTGGCGCCGCCCTTCTGGGGTGCGGAACCGGTCGCAGCGTGCGGTACCGAGCACGGTGCCACCCTGATGCAGGATTCCACCAACCGACTCCGATGAGGCTTGGCGGATTCGCTCCCCACCATCGACGAGACCTTGGAAGCCCTCATAAATGGTGTAGACATCCAGATCGGCGGCAAGCCCGGCACGAACGACGGCGCGCACCGCGGCGTTCATACCGGCGGCGTCACCTCCGCTGGTGAGCACTGCGAGGCTCTTGGCTCGCTGCGGCGTTCTAAGCATGTCTTTGCTCCTGGCAATGGGGATGTGGTGTCGGGGAGATCCAAGAAACACTGTCGGCATCGACAGCTCAAAGTGAACCGGTTCCATGGTCGGCGATCCGGGTGCTCTGCGCAACTCCAGATCTGTGTCGCCATGGTACTGCAGACGGACAGGAATCCGGGCTATGAACACATGGGTCTTTACCCATACGGGACAGTATGGTATCCTATTCACATGGCAGCCAAAACCAAAGACAGCAGAAGGGGCAGACCCCGCGACCCTGCGGTTGACCGCGCCATCTTGGAAGCCGCCCGCTCGGTCCTCGCCCGCAAGGGATTCACCGGCACCTCGATGGACGAGATTTCCCGACAGGCCGGTGTCGGCAAGGACACTCTGTACCGACGATGGAGGTCAAAAGAGGATCTGGTTCTCCACGTCTTGACGGTGCTCTCTGAACAACAGGTACCGATCCCGCAACTCGACGACCCGCGCTACGCACTATTTGTTTTCCTGCAGGACATCGTCCGGGTGAATCTGAAATCAGAGATCGGCCCCATCATCTCGGGGATCGTTGGAGCATCCAGTCGCAACAAGCGTCTCGCCGCCGGCTTCGAGCACTACTGGAAACAGCGTCGCGCCATCCCCGCAGTGATGATCCGCCAGATCGTCCCCATCTCAACCACAGACGAGGAAGTCGAGCTAACGCTCGACCACATCCTCGGGCCCATCTACTACCGCATCCTCCTCACCGGTGCACCAGTCGACGACGAGTACCTATGGGAACTCATCGGAACCATCCCCTGGTCACCAGAAGAAGAACTAGACACCACATGAAAGAGACAGAAATGACTTCCCAGGAACACATCGTCGCCGTAGTCGAGCCAGCGCTCGACGGCGAAACCACCATCGACTTTGCCAAACAGGTCGTCGACAGGGGCGGAAGAGCCACCGTCGTGGTTCTCCTCTCTCGCGAGACCGTCGCTGCGGTCACCGCGTTCGCCAACGCCGAGAACCTCTCGTACGCCGACGCCCACGAGATCTATGTCGAGAGGCTGGCCGAGGACTACTCGGCTCGCTTTGGTGGAAAGCACCAAATCGCTTTCGTTGAAGACCGCTCAGACGCTGATCGGGTCGTCTTCGGAAGAGCAACCCGCGATGCGGCCACTTCCGTTGCCATGCCACAGCGCCTCGTCAACCGCCGCAAATGGAAAGCCTCAGTGGCGCGCTCGTCCATCCCGGTGGTGATCGCACCGCCGCTGGCTGCCTAGCCACGATCCCAGATTTCGGCTCATCCTCCTCCCGAGCCGATTGCCAGCGCCGCCGTCTAAGCCCGGTGGCGTTGGCGCGTCTGGGTCAGGGGGTCAAGGCGATCAGCTCGGTAAGGGAAGACACCTCGTGGGTGATCTGGACGTCGGGTGAAGCGGTCATGCCGGTGGGGTTGTACCAGCAGGTGGCGAGACCGTAGTTGGCACCCCCTCGGATATCGGAACTGAGGCTGTCTCCGATCATCACCGTCGAAGTCTTCGCCGGATAGCCAAGTAGCTCGAACGTAACATCGAAGATCTCTGGGCCCGGTTTGGTGAAACCAACTTCGGCCGAAATGACAATCGCATCGAAATACTGCTCGATGTCGAGGCGATCAATCCGGGTGCGCTGCACCTCGCTCAGCCCATTAGTGACCATCGCCAGGCTCGCCCTCTCCGCAAGTTGCTCGAGCACATCGCGGGCCGTCGGAAACAGATCGCCGCACAAGGCAAATGCCTCAACAAAGTTGGCTCCCATTGCCACAGTGTCGATATCGATGCCCAGTTCATCGGCGAACAGCTCAAAGCGCCGCACCTTTACTTCACCGGGCAAGATCTCGCCACGCTCTACAGCAGCCCAAAGGGACCGGTTGACCACCTTGTAGGCGGCGAAGTGGTCCGCGGCGTTTGAAATCCCGTGCTTACGCAGTGTCGTCTCGTAGGCGGCGATCTCGGACGCATCCGAGTCCAAGAGCGTGTGATCAAAATCCAGAAGAAGGGTTGTGTAGGTCATGTCAAGCCATCAGGGAAGCCGCAAAGTAGCGCCCAAGACCGTTCTTGCGTAGCTCCCGCCCCGCATATGCGGCATGGCGTACGCAAGAACGAGTGGGGGGCAAAGCCGAAGGGCCTCCGATCGTCACCGATCAGAGACCCTGTCGAGGCCGGACCTATTGAGCTTCTACGACTGTTCACGCCTTCTGGAGAAGAGGACCAGACCGGCGCCTGCCAACAGCAGCATCAGCGCGGTGACAAACAGCTCGCCGAAGTTCGCTCCTGTGAACGGCAGCGTGGGTGGCGGATCATCCGGGTCTGGATCGGGTGGGCCGGGCAAGGTCACCGGTGTCACTGCGATCGTGTGGGTGTGCTCGATGCAGACCTGAGGATCGCCGGTGTCGCAGACCTCGACCACCACCGTGTAGGTGCCGATCTCCGTCGTCACGCCACTGAACGTGCCATCCGGGTTCATCGTGATCCCAGGGGGCAGTTCACCACTGATGTACGTCACCGTCACCGGGTCACCCTCGGGATCAGAGACCGGGATCGGGCTGAGCGGATCACCGACAACCACGGACTGGAATGATGCTTCCGGCCCAGGAGGCTGGTTGACCGGGTCGATCGTGACAGTCACGGTCGCCGTGTCACACAGACCGGTGGAAGGAATCCCACCGACGGTTCCCTCAACCTCACAGATTGTGTAGGTAAAGGTATCAGTTCCGGAGAATCCAGGGTTCGGCGTGTACGTAATGGTGCCGTCAGGATTCACAGTCACGGTGCCGTTGGCCGGATCCGTTGTGTCAGTGATTTCGAAGTCGTGTCCGTCGGGATCACTGTCGTCGTCGAGCACGGCAATGACCACAGGAG
>JAAETI010000376.1 GCA_024228555.1 bacterium | reverse complement strand
TGGACCAGTCAGCGGTCCCCAAGCTGCTGCGAGCGCTCGCCGCCGGACGCGGCCACCAACACTGCGTCGGCCCTGTCGGTCAGGGTGGGGTCAGCGGCTGAACGTGGCGGACATGACCGGTACGTCCATCTGCTTGCGGACTACCTCCGCGGTGATGTCACCCTCAGGAAAGCCCGACGCGTCGATCTCGATCAGGTATGAACCCGGAGCTGCAACCAGATGGCAGGCACTGGCGCCGCCCGGTTGGGGTAGGTCGAGCTGCAGCACGCCGTCTTCAAAGGTCCAACCATCGAATCGTGTGCCGCACGGACCGTTGGTGACTCCCCGTCCACCAGTCGGGATAGCAACGACCATCTGCACGTCGAAGTCCACGGTGGGAATGGGTCGCTCTGGAGCGAACTGAGCCCAGAGAGTTTCCAGGCCAGCCCGATCGAACACAGCTTGGAAGGCAACATCTACCGGCTCGAGACCGAGCAGTCGCCAGCCCGGCCCCGATTCGGCTTGAGGCCCAGGCGGTGTGTAGCGATCAACTTCCTGCCCTCTCAGACACACAGTGGCGGGGTCAGCAAATTCAGCGACACCGGCGACAGTCGACCGGTCAAGTACCGCGACATCCAGCCCCACGACTCCGCCACCGGCCTGGATGTATTCACCGGCGCCCGATCCAAGGCCCCGTTCGATCAGCTCAGCCAGCATCTGCGTCTGGAGCTCTCGCAGCTCGGCCTCGGTCATGTTTGCCTCGACGACACGAATGCCGGGGAACTGGGCCTCGATCTCTTGTCGTCGTGTCTCGACGTCGCTGGTGAACGACACAGTCCATTGTCGTGTCACGAGATCTGCCCACATCCCTCCGATGGTGTCGGCGTAGGGGGTCAGGTAGGCATTGAGGCCGGCCTCGTCGAAGGGCTCCGGCCTGTTGGTGAAGTCCTCGACTTCTTCGTCAGTCATAGGAGCATCGAAAGCGTTTGCGTAGACCGACTCTCGGTTCATGGTGGGGACTTGACGCACCCACTCCTCGTCGCTCCGGAGTCCGTTGTCGGCCCGCCACTGCTGGGCGGCCGCGATCTGAGGATCATCGGACAAGGGACCGGTCACCACGCCAGTTGAAAGTAGCTCCTCGCACCGTGTGAACCCGAATGGTAAGTCAGGGCGCTCATCGACCACCGGCTCGACGCGATGAGTGACCGATGACGACGGCAGCTGGGTCACCGCAGAAGTGGTCACCGTCGTGACACGTTCAGCGGTGACGACGTCGTCGGAGGGACCGCAACCGCTACTCACGATCACGAAACCGACCAGAAGCCAGCCAGCTGAGCTGGTTCGCGATGTCACTGCACCCTCTGATCAGTCATGACTCAATCCAGCCCATCCGGAACCATCGGAGCGAGGACTGAACCTATGACACCTAGGGCGATCAAGGTCAAGATGGCCGTTGCGGCCACGCTCGGTGATCGAGACGATCGACCGGCAGTCGTTGTTGCACTCGGTATGGGTGTCTCGTCTTTTGGCATGGGGGGGTGTCGTCGTCGAGTTGGTTGCTATCGCGTGCTAGGCGGGCCATCAATGAGAGCAAGGTAGCGGCGCAGGTCATCGCCGATCCCCTCGAGGAGCATGGCGATTTTGGGATGCCCTCCGGACTCGGCCGCAATGCTTTCGGGGGTGAACCGCTCCGTCCACTCGTGTGGGTCCACCCAACGATGGTCGGTGTGCTCACCACTTATGACGACCTCTCCGCTGACCGGGCCGCGGAACGTCAACTGTAGGAAGTCACGTCGATACAGGTACATCGGGTAGCAGCCGACCATCTGAGGCGTATCTGAGAACTTCAGTCCTGTCTCCTCTTCCAGCTCCCTTGGTGCAGCTTCCCAAGGGGTCTCCCCAGGATCAACGATTCCACCAGGCAGGAAGTATGTCCCGGCCATCGCTGTGCCCTCCGCCCGTTGCAGCAGCAGGATGTTTCCGTCAGCTCGCTCGGCGTAGGTGGCCGTAGCGAGGGCGAAGGTATCGATCCTCATCGAGTAGTCGACGTCTGGGGACAGCTGATCGTCACTCACATCGCAGAACCGTAGCCACGAGCCCCGGCCAAGGAAACGCCTGACCAACTCCGCCCCGTAGCGACACCCCGAGCGCGCCCGAGGCACAACGAACCCTGCCTGATCGAGTCCTTGGTCCCGGCCCGGCCTTGCCACTACCATGCTCCTACTGTGCCAACAACCCCGGGCTGAGCGACCGAACCGGCATGCGGTGACACGACGAAGCTATTCGAGCGGAGCCCTCATGACGACTGCCGGACTGTCCACCGCCGAGGTAGAGCAACGGATCGCTGACGGCCGCTCGAACGGTGGCGGGGAACTGGAGAGTCGGAGCGTCTTCGAGATCCTCAAGGCGAATACGTTGAATTCGGTCACGATCGTGCTCCTCGTCCTTGGGCTGGCTCTGTTGGCGATGGGCCGGGGAC
>JAAETI010000375.1 GCA_024228555.1 bacterium | reverse complement strand
TGCTCGGGCTCCGTCCGCCCGGGTCTGGTCCGTCTGGCCGAAGCGGTCCTCGGTGACCCACTACCACCCGTCCCCCCGAACCGAACCGCGATCGTGTGGGGGCTCTGGCCCCAGTCGTTCAACCTTGGTACTTACAACTGTCGCCGTGTCGCTGGGTCGGCGTCTCTACGAAAGTCCGCTCATGGCGAAGGGCGCGCCCTCGACGTCGGGTTTCTGGTGGGCGATCCGTCGGGACATCCGAGCGGCTGGGCTCTTGCTTATCGTCTGGTCGCAGCGCGAGATCAGATTGGTCTCTCGTACCTGGTCTGGGCCGGCCAGTCGTGGAAAGCGGGCGAAGGGTGGCGGGCTTACTCGGGGAAGAACCCCCACTTCGATCACATCCATCTCGAGGTCACCCGTGACTCTGCTGAGAGACTCTCGGCAGCCGAGGCGCAAGCCGCGGTGGGCCCACCGACCACAGGAGGAGTCTTCATGGCTTTGAGTGATGCTGAACAGGCCGAGGTTCTCGATGGGGTGCGCGCCCTGCTGGCCCATTGGGAGGATCCCACCGCCCCGGCGCCTTTGGTGGAGGGTTCCCCGGCGTGGATGTTCCGCGACTGGAATGCGATGTTCCGGGCTCCGTCGCGGGGGGTTGTGGTGAAGGGCGGCGCGGCGACGATCGTGAACGTGAAGGCGATAGCGAAAGCGGTCGTCGACGAGCTCGTTTCGAGACTGCGGCCGGGGTGATCGTGGATGACTTCGCTGATCGGTCCGCCTGTGCCATCAATGGAAGATGTATCAGGGGCGGTCCGGGCGTCTCTCTTCAAGGGTAGGGAGGTTCGCGGAGTGGTAACAGATCATGTGGTGGCTGCGGCCGGGCCGTTGGTGTCGTTGGTGTCCGCCTGGTTTTGGGTGTTGGCGGTGGAGACCCCGTCGGCGCCGACAGTGGGGATCGGGGCGTTCGGTTCGTTGGCGTTCTTGTCGGTGATTTTCCGGCAGGTGTTCGACGCCCGGACCGCGGCGGCTTTGCGGGAGGAACAGAAGGAAGCGAACTCGGCGCAGGCTACGGCCACTGACGCTTGGGAGCAGATCGCTACCGCCCAGCGTGAGAGGGCGAATCTGGCTGAGGCGCGGGTTCTTGAGTACCGCGAGGATTTGCGGGCTCTCCGACAGCAGTTGAGAGAAGGAGACAGCAATGGGTAGAGAAGCGTTGTGGGTGTTCGCTAAGCGTGTGTGGGTGAAGTGGTGGCCGGCGCTGAAACCGGCCCTGTATACGGCCGGGTTCACGTTCGTGACCGTGTTCGCTGGGGTGTTGACGGGCTGGTTGAATGATGTGGCCGGCTGGTTGGAGGCGCCTGATGGGGCGGCGTTCCCGGATCCGTCGGTGCTGTGGAAAGGCGTGATCGCTGCGGTGACCGCGACCGCGACTGGTCTGGTGAATTTCGTGGTGCGGGCGGTGCAGTTGGCGCGGGGGACTGTGGTTGTGGAGTACGGGAATTCTGGTTGACTCCCCACCCCACTCATGTTAGCGTGTGCTAATAGTGAGTGGAGGAGGAGCGAGTGGAAACACCGCTAGATGGTTTCGGCCAGCGGGTACGTGAACAACGCAAATCGCTTGGCCTTTCCATGGCCGAACTGGGCCGCATGATGGGCCAGAAATCGTCGTGGATGGTGTGGGCGTGGGAGTCGGGGGAACGCCGTGACCCTAGCGCGTCGTCGATCATCGCTCTCGCCGAAGCCCTTCGCTGCTCGACCAGCTACCTGCTGGAAGGGAAACACGCGCCCTACCGCGTGCCGAAGAAAGAGGACACCTGATGGCCAAGTACACGCTTGTCCTCCACTACGAGCCGTCCGACGACGGCCCCGACGCCGAAGACCTCATCGACGACGCGGTCGATGAGCTACTGATGGACATATCCATGCAAGGCGCCGTCCTTGTCGCTTACACCGAGATCACTAAGGAGACCTGATGGCAATACCCGAAGACCCGCCCACCACCGGAAGAGGAGCATGGCTCGTCAAGTTCGTAGCCGAATGCGTTTTTATTTACTGGTAGTGGGTGCACTGCGAGATCCACGCTTCCCCCGGTTCCGCCGGTTCGGTTCTGAGGGTCTTCGATACCGCGGGCTTGTTGGAGGTC
>JAAETI010000374.1 GCA_024228555.1 bacterium | reverse complement strand
TGGCCTCGCCTACCTCCGCAAGACGGATCTGGTTCGGGGAGCATTGAGCGGGGCGGGGATCGGTTGGATCCTCGGTGCCTTCGGAGGGGCAATCCAGGGCTCCTCACTGTCCAACCAGGCCGAGACAACGGTCGCCTTCGTGGTCGCCGGCCTACTCATCGGTGCCAGGCTCGGAATGAGCCAACCGGCGGACGAGAATACGAAAGCCAGGATCGACGACCGGAGCCGTGGCTGGCTCTTTCTCGGACCAGCCCTGATCTTCATCTCGGTCACCCTCGTCATCCCCGCCTTCCAGACCGTGATGCTCTCACTACAAGAAGACGATTCGGAGAACATCGTCGACGGCTTCGTCGGTTTGGACAACTACCAAACGGTGCTCACCGATGCCGACAACTTCAACGCCGATCAGTTCTCCGACCTCCTGACTTCAGCGACCGAGACCAGTACCTCAATCTTCCCATGGGGTGGATCGTCCCTGTTGCCCTGGGTTGCCTTCTTCGCCATCGTAGGAGTGGTCCTGGCCTTCCTCTTGGGTCGTGAGACCGGCCAGCGGGTGAACTTCGTTGGTGCCCCGGTTCTTCCCCTCCTGATTGCCGCTGGGCTGTTCTCCTTTGCCCTGTTCACCCACCTGCGAGGGACCCTGATCAACAACCTCTGGTGGGTTCTAGCCGTCACCCTGTTGTCGACCAGTCTGGGGCTGACCATCGCCAAGTTGGCCGACGGGGCTCGATTCGAGTCAGTGGCCAAATCGTTCGTCTTCATGCCCATGGCCATCTCCTTCGTCGGAGCGTCCATCATCTGGCGGCTGATGATGTACCAAGCCCGCGACATCTCGAAAGACCAGACCGGAGTGTTCAACGCCATCTGGGTCTGGCTCGGTTCACAGACCACCAGTTGGGGTGCCGGGAAGGTCATCATCGGTGGCATCTTCCTCGCCGCCACTGCCGCTCTGATCTATGCCGGAGTAAAGGCCCTGGCCAATTCACCCGCAGCGGCCGGGCTGTATATGGCCGTCTCCCTCATACCTCTCTGGGTTGGGCTGAGGACCTTGGGTGATGGGATCGGGGGCTACTCCATTACCGACGATGGCTCCATCCGCCCCTTGGCTGTCAACTTCGTCCAGGGAGTCCCGTTCAACAACTTCTGGCTGATGGTGATCCTGATATGGATCCAGACCGGCTTCGCCATGGTCATCCTGTCAGCCGCCATCAAAGCCGTCCCTGGCGACTTCATCGAGGCGGCCAAAATCGACGGGGCCACCGACGGCCAGATCTTCTGGCGTATCACGATCCCCCAGATCCTGCCAACGGTCGGCGTCGTCGCTACCACGATCATGGTCAATGTGATGAAAGTGTTCGACATTGTGGCGGTCACCACCAATGGGCAGTTTGGCTCTCAGGTACTGGCCAACGCCATGTTCGAACAAGCCTTCCTTTTCGGCAACCGAGGGATCGGGGCCGCCCTGGCGGTGCTCCTCTTCGTGGGCATCTTCCCCATCATGGTCTTGAACATCTATCGGCTGACCAAGGAGGCATGAGATGGCTGCACCCCTATCCGGGCCCGGAGCAAGCCCAACCGAACGGCTCTATTCGGCCCTGAGCCGAATCCCGATGTGGGCCATGGCCATCTTGTGGCTGGTCCCCACCATCGGGTTGGCCATCAACTCCTTCCGCCCTCGTGATGCCCAACGCAATAGTGGCTGGTGGACATTCCAGGCCGACAACACGGGCACTCGGGTCACCCTCGACAACTATGAGAGCGTCCTGTCGGCCAGCGCCACCAAC
>JAAETI010000373.1 GCA_024228555.1 bacterium | reverse complement strand
TGGGGGTAATCCCTTGCCTGTTTGGCGCAGCGTTGTCGCTCGGTGCCGCAACAACCAGCAGTCGTTGGGCCCACGGTGGCGCCGGAGCGGCTCTCGATCCCAGAAGGTAGTGTCGGGTGGGACTGATGGGGAGTTGGAATGGGCACGGAGGTCGATCTCGGGATCGAGGGTCTGAGTGACTACAGGGAGATCGGGCGTGGTGGATTCGCGGTCGTGTACTCGGCGCTTCAGGTTGCTTTCGATCGACGGGTTGCGGTCAAGGTTCTGGACGCCGTTGACGATGCCGGGGTGCGGCGCTTCAGTCGGGAGCAGCTGTCCATGGGGTCGGTCGATCAGCATCCCAACATCGTTACCCCGTTCAACTCGGGGTTCACCCAGGCTGGCGGCAAGCCGTACTTGGTGATGGAGTACTTGTCGGGCGGGTCGCTCCAGCATCGTCTCGACGTTGACGGGCCCTTCGAGCTGCACGAGGCTATCGACGTGATCGTACCCATTGCTGAGGCGCTCGGGCACAGCCACAGCTCGGGGGTCCTACACAAGGACGTGAAGCCGGCCAATATTCTGGTCTCGAGCACCGGAGTGGTGAAACTCAGCGATTTCGGGATCGCGGCCATCCGTGAATCGACCGCCACGTCGGCCATGGCATTCTCGGCTCCGTACACCGCGCCGGAAACCTTCGGCACTCCGGACCCGGCCGCCCCCGGCCAAGAACACTCTGGTGATCCCCGCGACGAGCGATCCGATCTGTACTCCTTGGCCGCCACCCTCTACGCATTGATCGTAGGCCGGACACCGTTCGACAGTGAGACCAACAACACCCCTGCCGGCTACATGGCCCGTATCCTCACCCAACCCGTCACGCCGATCGGCCTCCCGACCCTTGACATGTTCCTCGTCTCGGCTCTAGCCAAGATTCCCGGTGACCGGCCGGCCACGGCTGCCCAGTTCATCACCGAGCTCAACTCGATCAGATCGGCCAGCTCGGACACCGTTGTCGCAGCCCAACCCCCAACAGATCCAGGCCAGTCCCCTACGGTTCTCGCTCCGCTTCGGAGTCCGGACAACCCGGTGTTGAACGAGCAGCATCCTTTGATGGACGGAGCGACTCTGGTCGACACTGTTCCTCCGAGCGCGGGGAGGCCTTGGTCGCCGACTGGTGCTCCGGTCGAAGTACCTCCTGTGAGCATGAAGAAGAAGCGCCGTGACAAGGAGCTTGAGGCGTTTCTCGCCCGTGATTATCTCCGCAGTAGTCCTGTTGTCGGTGATCCCCGCGACGCGCTCCTGAGTGCGGCCTATGCCCTTCATTGGCCGTACTCCGGGCTTGACGGGTACCTCGACATCTGGCTGGCCGAGCAGCCACCCAACAAGCCGGACAGAAGAACCCGCACCTGTTTCAAGCACCCGACCGTAGTTCTTGGTCTGTTCTACGATCCTCGAAGAGGGGCTCCGTACTATCTCCGCTATGACCACCTCGACATCGGAGCAGCGACAAAACTCGAACCCCACAGAGAATGGCGACAAGAGATTCGCTCACGTACAGTCGCCACAGGCGGCAAGGTCACTGACATTCAACTTGGCTTGGTCACGCCGACGAACTCGATCAACGAGGCCGTGGGCCTGTTCGAGCGTCTTGAGACCGCTTGCGGCCGAGGTGGCCTACCAAAGGTCCGCACCATTCGCGTCAACGGAATGAGCTGGGACGAGGACATCCTCGGCGAGGGCACTTGGTCTGCTGCCGAACACTGGGAAGCTACGCTTGGGTCCGGCGAAGTGATCGAGCCACTCCTCGGCACAGACCGTTGGATCGCGATCGGCAGCCAGGATGGTTCGGGGTCGGATTTCATGGGGAACTATGCCCCATGGAGCGGCAACCGCTCGACCGGTTGAGCCTGCCGATCCGATCGCACGTGTGTGCCCCACCGGCTGATCCACCGCTCGACATCACCGCTCAGAAGCACCAGATCGCCACGCTCGGCAACCGGCAGGCGAGTGACCCAGGCGGTCGTAGGCGAGACTACGCAGGGTGCGATGAGTGGTTCCGGCTGAGCAGCCCGCCTTGCTGTCACGGTCAATGGTGGAGGCACTCAGATCGCGGGCGCACCCGAGTGTGTAGATGGTGACCGGACTGTTGCAGTCCACGGTCGCGCTGTCCCTTCGCGGCGCCAAGCGTGCTTGCCTAGATCGAGGCTTGACGGGCCCCAAGAACGCAGAATTCATTCCCCTCGGGATCGGCCAGAACCACCCAGGGAACCTCGCCTTGCCCAACGTTGACACGAGAAGCTCCCATCCCGATCAGCCGCTCCACCTCGGTGCTCTGGTCGTCGGGACGCAGGTCGATATGGAGACGGTTCTGCCCCTGCTTGGCATCGTCGACGGCCAAGAACAAGATCCCTGGCAACCGATCTGGCTTCGGCTGAATCTCAAAGACCACTGGATCGTCGTTGACGATCACCCATCCAAGCGCTTCGCTCCACCAGCGGCCCAGGGCAACCGGATCGCGGGTGGCGACAACGATTTGCTCCCACTCAAGACTCATGGCCGGACCATAGCGAACCGACCCGATCCCTGTGCGCAGTTCCGGGTCGACCAGACAACGAGCTAGGCGTATCAGGCGGGTGCAGCACAACCGGCATCATCCTCGGGCGGTATGAGCGATCGGAAACGAGACCATAGAGAGTGACCGGCTGTCTTCAAGGTCCGACGGGCTGCAGATCGCCACCCGGTGTGACGGCGTCGCCTTGGTCGCCGGTGTTGTCGAGCGGGCCAGTAGCACCTGTTGCCGAGCGCGGTTGTGTGCGTTCGCAGTCGGACCTGTTCCCGGTCTGTGATGGTGTGGTGTCTCCATGGGCCAGAGTGGCACAGGGTGTCTCATCGCGTCGTGGGGATGGCGGTCGCGAAGATAGTCGACGATCCTCACCCTGACGTCTCCTGTAGTCTGCTTTCACCGGGGGAACCAGTGGCCAATGACGTGCTCTACCGTGAGTTCCGTACCCTGGCACGGCTTGCATGGAGTTTCGGTTCGCTCAGCGTTCTCCTCATAGTCGTCTCCTCCGCTAGCGACCAC
>JAAETI010000372.1 GCA_024228555.1 bacterium | reverse complement strand
TCGACACTGGCATCCTCAGCCAGGCCGTAGGTGTCGAACACCCACTCCGCCCCACCTTCCACCTGGTCGGCGTTGAATACCGGGTAGCCGCTGAAAGTCGTGAAGTGGTGGTGCTCCTTCTCGGGGAGGGGCTCGCCCGTCTTCCTGTCCTTGGTGATGCTGATCTTGTTGGGCCGGAGTAGGTAGGTGGCCTTCTCGCCCTTGCGAACGATGGTGGCATCCCACTTCTTGGTCTTGGGGTCCTTCTTGACTCCGAGCACTTCGGCCCACTGGTTGTAGGTGCCCCAGACTCCGGTGCTGAAGCCTCGAATCATCTGCTCGGTGAGGGCGAGCCAGGCGTTGCCACCGCTGTAGCGGTAGCCGTCGGTCCGCATGGGCAGACCGGAGGTGGCCAGGCAATCAGCCCATGGCTTGGTCCAGTTGCCGGGATTGGTTTCGATGGCCTCAATCACCTGGGTGACCAGAAGATCGAGGGCTTCTGCTGCTCTGTCGGGCTTGGTGCTGCTCTTGGTCATGTCAACAAGTGTAGCGAGCCGTGAGAGGGCTCGCAACACCTGTTGCAGATTCTCAGTCGGGCTCTGCGTCCTGGAGCCCGTTGGCGATAGCGGTCAGCCCATCAATCGCCACATCGAAACGCTCAGCCTTGATGGACTCCTGCATCCCAGCCCGCAGGCTCAACTCCCCGAAGTCACCATCGACACCATCACCGTTGGGGCCACTGGCCCCGAGATCGTGGCCACGGGCCACCAGACGGCGCTGCATCGCAGCTACCGGTGTTTCCTTGCCATCCATTGGCTTCTCCCTTATCACGAGCGGAATGATCCGGTTGAGGGGACCGGGGTCCCAGTGCTTGTTGCCTGGGACAATCTGGTGGCCCACGATGCCGGCCACCGTGGCCCACTCATCCCAGCCGATTCGAGCCACACCATTCACCCCGTAGGCATCCTCGCCCTGGAACTGGTAGGGGAACCTTCGAGGCACATCGAGCAGGGTGCAACGGGCGGCCAGGTACCGGGCCAGCCGCTGGTACCACTTAGCCGAATAGCCGGCCACCTCCCTGGCGAAGCCAACCACCTCGATCTGGTAGACCTTGCCCAGATGCCGAGTGGTGGTGGTGAAGCCACGGTTGTTGGTCTCGGGGGTTGATGGTGGGTGAGTGAGGCTACGTGCCGGTTGAGTCCAAGGGGTGAGCATCTCGGTCGCGGGCCGGCTCGGATCGACCACCTCGTGGCACTGGGAGCGATTCCGATTCATGGTGTTAATGGCCGACTCGATCGAGTGGCCCTCGGTGGTGTGGAGAACAATCAGATTCTTCATGCGGTCAGCTCCAGTAGCTCAGCGTCGACGGCCACCCCATCAGAGTAGAGCCAGTCATCCACCCGACGGTCGACAAGGGCGAACAAGTGCTCACCTCGATCGTCAACCCCACAGAAGTCAACCAGACGCTCATCGGGGGGAGCCGAGACATGGATGGCCAGATGTCGATTGCGCTCTTCTCGTGACCAGTCGAAGGTTCGGCCGATGACGGCGGCCGTGGCCGGGCCATAGCTGAGCACCACCACGACAGGGTCAACCAGGATCGGCCGAAGGGTGAGAGCATTCCCCAACACTTCGACCCGATCCTGAAGCAGCACGGCGTAGTCACCAAGCTCGGCCAGCTCCCGCTCGATGTCTCGACGCTGGTGTCGATGCCGGTCATGGAAAGCCATCGACCGATCCGGTCGATACTCGGGAGTCACCGGTTCAGGAACCACGACTCTGACCCCATCCACTTCGAGGTCGAGCCCCCGTAGCTCTTCTCGGGGTCGCTGCCTCGGTGGGCGGCTGACAATTTGAACGCTTCTTTGCTCCACCTTCGGGCCGGCATTCGGCCACGTCATCGTGTCCACTTCATTTACCTGGGTGATGGGCTCCATGGGTTGACGGCGGGCTCGTTGACGACGGGCTTGTTGGCGACGATCAGCTTCAGCCCAGCGGGCTCGATCTCGCCGACCGAGCACCACTAGTCCGATGACGGCGGCGATGAAGATGCAGGCGGCAGCTGCGATGGCTTGGGGCATTGGATTCTCCTTCAGATTCCAGGTCAATTACCAGGTTGGTTTCTCGTCCTTATGAGGGGTATGGTTGCTGGCGCTTCCAGGCAGCTGGCAACCAACCCACACAGAATGGGACATTGGGTAACAGTGGGTCACGGGCTCAGATCCCAGTCGGCAGTTGGGTTGTGGGTGATTTCCGCCCTAGGGTGCATCTGGTGCATCTGAGAAATGGCCCAAATCGGGAGGCACCCGGGGAATAGCGGGATCTGGGAGTTATCCACAGGTGGGTGCCTCTGGCTCGATCGGGTACAGAAAGTGCCCTTTACGGCCCTGATCATCCATCCGGATTCGCCCCTGGCCGATGGCCAATTGGATGGCGTCATCCTTGACTTTGAAGCTCGCTGCTGGCAGTAGCGGCAGGATCGCTCGCTTGGCCAGACCGGGGCTGTCAGCCACCACTCGCACGACGTGATCGATGTACTGCTCTCGCTCGTGGGACTCGACATCACCGGGGGTGTGCACCCGCACGAGCAGGTGCCCGGTGACGATGTCGTGCTTCATTTCCATGACCCCGACACTCGACCCCTGGGGGCAGTTGCCGTGGCGATCCTTGGCCATGGTGATCTTCACCTGTCCATCGCTGGTGAGGGTCGGCGACGTGAGCACCTCGATGAGCAGCCCGGCCCCGGTGATGGCGGCCCGCTTCCGGACCGAGCCCTTGGGGTAGAGCTTGTAGGTGCCGGCCTTCGTGCCATGGTCGATGCAGGTGCACCCGATGCCGGCGTTGACGAAAGCTCGGGGGTTCTTCACGATCCACGGCCCCACTTCGGCGTCGGAGTTCTCGTCGATCGATGCGGCGTTCATGGCCTCGCCTACCGAGTCGATGAAGGCGTGCTCGATGCCCAGCATCCTCGCTTCTTCGATGAGGCGGGACGTGTTGAGTGGCTCGCCGGCCGGGTTGTGATAGTGAAACTGAGCCAGCACCTCATCCCGGCCGAGTCCGAACGCCTTGAGACGGCCGACGATGAGAGCGGGGGTCGGATCCTCGTAGTGGATCCATGCGACGTGGTGGCCGACCTTGATCAGCTCAGCCGCTGCATGGAGGGCCACCCACGTCTTGCATGATCCGGACTCGCCGTGGATCCAGTTCAGCTCATCGAGGTAGAGCAGGCCCTGGCCGTCGGTACGGGGCAGCATGTCGGCATGTCGGGTCGGCTCCGGATTGTCCCACCAGGTGGCCAGTTCGGTGAAGCTCAGCTCCGTCTCGTCTGGCTCAGGGGGAGCCTCCCCCCGAGCTGGGGGGGCAACGGTGGGGGCCGGCCCGATAGTGTCTCGCATCTCGGCTCGCGCTGCCGATGACAGCGCAGACAGATCACCGTTGTGATTGACGGCGGCCAGGTAGTCGAAGACGGACAGCGAAACTCCCGAACCTCCTGAAACCGTTCGCCCCGCCTGGAGCAGTCGGGGGTCCACCTCACTGGAGAAGATGACCAGAGGTCCGTCGGGTTCATGTAGGACGGCGGAGTGCCCTCGCTTGGGGTCTTTGCCTGGCCGGGTCCACCAGGTCTCCCCATCTTTGATCGAGTGGCGCTGCCACCCGTCGTCGAAGAGAACGTTGTGCCAGTCCTTGGTCCGTCGGATCCACTCGGCTGGACTCTCACCTGTCTCAGGTGGTAGTTCGATCCGGAAACCTCGCTCCAGATCCTCAGGAGCGGCCCCAGGTGACCCCAGGAACTCATTCGAGGCCCTGTCGGCCGTGCTGGTGGCTTCGAGCCCGAAGATGAGCTTGTAGAGCCAGTCCGGGGCGCCAGCAAGCTCCTGATTCCATGGGGAACGGGCCTCATCCCAGGCGTAGGGCTCACCGTTGGGGTGAATCGAGGGTGCTACTACGATCTGACCACCTTGACCACGGATGTCGAGCCCGGGGCCGAGCTGGGTTGCCATGCCGTTGGTGACCGGTCGCTCTGGGTCCCACTTGAAGAGCAGGTGGAGCCCACCGCTACCGGTATGGGCAGTGATGGTCGGTGGCAGCTTGCCGTACTGGTGGACCATCTCTCGGAACGAGAAGAAGCCCTGCTTGCCTTCGCCAACGTCAACGTCGAGCACCCAGAAGCCCGACCCTGAACCGGTGGCGATCCCGATCCCATAGTCCTTGTAGAGCCCCGTCCACCACTTGGTGATCGTGTCGAGATCACTGGTGGCCAGATGCTGCCACTCTTTGAGCGGCGGATACTTGCGGCCGGGGGTGATGGGAATCGCCCTCCATCCACGCTGGCCGTAGTCGACGGCATGGTCGAGCCGGCCGACCGGGGAGTCGCCGTCACTCCCCAGTCGTATGGCTCCTACATCAAAGGAGGTCATCCACGGCGCCGTCGTCTTCCGGCGTCTTGGCCTCTGTCTCAGCCGGTGGCTTGGCCGCTGCCGCTGGTGGGCGGTACTGGGCCTGGAAGAGCTTCTGAGGGTTGCCCTTCTTCGTCTCCTTCTCGGCGTAGAACTTGACGGCCAAGGTGCCCCCCTCTTCGAGGGTCTTGCGCTCAGCCTTGCGGACAGCGGCCACGATTGCCTTGGCCTGCAAGGTGGCGAAACCGTTCCCGTTGACGTCAGTGTTGATCACTGGCCATAGGAGCACGGTCTCGCCGTCGTCTTGTTCGATGGCTATGCGAAGCACCTCTTCGTCCAGCTCTGAGAACTGGGACTCACGGGTGA
>JAAETI010000371.1 GCA_024228555.1 bacterium | reverse complement strand
GCAGCATTTGGGCATCCCCCCGCTGGCGCGGGGCCGGGCTATCCGTTCCCATCTCCTCGCTCGAAGACTCACTGCGGGGATTTCCTCTGCTATCCCTGATGCGAAATCCGGCCCCCGCTCGCAAGGACGACGATACCGCAGACGGGCATCCGGTTCAATGCCCTGGTTCGGAATCGAATCAGAAGCCCTTCGGCGCCCACAGCACCGCAGGATCGCGACCGCCCGCAAAGCAAGCCGATTTCGCCCAACCAAGCCCCGTCCTGACTCAGGGGCCGGCAGTGGATCCAGCACCCTCCCGGGTGAGCACGACCACGAGCGTAGCCCTGATCGAGCCAGCGGACTCAGGCCCTGGGCTGAGCTTTTCACAGAAGGAATCTCCTTTGTAAGAAGACGCAAGCAGCCCCGAGGACCCCCTCGAAGGCCCCTACTCCTCCACGCCCATGAGCTTCGAGAAGACCTGGACCGTGACGGCGCCCCGTTGCTCGGCCTGGAGCTTGCCCTCGTACCCCTCGGAGCGGAGCAGCTGACGCCACCTCCATCGCCCTTGCCCAGGTGCTCGCGAGATTCCAGCAGACTTTCCGAAGACCCCGAGCGGTGAAAAAGGACGACCTCCTTGCCGTCGCGGCCGGCGACCCCCAGCCGGGCCCACTCGGCATCACCCTCCGTTCTTCCATTCGGCTCGGGAGAGGCACCGAGATCGCCGACAATCCGAAAGCCCTCCACTCCGCCCTCCTTCCGATCGGTTGCACCTGACCCGCGCTCCCTTTCCCGCTTGGATCTTGGAGCAGAACCTGCCCCTCTGCCAAGTCTACGGACGTTGTCCTCCGGCCGCTGCGCGGCACCTTGGCAGGGGTCAGAACCTACTCCTTTTGATCCGCTGTCAGGAAGCTAGATCAGTTACACCCAACCGAAAGGAGTCCGAAATGAAGAACTTCCAGATCGCCGGCAACCTCGGAACCGCCCCCGAGCTTCAGAAGAAGGGCGACACCTCCTGGACCCAACTGTGGGTCGCCTGCAACGGCAAGGAGGTCGACTGGTTCAACGTCGTGGTCTTCGGAAAGCTGGCAGAAAACTGCTGCGAGCACCTGGACAAGGGCGACGGAGTCGCTATCGCCGGCCGGCTCCGCTCCGAGAAGTACGAGGGCAAGCACCAGGTCAAGATGGTCGCCGACACGGTCCAGTTCTTC
>JAAETI010000370.1 GCA_024228555.1 bacterium | reverse complement strand
CGGCGAGGTCGTCAAGTACTTCGTCGAGATCGGTTGCCACCTCAATGAGGCGGTACCTCTCATCAAGCGACTGGAACAAGTCAGCAGGCAAGCCGCGCAACCGGTCCTGCCGTTGTTGCTGTTCCGCCGGGTACGGGTCGCCCAGCATCCGTGCTGCCTCGTGAAGCACAGCAGCGAGGTCCGGATGTCGCCTCTCGACCCAGGACGTCAGTGCCTCGGCGAGACCTCCCTCCGGGCTGGAGAAGTACTGGCGGAAGCCGTCGTCACTGAGTTCGGTTCGAAGACCGCCGAGGCTGACAACTCCCAGGTCCGATCTGCCGATCGTTGAGTTGGTCTGGGAAGCCAAGTACCTGTATGTAGGCCAACCGGCCCGGAGTCGTTCGTGCACCACATCATTCTGCCAGACCCCTCACCACACTCCGCCACAGCCCGTGAGCCAGCGAGACAGCTGCGACAGGAACACACAAAGCCGCAGACACCCCTATCACGCACACCGCCCCGCGATATTGCGTATCCACACCCACGCGGGATCCGGCAGATCGGTGTGGGGTGCCGCCATGTCGGCCTGATGCCAAGGGACCGGGCCCAACGGTCGCTTCACCACTCCACTGGGCCCTAGAACGCTGTTGAGATAGACTTGGGCCGAAGGTCATGATTATCAAGCTCGCTGCATCTGCGTTTGCTGTATTGCTTCTGGTGGGTTGGGCGCCGGGGAATGCGGCCAACCGCTCTGACAGTCACGGCGCAGACCAACCCGCTGTCGCCGCTGCTGACGAGCTAGAGCCCGTGATTGGATCGACAGCTCCGACCCGCCGAGACGCTGACGTGGCGGCCGGTTCCGAGCCAGCAGAAGACAGAGTCGAGTGGATGGACGACCTCGAGTCCAGCTTGGCGGAGCTGCCGACATTCGATGTGCCTGACTTCATCGCTGAACCCGAGGATCCCGCCAAGGTCCGCTTTGTTGCCGAGCCGGAGGATCCCAGCTTGGTTTGCTTCGTACCAGTGGTCGACGGGTATTTCAGCAACTGCGACCTCAGCACGGACACGCGTACGGAATCAAGTCCCGGTTACGAGCCAGCTCCGTAACCGAGTGTGGATCGACGGGCACCCGCTGGTCGTCTTGAGGCCACCGTGGGTGTTCGAGCACCCGCACATCGAGGTGCCGTTCCCGCTCACTCGCGGAACGGGGCGTTATCACTCGGGAATTGTTGATCGGCGTGGTCAATCACCAATCCTTTGTGCGGGCTACTCCGAGGATGCCTGGCTGAGCTGTTGGGCTGCTCCGAGGATTCAGATCGCTACTGAAATAGTGCAGTCTCGACTTTATCGAGGAAGCTGGCTCTGCATACAGCATCCTCGACTTCACCGGACAACTCTGGTGGTGAGTCATACCCTGTGCCGTAGCCTCCTCGTTGGTTGATCTCGAAGTGAACGCCGGTCACTCCCCGCTGCTCCATGCACGCCTTCCATCCTTCGAGTGCACGCCGGAACTCGTCCTCTGTCACGACCCCATCGTCAAGCATTTCGTCTTGGAGATTGAGACCGGCTTGGTCCAGGTCCTGGGGAGGTACTGGCATCGCCGTCGTTTCCACTACCGTCTCTTCGCCGATTGGTCGCGGCTTTCGCATCCAGATTCCAATGGCTTGGCGGTCCGTTGTGACGGAACCGGTGATGGCGACGATCTCGTCGCTTGTCTTCAATACCCGCGCCCACGACACACCATCGTTGGTAGCCCACAGCTCTCCGGTCGAGATGACCCCGCCATTCGCCGTTACGATGCCGTCGTCCCTCTCGGTGATTGGAACAGTGGATGGGGCAACCACGTAGACGTCACCGATCACGGCGGATTGCCGCCACGCCAGCGACACCGCTCGGTCGGCGACCAGACCAAACTCGGGAATCCCACGGGCGGTCCATTCGATGCCATCGACTGAGGTCCAGGCATAGACGACAGGCTCAGCACCGGTCCGATCGACCTCCCCTAACGCAATCCATTGGTCGCCCACATACTCAACGGTGGCAAGACTCAACTGCGTCGGCGACTCTCTCATCTCTGCCGGTAGCTCGACAATGCCTTCGATCCAGCTGACACCGTCAACAGAGTGGAAGATCTCCTGAGACGAACCCTCGTTGGCGTCGCGCGGGATCCAGACGATCCCCGCGCCTGTGCCAGACAGGACAGCGTCATCGACGTCACCGGGCAGATTGCCCTCGATCGGTTCCCAAGAAGCACCATCAACCGACCACCACAACGTCGAGCCTTCACCGAAAATGTCCTCGGAGACAGCCATCAGACCCCCACCGGACGCCACGACTCGCCTGACAGTGTCGCCGATGCTGTCGGGCCAGACAACGGGGGACCATGTCTGTCCATCAGACGACACCCAGGTCTTCACCGCATCGTTCTGCTCCACTGTGACAACCCAGGTGTCGTTCGTAGCCCCGGCTGATTGAACGAAGGCAAAGCCCTCGAGCCCCGGCAGCTCGACCTCAACCCAATCACGACCGCTCGGCGAGAACTCGAGTGCACCCCGTGCTGCCCCAAACGGGGGGTAGATGAACCCACCAGGACCTGCCGTCAACGCCTCCCTCATGCCGGTCTGGTCAATCAACTCAATCCACTCGACACCGAACTCGTCGATTGCAGCATCATCGCCTTGGCGCGCCAACAAAGCCCAGAGACCTCCAAATGCCAGAACCGTAGCGAACACAGCCGCAGCCACCGTCAGCCCGGACCAACGTCGCCGCGGCGGTTCCACCAGATGGCCAACCTCGGAAATCGTATCTTCAGCCCTGGCCAACAACGCGGCGGCGCCAGTAGGGGTGCCCCGGGAGGCAAGCTTCTCAAATGCTGTGCTACTCATAGTCTTCCCTCCTCAACTAGCTCCTCACGGAGACGGCGCCTCGCCCTTGAGGCAGCAACCCGTGCGCTGCCAGGATTAACTCCGACCATCTCAGCGACCACATCGAAACTAAGGCCCTCAATATCGTGCAGATACACGACAGCTCGCTCAACAGGGCGGAGTCGCATCAGATCCGCAACATCCGACGGATACGTCGGATCGACAGACCCAACCGCCGAACCCCGCAGACGGCGCAATGTTGTCCGCCTCGCCTGCGTACGCCCGATCTCAGACTTGACGTGATTCACGATGGCACGGCGAAAGTACGCGCCGGGATTAGCAAGCGTGTGCAGCCGGCCCTTACGCAGAATGTTCACCAACGCCGCATGCAATACATCGTCGGGATCCATATCCCAAGGCGCTACCACCCCAGCGAATCGTCGCAGCTCCGGATACAACTCATCAACAAGCTGAGCATCCGCTTGGCCAATCCGACCCACCACTACCACCTCACATCCTCGGGACTCTCTCTATCAATACAGACACAGCTGGAGGCCAAAATGCAACAACCAATCTAAGGACCCAATCGAAATCCCAGCGAACACCGCCGCCATCACAGCCGGGCACCGCACCGCCAGCCAAGCCACCGCTGCGGGTTGAGGCCGCCTGGTCGATCTCGATGTCGCCCTTGGGACAGGAGAATGCCGTCTCTCCATAGCCCGCCCGACAGAAACCCGCCATGTCGTTTATCCAACAAGTGTGACAGTCCCAAACTTCCCCACGGTCAGTAGCGAGCGATCCGAGCGCGAGGTGCCGATCGGGGACACTCGTCGAATTGCTCGTTCTCGTCCGATAATCTGTGATCGGGGCCGCTTTGCCGATCGGCGGATACGTCGATCGGGTCATCGAGCGAGTTGGATACCCTCGGCGGAAAGTCCTTGAGCTTCGTGATAGGTAGGTCGCAGCCCGAGAGACATACCAACAAGATCGACAACGACAAGGCAGCCTTCATCGGGACGGAATAGTGGCGTCACCGACACCGACGGCGCCATCGTCACCTGACATATCGACACGATCGATCGGGCAGCGCAACTCATCGCAGACCTGGGAGCGCCGGCCAGCAACCAGAACGCTCGGCTATCCGCTAGAACCCAGGGGGTAGCCCTGGGTGAACCGGGGGTGTGCTGCTGTCGCTGACGTTCTTCCGGCGGCGGTGCCCCCGCTCAAGAAATGCCAACCCGGCCCACCAAGCCAGGCCGGCGCCTGAAACCGCCCCGAACAAGGCCAGGTGGGGTCCGAACCAACCCAGCGGTGTACAAACCGACGCCGTCGCACTACCGCCAACGGCAGCAGGGAAGGAGCAGAGCATCATCAGGTCATCCCGGAAATGGAGGTAGAGCTCAAACCCAAGCCCGCCTCCCAGGAATCCTCCTACAAGTGCCAGAAGCGACAGCACCAAAAGGTAGTCACCAGCATTGGTTCGTCCTAGGCCGAACAGTTTCGCGGTGCCTCGAACTATCGGTCGAGCGCCAATCAGAATAAGAACCATCCAAGCGATGGGTACCACCCAAAATGCGCCAGTCCACATCACCAACGCATCCCGATGGCGGTAGGACAGCAGCACAGCGAGACTCGCCACCACGATCACATCGGCCATAAGGAGACTGATCTTTCCCAACAAGGTCAAGCGCCCAAACCGGAGATTGATCTTCACTTCTGTTGCTGTCCTGACCACACTCGGCGGCTCCAACCAAGCCTTCCTCGTCCCCTTCGAAGGAGAGGGGACGTGATCGATAGATTGCCAAGACAGAGGTAACTCACGGTGACCACACGATCGGCAGCAAGCCGATTCGGTTCGTCAATCACGCTACAGAGAAGTGACATGGCGCCATTCTTGCTCAGAGAACCGGCTATGCACCAATCCCCACAAGGCTATGGAATGATCGCCTCGACGCCAGGGTCGGTCTCGATATCACCGTTGGGTCGCGGTAGGGTGCCGTCGCCCTACCCAAGATAGGTGCACCCCACAGGATTGACGCTCACCACCGTGAGTGTCCGACACCCTGCACGCATCAGTGCCGTTACCGGACGGTAGGGGAAATGTGCGTTTCTGCTCAGATAATGATGATCCCGGGTGGTTGGTTGTTGGGTGGCAGCAGACGATTGCGACCGTGCCGACTATTGAATGAAGTGTTCGATGATGCCGAAGAGACCGAGTACGGCAACTATTGCGTAGCCCCCCGCCAATGCCTCGCCATAGCCGAGAACGAACTTGGCTACTGCCCTTACCGGCATCGAGCGGCCCTCTGTGAGCCGGGCACGGACACGAGCGTTCACGCGGCGCCTGTAGTACTTCACGGCCACCATCGCCGCGACCACGCTCACGCCAAGTTGTACCAAGAACTTCGCGGACTCGAACGGGCGTAAGCCCGTCACTATCCAAGGCAGGAGTGAGAGGAGGAGGACGATCCTGATACCGCGCAGGAGCCACCGTCGAGTCTTGTCGTCAGGCTTCCACAGAAACGTCTCGTTCATCTTTGTGACCGTATCACGATGGGCCGCATCAAATGCCCTCAAGCAGATCCGGGCGAGGTCAGCGACACCGCAACTGTGAGCGTTCGCTCTGCCGAGCACAATATGTGCCGATCCCGAGCACTCCTCGAAATGTGCGATATGGCACCCGATTTGTTGGTCGGCGTGCGTCTCTGTGCCGAGCCAGGGGTTAGATGCAGGTCGGTGGCGGCATCACGCATTGGGTCGATCTCGGCTACTTGTTGCGTAACTTCGGAAGCAGAGGCTGTGTTCATTGCCCATCGATACTGATGCCACCGCGATCGTGGGGCAGGCACCGTGTTGTCGATCTGAGGGATCCGCGTCAGGAGGGTACGTTGGTGTGTGGTCTCTGCGATTCGAGTCGCTTGAGCAGCTGATCGAGTCTCGTCCGGTGACGTTCTGGCGAGTCGATGATGTAAAGCGGATAGTGAGCCAACTTGACCCGCTCCCCCTCCGTAGTGAGTACTGCCACGATTGATTGCCAGCTGTTGTCAATCTTGCAGCCCTCAAACGTCGCCGCCCGATCCCATGGGATCCACGGACTCCCAAACCAAGCGCCCCCAAACGCCTTTCGCTGCGGTCAGGACCGTTGCTCGGAGAAAAACAACAAGAAACATCGCAACCAGGCCGAGAACTAGCGTCCCCGTGACGAAAGCTTCTGACAAGCTCGGCCATGCATCGGCAAGCACAGCGATCAACACGAGACCGATGATCAGCGGAGCAACCAACACAACCCCGAACAAGACGACCCCACCTCGCGTGAATTGGATTCTCACTCCAAGCCGCCTCCGACCACGATCTTCATGAGCCACGACCACCACAGTATCAGCATCTTCTCGGCGACCGCGAGTGTGCCCGCACGGAGGGTCTTCCGTGAATTCAACACCGCGATGAGCCCTGCAACGGCAGCGTCCCGGGACTGGGCTCGACCGGCCGGAAACACGCTAGGCAGCCAGGAGCCCGCCCGCCGAGGTGCCTGATTGATGATGTGGGGTATTGCGGGTGTTTTCCCGCAGCGTTGAGGTTGCCGGCCGGTTGGCTCCATGTCGTGCCTGCACCCTGGTGCCGTGGACGACGGGTTAGCCGCCATGCTGTCCGTCCGGTGAAGCGGGGACTCCGCGCTAGTCGGTTTACATCCAGCGCAGTCGCCCTTGTCCGCGATCCGCGGGCGCAAGTCAGCGCGGCCGCTCAGATCTACGCTGTTGATTGGGTTGTTGCCGACGTATGCATATCCGTTGAGGTCTTGTGGGTCAGCGGGGTTGGGGATGATGGTGTCGGCTGAGATGAATCGGCTGATGGTGGGGTCGTAGTAGCGGGCGTTGTAGAACATCAGGCCGGTTGATGCGTCGAGCCGTTGCCCGGTGTATCCGATGTCTGTGCTGACCGTCGGATCAGTTGCGCCTCGTAGTCCGCCCCATCAAGAGACTGCTTGCCTGCCGGGGTGGTCCGTGATTCCTGGTTGTCGTTGCCGTCATAGCCAAAGCTGTACCCGAATGTTGGTTTGGACGCCGAGTCCTGTGATCACTACCGAGGCACCGTCCGGTAACGCGGCGATGAGAAGTGGTCGATCCGCGTCTTCCTCTCAACCCGTGGTGGTCTTCCCATATCCAACTCTCCAATCAGGACTCAACTAACCGCCCCGCCCATAGTTTGACTCGCGACGTCTCGACCCACCCCGGCTCGACAGGCAACAAGCTGTTGATGGCGCTTGCTCGAACTCCAGAGGCCCATATCGACAGGGAGCCCGTCCCGGGATACGGGATAACCCAACAATGATGTGGCCACAGTTGAATTGCCCCAGCGATGAGACCCCTTCAGTCCTCCAGAAGCGACGCACCCTGCGACGCGTCGCCGCCATGGGTTCCTCCGCATCAGCCCCCGGGCGAAAGGAGGGCGCGGGGTTCGACTCTACATCACATAGATCTCTGCTACCCATGCCTGTTGCTCGTTCGTCACCTCGGACACCTCGGATTGGTATGGCATTTCGGATGACTCACAGTCGTAGCTCGGGCGCACGACCTCATACCAGACTCCGGGCTTGTGACGAGTGAAGAAGAGTCCCATGTCCTCATCGAACTCGAGCGGCCCGACAGCATCGACCAGCTGCTGGTATGGCGCACCAACGCTGATCCCTTCTGGCGTTGTGCCACAAGCTGCCGACTTGGCGACGACCATGTTGACTGCGTCCTCCCAGAGCCCAACCGAGATGTGCCCATAGTCGAGGAAACGGTGGGGTGCTTGTCTCGTCTGGTCCGTGTCAGGCGGTCCCAGAACCTTTGCGACGTCTCGGTAGCTGTCGCCCAGGTTCACTCCGCATAGGGATTTGCCAGGATCGATCAAGTGGCTGCTCACGGCCAGAACCGAATCTTCTCAAGTGTCGCCGTCACCGCGTTGAAGACCGACACGGTCGGCTGGCCGGTACTGGTGCTGACCGGATAGAAGGTGTACCTCACTCCGTCGACAATAGTAGACGTTGCTCTACTGCCAGCCGTCAAGCCGGTCTGAGTTGTGAAGAAGTTCCGGGCTCCTTGCATCCCCCCTTGCATTTCAGTCATGAACCGCGACACAGGACCACCCGCTCTGTCGACGTAGCTACCCTTGACCTGCGTACTCAGCTGCTTCGCGTTCGAGCCGAACAGATTCGCTGCTGGACCCTGGCCAATTGCGCCGGTTTGGTCGCGAAGCCGGTCGAGCAGGCGGCGGCCTCTGTCGACAAATCGCTCCGTCGCCGAGCCGATCGACGCACAGACACCGGGAGCCCGACTGCAGAAGGCCGACACAATCCCGGTCGAGCCGCCACCGCCCCCGGCCGAGCCAGCGAGACCCGCGCCACCGGCATTTGCAGTGACGACGGCCAACTCCATCATGTACCAATCCGCCAACGCATCGCCCGCAAGCACCGGTATCGCGTTGTCGACTCCCGCGACGATAACCCCGCCACCACTACCACTGCTGGGTCGAATCGAGGCAGGATTCCGCAGGTCACGATCCCCCCGAATGACCTGTAAAGGGGGTAGTCGTATCAAATGGACGAAATCGGGCGGTTCAGGCGCGTAGCGGTCTGAGGGGGGTGGAGCTAGCAATGGACAAGTCGCGTCGGTTCTGGGCAGCCAACCAGGAGACCGGGTTGAGCGTGCTCACGCTGCGTGGCGCCCGCATCGCCCGGTAGTCAATCCTGGACGTGCCGATACCGGACACACGCTGGAATGTGCGTTCCTGCGCACGATTTGGTGATCGGCGCTGTCGAATCCGTGCGGTCAAGCGTGGCCGTCGCGTCTTACAACCTGACGCTGTATCAGCGACAATGGTGTTGAGGCATGCGAGAAGGTCCAACGTTGAGGTTCTCTGTTGTTGTTGCGCTCTCCCTGGCTGTCGCGTCGTGCGGCTCCGGTGACGGAGTAGCCGACACGACCGGCAGCGGCTCGCAGGCGACGCCTGCCGTCACCACGACGACGACCGTTCCGGCCACCACCACCACCACCACCACCACCACGACCGCAACGACCGCAACGACCACGACCCTATCCCCTGGTGCAGTAAGCCTGGGCGGCGACGGCCTGGGGTTGGTGTCGTTTGGCGACCCTGCTGACGAAGCACTTGCCAGACTCGAGGAGGCGCTAGGACCACCCGACGACTTACTCGACAGCCGTGAAGACATAATCACCAGCGACGGCACGTTCTTCTATGGCGGCCCTGACCACCCTGACCGGACTGAAGTGCTTGCCATCTGGCGCCCGATCGGACTCTTTGCTGCCTTCAGCCGATATCCCTTCTACCGAGAAGACGGTGTGTTGCACTTCTCAGGGTGGGCGACGGCACCGGCGGATCTGGGCGCTGCTCCACTTCAAACTGAGGCCGGCATCGGTGTTGGATCTACCTACGACGAGGTCAAACGCACCTACGGTGATCGGTTGGTGATGAATGATGATGTGTGCGGTTCCGTCGCATACGTGGTTCCCGAGGGTGAAGACGACCGGGCCCTGCGGATCGGCCTCGTCTTCGAATACGGTACCGCTGAGTCTGACAAGGCGCAGCTAGTTGCTCTCCATGCCGGCGCCTCACCCGGATGCTGATACTGAGAATTACCCGTCCCGCCTGCGGCACTCCCTGCAGGTGTCTGGTATGGCGAGACATCAGCTCTGGCTCAACGGGAAGCGCATAGCGACGCTCCGCTGCGGTGCCGTCGGTATCGATTGACAACTCCGGAACCAGCAGATCGGGCCCATCCAGCGGCATGACCATCGTTACGGTGAGTGTTCGACATCCCGCCCGCGGAGGTGCCGTTTCCGAGCGGGTCGGTCATGTGCTCGTTTCTGCGACAGAATCGGTGATCGGGGATAGGCCGCGCGTCGGTTTGATTGGTCCGCATGGAAGCGGCCAAGTCTGCGGACCTGGGACGATCGACTGAGCCGGATTTCGCAGTCACAGCAGGCCCGATGTGGCCGACCATTGCCAATTGCCTGGGTCAAGATGACTCTGTGTTGGCTTGGCATATACTCCAGAGGAAAGAATGAGTATCTATGCCCCTGGTCGTGAGAAAGCTGATAGTCCTTGCGTGTGGAATGCTCGTGCTGGCGGCGTGCGGCCAGCAGATGCAGCCCGTAGAGATTTCCGTTGCGGATGTGTCCAAGGACGGACTCACCGTCGAGTTGGTCATCAACGCATGCGTTCGGGACTGGGAGGAATCGGTCGAGGAGTCCACTGATTCGGTAGTAGTCGGATACCGAATCACGACCAAGACGGGAGACTGCGGATTCAGTGGGGTCATCACTCTTGCCACGCCCCTCGGCAACCGGGTCCTCATCGATGAATACAACAACGAGCCAATCCCACTCACCCCCTGGCCCGGAACGACCTCGGACGGCTAGTTGTGTTGTTCATGGAGGTTGTTGACGTTGGCGTGAGTTGAGCCTCCCTGGTTGTGTGGTGTTTGCAGACATCCTGAATCCAGCACAACCCCGAGCGCCCTGCCCTCCGGCCACAACCCTGACCCGGCGGCAATGCTAGGACGATGGCGGCGGTGAGTGTTCGCCATCCCGCTCGCGGACGTGCCGCTATGCGCAGTTAGGTGGAAGGTGCGATATCGCCCGTATTTGGTTATCCCGGGCGGAAAGGTTCAGCACCGCTGGGTGTCTCTGTCGGGTCCGCCTGGGGGGCACGTGACTTGCAACGCGAGAATCCCTGTTCGTCGACAATGGGCAGACCCATCTCGAATGAGGGCTCGTCGCCGGCTTGGATCGAGAGTCTATCGATGGTGGTGTGCTCCATTCCCTGGTGAAGGTCATCGCAGGCATCTGGTCACAACTGACACAAGGTAGCTTCCCTTCTCAATCTCTGGCTTCGCATTTCGGTTATAGCTACGACCTAGAGCTTGTGGGGTCAGTCACAGCTTCCCGTGCAGGACATCCCAAGCACGCGGCTTCGATTTCTGGCCCCACATGCTCCGTTGACCGGACGTCGCTCTCCTTCTTCGTTCGCCTTGATGATTGCGCTGCGGATCTCCTGGGTTGCTAGGTGCACCCGCCTTGGACCACGTCGTCGAATACAACTTGGCTGCCGTCACCGTTAACAACAAGCAGGCGGACCGTTGATCCTTCCCCCAGGTAAGGGTGGAAGACTTCAACGAAGCGCCAGGCACCAATGGTATCGAGGAGTAGCTCGTCCCAGTACAGATCTCCGGCCGCTGATTCGATCTCCAGCCTGGCTGTCGCTGATGGCCCAAATGTCAATTGGGTACGGACGGAAGTGCACGTATCGAGGAAGACTGCGTCGTGTTGGAGACCGTTCGGTAGGTCCGAGTGAGCGTACACCCGAGCCGCATGATCGCCTTCCCAAACCGGGAAGCTAACCACCTCAACGTTGCTCGCTCCGTAGCTGGTCTTGAGATGGTCCCAGCCGATCAGGTCGCCTGTTTCAAATCCCAGGTTCAGAGGAGGTGGCTCAGGAGACAGAACAGCGTCATCGAAACTAGCCACGACACACTCGTTGTACCGGTCAAGGTAAACCAGCCGGAATCGAACCTCGTTCCCTGGCGCGACGAAATCAGCGGAACGAGCCCCGTACTGACCGTCACCCCGGGTGAACTCACTCGCCAGAACGGCATCGTCAGGCGCAAGGACCTCGAAACCGAAATCAGCATTTGCGTCAGCCTCGAGCCATGCTGATGCGTAGTAGCGCACGCCGGGTGTCACCGTGACCACCTGTTCGAAACCCGCCTCGACCGGCACAGAGCATGTCGACACCGACCCGGCATAGCTACCCGTGTGAGCCCCCACAGCGGATACCGACACCACCGTATCGTCAAAGCCATCAGGAGTTGGGACCAAGAAGGTATCCCACCCCATCGAATCGCCGGTCTCGAATCCTCCGTTGACCAACACGTTGTTGTCAACCTCGATCTCGGCCGAACCTGTAACCACGTCGACTTGGAACTCATCTTGTACGGCGATGATCGACCCGAATGTGAAGACGGGATCTCGATTCGTCAAGGGCTGCTGACCTCCCCAGCCGTAGCTGTGAAGGTCACTGGACCTGACAATGCCTAGCGCTGTCAAGCCCTCGTCGGTGATTGTGAAGACGCCGGCGCCGGAGTCGCCCGCTATTGAGATGTTCCAGGGGGCGATTTCGTCGTTCTGGCGAACCATGTAGTCACGTTCACCCAGCTCCTCGACCCAGTCCTTGGAGGCTTCGATTGTGCCGTAGCGGAATCCGCTACGAATGCCGTTGAATCCGACAACGTCGCCCTCTCTCGGCTCTGCCACCGCTGTTATCGGCAGTGACATGGCGTACCGACGGCTGCCCACGTTGATCTCCAACAGTTGGAGGTTTGAAGCCATCGAGTCGGCGATGGGGACGTACGACGCATCCGTAGCAACTGCAGACGGACCCCTCAGCCCCAAGTTGTGCCCCGAGGTCGTCACATCGTCGAGGTTGCCGGCGTGCCCTGTGGTCAACAAGACATAGTCGCCTCCGGTACGCGAGCGGGCCACAAACGCCGAGGTTCCTCGCTTTTTGGTCGCCGTCGTGTCTGGGTAGAAGAGCATCATTCCGGAGTGAGCCAGATCGCATGAGTAGAAGTCGTATGCCCGCTCGGGGAGTTCAGGTGTGTCTGTGTTGGGTTCGTAGTAGGTGCATCCTGAGTCGAGGAGGGTTTCCACCTGGTCGAGTGAGTCATACAACTGCCACGACTCTCCCTTCCACTCCTGTTCGTATGTTCCGATTTCCTTGAGATCCGTGGCCACCGCATCGCCGAAGACCGAGAACAAGCCGGCTCCGTACGTTGCCTCGAGATGTGCCAGTAGCACGGCACTGTCAGAAGCGGTGGTGCCCATGTAGATCGTGTTGTCGGCAGCGACAAGGCTGGCACTGACCGCACCGAAGTCAGGACCCAGCGTGTCCATGTCAGCGACAACAGCGTCGAACGTCTCATTGAGTTCCGTGAACGAGAGCGACTGCTCCACGATCTCGAGCTGGGGAGAGTTGACGTCAACGCCGAGGGCAGCCAACCCGGCTTCATGGGCTGCGGTATTGCCGGTAAACCCGTAGTACAACACCCCTAGATCGTTGTCGACCCACGATCCGGAGTAGCCCGGTTGCGCGCTGGCGTAGCTATCGGCCACGGGAGCCGTGTCTTCGACAAAGCTCCGCAGAGCCGAGTTGAATTCCTGTTCACAGTTCGCGGGTGTCTCCGCGATGCAGAAATCCTCGCCGGGACCACCGTCTGCGGTATCGGTGCCTTGTCCACCCACCAAGACGTCGTCGCCCCTCTTACCTTCGAGAATGTCATCGCCATCGCCACCTTCGAGCAAATCGTCATCTTTGCCGCCACCAAGAGAGTCATTCCCGTCGTTGCCGCGTATGGCATCGTCGCCCTCGTTGCCGCGAATGTCGTCGTCGCCCTCGTTGCCACGGAGCTCGTCGTCACCTAGACCGCCGTAGAGGACGTCGTTGCCTCGCTTGCCCTCAATGAAGTCGGCGCCGTCACCGCCATAGATGACATCGTCGCCCTTGCCACCACCAAGAACGTCATCGCCCTCTTCGCCGTAGATCTCGTCGCTGTCCTCGTTGCCACGGAGCTCGTCGTCACCTAGACCGCCGTAGATCACATCAGCGCCGAGACCTGCCTCCACATAGTCGTCACCATCGTCGCCATAGATGACATCGTTTCCGGCGCCCGCGTCGATTATGTCGGCACCGCCCAGGCCGCAGATGACATCATCACCATCTGTTCCCGTAAGAACATCGGCGGCTTCGGTGCCGGTGATTGTGCAAGCTGGTGTTTGGGCTTGTACGGGCTGGACCGGCGCCAGTATCGAAACTGCAAGCAACCCCATCAACAGCAAAATCCCAGACATCGGTGTACGACGAATCATCACATTCCCTCCTAGGTCGTCGAGACGGTGCTACCACATCAAACCAGCACCTCGTCACTACATGAAATTCAATGTCGGCCCTCTCAAACGCTGGGTGCGCAGATCCTCGGTGCCTGCTCGATTACACCAACTGAAGGACGGGCCAGTGCCAGGCGCTCGCGGCTGGGAGATTACCCGCTTGCGGACGGTGATGCCGCCTCAGGCAACAGAGTTTCGAGAGGAGCGAAACGCATCGTCGCTCTCTAATGGGGGTGCTCCCGTTACGACGCTCCACGCCGGAAACGAATACCGATCGGCGAGGTAGTCAATCAGCGGTTGGACACGATCCTGATCAGTCCACGGCACCCCAACCTCAACGCCATTGGTGCTGGTATCCACACGGGCTCGGATGAGGTCCCATTCCACAGCGGGAACGGCCCAATCCTCGTGGAGGCGGTCCCGGACCGCGTCCAGCTCGACATTGGTGTACTTGACCAGGACGAGTTCGTGTTTGCCGGAATCCATGTCCAACCCGGCTTCCTCGAGAGCCTTCCTGTGCACATCCAGATCGCTGGTGAAGGCAAACATCCACACGTCGCGCTCCCAGTCAATCCACCTACCCCCAGAGTCGGGATGGCTACCCGAATAGTCCTGAGCAGCAGGCAGGAACACAATGTCGCCCTCATAGCGGTTCACCTCAGGCAGAACAAAGTCCGAATCACCTAGCGGCCCGAACTCATAAAGAAAGACCACCCCTAAAAGCACCACAACAACTGTCGAGACCGCAAGAACTGTCGCTCTGCGCATACCAACCCCTACTCGGAACAGTCTTTCGCTTTCCGTATCGGCTGGGAAGGGTCGCCACTTTAGCCTCACTCCCTCCACCAAAACTCATCCGCTTGTAGCCGACCACCACCGTTCGGCCGGACTATGCGACTTGGTCGAGCTCGGCTCAGTGATCAGTGACGACCCTGATGCCGAACGAACGCGTCCGTTCACCCAGCCAGTGTTCCACGGGAGCGGCGAGAGTCCCTGATAACCCCAACCGTCGCGACCAAGTCCCCCGCCGCTCTACCAGAACACCACCGGAAACGAGCCACGCCAGCGCAACCAGGAAGATCGATGGCCAACCTCCTCCGCATCGCTGGCAGCCTCAAACAAGGCACCGTCAGGGCCTCCAACCTCATCCGGACCCTCGGCGGAACCACCTCCACCTCCACCGGCAGCGCAATGCGAGACCTCGGCCGGATCGACAAGACCCTGTACCAGCTCGGCTACATCAACGACCCCGACTACCGACGCCGAATCCACACCCAGCTCAACAGGCACGAATCACGTCACGCCCTAGCCAGAGCCGTATTCCACGGTGACAAAGGCCAACTTCGGCAACGCTACCGAGAAGGCCAAGAAGACCAACCCTCGGCCCTCAGCCTCGTCGTCAACACCATCACCCTCTGGAACACCGTCTACACCCAAGCCGCCCTCGACCACCTCAGACAGACCCGGCACGAGATCAACCCCGACATCGAACGGCTCACGCCACTCGGGCGAGACCACATCAACCTACGCGGCCGCTACAACATCACCACCAACAACCGCAACGGACAACTCCCGCCCCTCCGCGCTTAACTCGGTTTTCTGTTCCATTGCTACTCAGCATCCGCCCATATCACCAACCACCGGGAGCGATATCGGACACACACCAGCGTCCGGGATCCGGCATTCGGCGCTCCTCGGGTTACGTGGAGGACCACACTCCGCGGTCGTGAGATCGACTCGTCGGGGAGTCGATTCGCGGTCAGTTTTGCACTCCGGCGTTCACGATGATCGCGGCGCTCATGTGTTTGGCGGAGCGCT
>JAAETI010000369.1 GCA_024228555.1 bacterium | reverse complement strand
CGGTGTCTCGGGCGTCGCCGGATTCGGCGGCGTCGACGCCGACTTGCCAGGGGGTGCGTCCTTCGCTGCCTCGGGTCTGTTTGAGGTCGGAGCGGACGAGTTCTAGGTGGATTTTGGAGACGTAGGTTCCGATGCCTTTGTCGTCTCGGATGATGACGGCGTCGACTCCGTAGCGGTAGTGGATCTCCCGGTTGAGCTGGTGGGCGATGTAGCGGGCCCAGCGTTGACCGAACCGGGCCCGGAACTCCTCCAACGACCCGTCATCTTCGGAGAGGAGGGTGTCGTGGAAGATGACCACGTGGAGGTGGGGGTGCCAGCCGTTGAACCCGATGGTGACCTCGACTGCTTTGATGAACCCGAGGATCCCGTACCGGGCTTTGAGGTCTTGGTAGCCCTGCCCGGACGTCATCGACTCCCAGGCCTTGGTCATTGCCACCCACAACGCCAGCAGGTCATCGGTGGCGTAGTGCCGCAACGTGAACGTGAGGAACGTGCAATGCCCACCACTAGCCAGATGAGCCTTGATCAGGTGATCGACTTCAGCTGCTCGGGCGGCTCGGATCTTGGCCGCGCATAGCAGGCAGGCCCATACTGACCCGCAGGTCTTGACCCCGGACCAGTGCACCCGACCGTTCTCACCTCGCTTGAGGCCGGGGTTGACGCCTCGACGCCATCCGCACTGGCCGAGCCGTTTACCACCGAAGAGCCACCCGTTGAACCGGCGTAGCCGTTCTGCTGTTTGGTAGCGGTCACGTCGTTTGGCTCGTTTGACCGCTTCGTCGACCGAAGAGTTGACCGTCCGGCCCTTGCCAAGAACCTCGCTCATTGGCGTCCCCACGGGTTCTCAGGGGCGGGGCGAAGAGTTGCTCGCGTGTTACCAAGCGCCGGGGGCCGTTCACTGGGGTGGGGTGTGTGCTGTTGGGGGAGG
>JAAETI010000368.1 GCA_024228555.1 bacterium | reverse complement strand
TCGTCACCTCCTCCCGTCGCTAGGGCAATGGCCGCTGGATGCCGGCCGGCCATGGTTCGGTGTTGGGTAGGTCGAGGGCTCGGGCGATGTCGAAGCCGAGTTGGGCGCCGTCGTTGGTGAGGAACATGAACCCTCGACCAGTGCCCTTGAGGGTCGGGAGGGTGTAGCGGCGGTTGACCATGCGCCTACGCAGACCACTGGGGCGTTTGCCTTTGCGGCTGAGGCGGGTCCTGTTGGTGCGCTTCTGGGAAGCGAGTACGCCTCGGAGGAGGCGCTCAACGTGAACCATGTCCCTCTCGGTGATGCGAACTTCTGCCCCGAGACGTTCGAGGCCAACCGAGCCCCAGTACCGACCGACGGAGCCGTTGGGGTTAGTCCAGTCCGCTGGCGCCTGGTTCTGGTAGTCCTTGTACTTCCCCTTGGCCATGTAGGAGGCGAAGTAGTTCCCAACCCGGTTGGGATCCGACATCTTGATGCTCTGGCGATGGTCGACACCCGTGCCAGCGAGAAGGTGGCGAGGATCGCCGGACTTGACAATCTCGAACCAGTTGGTCGAGAGCCACTGAGTTAGTACCAGGCCATCGATCCGCCATGGCCACCATCCGAAGAGGTGAATATGCGGGGCGCCCCGATCTTGGAACTCTCTCTTCCACATCGCAGCAAGCCGCTGGCCAGTCGCTCGGTAGAAGCGGAGCTCCAATGCGCGACGGTGGCGGAGGACGTCGTTGGGTGTCGGGGCGCAAGTCCGCCAGTCACCGGGGTAGGTCAGTGTGACCATCAACATGTACTGGCCTGACCGCTTGGCCCCCGCCCAGTCGACGCTGGCACCAACTGCCCTGCATCGATTCCGACTACGCCGGGAGAACCCCTCAACCACATACGACGCAGCGTCATCGGCCTCATCGTCGAGGAGATCCATTCTTGTGGACTCGCCCGATTCATCGTCGTCCAGGCGGCCGCCATCGATCACATCCAAGTCATCGAGCTGACCGGCCCGTACGTCGTTGACGGCAACTCTGATCAATCCGCCCGAGATTGTGAGCGTCACCTTCTTCGGCCCGAGCGTCATGATCTCGCCCGTCTGGCGGTCAATCCATCGGCCGCTACGGTCGCCCAGCTCTGTCATCGCTTCTCCGAACTCGGCCAGGGTGGCGTCTTGGGCCGGGTCGAGGGCGGGGAACATCGAGGCCGCCAGGTCGACCGCTTCGGCTGGTCGGAACCCGATCGAGAACTCCTCGAACAGATCTGGCCATCCGTAACTCGGTGCAGGCAACTGCGATCGTTTCGGCCTATTTACTTGTTGCGTGCAGTTATGGACTAATAACAAGCCCTGGCCCGCCTGATCGCCGTCCTCCGTTCGGGTGGGGGAACTGGGCACATGAGTGGAGGGGGAGGGGGAGTTTGCTTCCACCAACCTGACTGAGGGGTCGGCACTGCGGGCGGGGGCTCCGCCCCTTCCTCGACCGCCCCATGAGATCGGGCGACGACATGGTCGATCCTGATTCCAACGTCCCAGGCCACTCACCTCGAAGGCGACTCTGAACGATGCAGACTGAACGGCCTACAGCGGGCCGTCCAGGACACGCACGATCGAATCTCGACTCCCACCATCGGTACCGCAGACCGGGATTTCCGACCTGTCGCTCGGCGAGTGCCTGTTGCAGGGTGCTACTCGGCTGTCGCTACAAGGCGTGTGAGATCAGGCTCTAGCTGAGTGGTTTGTGTTCGAGTTGTCGAAGTAGCTGGATGATCACGTTGGGCAGTTCGTTGCCCAGATCGGGTACTGACACTCGGTATGGGTGGTCCCGGGCAATGGAATGGCTCTTGATCTCGATGCTGTCTTGTTCGACGTAGAGCTCCACGTACGGTTGGTCCCCTCGGAGGCCCCAGAGCCGGGAGCGTGAGAAGACAACTGTCGAGAGTGAGCTGCCGGCTCTCAGGGTTCGGTCAAAGCCGTGAGCCCGTAGTTGGGCGAGGAGTTCGAGCGTTCGGCGCGCATTGGGGAAGTACAGCCCTGTGAAGAAGCGTACGAGGAAGTCCCAGGTGATCGGGAACTCCTGGAGCGCTCGCCAGTCTTCGAGACTCCCGGTTTCGAGTCCCTCGAACGAGGTGAGCATCACAGCCGGGGAAACCGCTTCGGTGAGCCAGGCGCGGGTCCTCCGACCCCTCCACGTCGCTGACCAACCACGAGGCCCGGCCACCCTCCGCCAGGCCCTCACAACCACCACATCGACACCTACATCACGAACGCCAGACTCAAACCCGCGACTTAGCCACACTTGCCGCAATGTTCAAGAACTCGGCCACCAGGGAAACCTAGTTCCAATTGCTGTAGACCCAAACGCCTACGACTTCTTCTTCTACCTCATAGATCTGAACAAGCATGAAGTCGCCGCCAGCTGGGGAGTCCTTGCGGAATGTCCAGCTGGGAGCCAATCCAGCAGGCAAGGGATTACGAGACAGCTGATACTCGTTGTGGATTGGAAAGGAGGTTCCCGACCTGGCGTCTGGAATCCTGTCTAGCTGATCGACGAATTCCTCCAATTCGGCATTGTCGAATAGAAAGACTGCCACTCGACCATGATCAGTAATCCTGATCCGATCTCTCATTGCCTGAATATCACGGGTCGATTCAGGTAGCGAGATACCGTGATCCTTCTCCACCCGTTCGACAGTCTGGGGGTTGTCGAACGCCCACCAGAAGCCAATCACTAGGGCGGCTAGCAGCCCAAGGCCG
>JAAETI010000367.1 GCA_024228555.1 bacterium | reverse complement strand
CCCCCAAGCTTTCACTTCACGAGTCTATGCCGTGCCGCTTTGTTGGGCTTGCTCGCTACTCCAACGCTTCGGCGACGGCGAGCTCGGCGATCTTGTCGCCGTCATAGCCGAGGATGTCCTGGAGTACCTGGTAGGTGTGCTGGCCGTAGGTAGGTCCGGCCCAGTCATAACCACCGCTGCCGGGCGAGACCATGTGGGGCGGGTTGTCGACCACCACCCGTTCCGCGATTGGGTGGTCGACCCAAGAAAACTGATGCCGACTGGCGAGTTGGGGATCGGTCCAGGCGTCTGGCCCTTCGGCCACCAGGTGGGCGGGAATGCCGTGAGCCTGCAGCCGGGAAGTGAGGCCGGCTGCATCCTGGATCTTCGTCCAGTCAGCGACTGCTTCGTCGATCAGGTCTCGTTGGTCCAACCGCTCTGCGCCGCTCAGGCCGGAGAGGTCGCTCCGGCGCATCTCTCGTGCCAACGCTTGCCACTGCTCGTCGGTTTCACACACTATGG
>JAAETI010000366.1 GCA_024228555.1 bacterium | reverse complement strand
CACCGCAACCGACAGGATCGCGGTCCTGCCCGAGTCGGTGACAGCACTCACAGCTCCGAAGACCAGCGGACCGATTCCCGACAGCTTGGAGAAGACCGAGAAGAAGCCAAAGAACTCGGCAGAGGCCTCCTCAGGGATCATCGACGAATACAGCGAGCGAGACAGGGCCTGCACCCCGCCGAGCACAAACCCCACGATCGCCGCCAGCAAGAGGAATCCAGAGTCTGAGCCCTCTGGCAGGTAGTAGGCCATAACCGCAAGACCAGTCCACACGACAAGAGTGATCATCACGGCTCGCTTGGGCCCGATCCGGTCGGCAACCATCCCAAACATCAAGGCTCCAAAGAACGCGATGAACTGCACGATGAGGAACGCCAGGGCAATGGTCTCGAGTTCGAGACCAAGCGTGTCTTCCGCATACGGACCAGAGACGGCGATGACAGTTCCCGTACCTGAGTTGTAGACAATGAACGCAAGCACAAACAGCAATAGATGAGGGAACGAACGAAGTTTGCGGGTGGTGCCGACCGTTCTTCCGAAGCCGATGGACACGTACTCTTTGAGCCCGAGCCTATCCGATGCTGACGATCGGTCGGCAGGCAGCCGGGCCAAGGAGAAGAAAGAAAAGATGATCCACCAGATACCCGAGCCAAAGATTGAGATTCTGGCGGCGAGGCTCTCAGTCAGCGTTGCCCCCGCTTCATCGCTCGAAGCACTGATCAGAACCAGCGCAAGCAGCAGATAAAGTCCTCCCCCCAGATAGCCAAGCGCAAACCCCTTCGACGACACCTTGTCAACCGTGTCGTCGGTGGTGATCTCGGGCAGGAACCCGTCGTAGAATACGTTGGCAGCAACGAACCCAAACTGTCCCACCAAGACGATCAGCAAGAAGAGCGGCACCTGACCATCGGGAACAAACGGTGTGATCAGCACAAACACAGCGCCCAACATGGCGAAGTTGCGCAGGTACCTCTTCTTCGCTGAGGCATAGTCGGCCATGGCCCCGAGAATCGGCATGGCCAACATGAGCAGGATACTGCCAATGCCGACGAGTATCGAAAACAGCGACTCGCCGGACAATCCCCAGTACTTGTCATCGGGCATGATGGTGCCGGTAAAGAACGCCCCGATAACTGCACCAAAAACGGTGATGTAAGCCGAGTTGGCCCAGTCGTACATCGCCCATCCGAAAATGGTGCGTTTGTCGTTCTTCAAGCCCACTCCCTCACTCATGTCCCCCTGCGCAGGGCAGACTACGAACCGAACGGTCCCCGCCGCAACCCGCAGT
>JAAETI010000365.1 GCA_024228555.1 bacterium | reverse complement strand
GCGACAGAGCGAGGCATGCCGGCAGAGAAGCCGGTTCAGATAGAGACGTCGAGGAGGGTTCCGGGGGCCGTGGGAGTCAGAGGATCCAGCCTATCGGCTGGGAGACCGGAGAGATACCGCCGCGAAGCGGCTTCGTGCAACAATAAAGCTTCTAACTGAAGGCCAAGCCAAGCTCTCCGCGTCATCCAGCACAGGAGCCGCCTTCAGTTGGAAGCGAGTTGTACGAGGCCGCCGGCTGGCACGGGCCTTGCGATTAGGGCTTTGTATCCCTCAGCCAGGGGCGTCGTCGCGGTGGGCGAGACGGTCGGATGCAGGTGAGATCGCAGCATATTGGGGCCTCCCCGAGGCCGGGCAGGCTCTGTGAGCCCGTTTCCGAGCCGGCTGGAGGGATTTGGCGGCCCGGAGCTTACCACAAGCCGCCGGCCGGACGCACTTCACCCAGGGTCCCGGCGAAACGGGACCGGAGGAAGGCGGATCAGTCTGTCAGCTCGCCGAGGCCAGAGCCGCGACAGGTGGCGCCCGAGCCGCCATCATCTGTAGCTCGCCCAGCGACGGCACTTTCTCCAGCACCTGGAGGTGTCCTTCGCCTCAGGCCGGGCAGAGAGTCGGATCGATTCCTGTCAAGCGCAGCATCCGTTCCTGCCAGGACTCCGGCTCTGACGCCTCATCGTTGGCCGCCACCTGAGGATCAGGCTTCGTCTCGGTGACGACACCCAGCAGGTACCGACAGCGCTCCAGGTTGGTCGCCCGATGGCGATTGGCCAGCAAGCCGTAGTAGCGGATGCGGTGGAAGCCCGAAGGCAGCACGTGCATCAGGAAGCGCCGCAAGAACTCGGCCGCGTCGAGGCTCATCACCTTGACCTTGCCGTCGTCGCGGTAGTCTTTCCAGTCGAAGACCACGCGGTCGTCTTCCAAGCGTCGCAGTCGATCCTGGCTGATCGCCACCCGGTGGGTGTAGCGCGCCAGGTACTGCAAGCCGCGCTCGGCGCCGCCGAAGGGAGGCTTGCTATACACTACCCAAGGCGCGGTATACAGCTCGTCGAGCCAGCACCGATAGGCGCTGGGTTCGTCCCTTGGATCAAGACGACGCGGAAAGACAGGCTGTCCCTGTCGCGCCATCTTCCGGACCTCTTCGAGAAACTTGCCGCGGAAGACGCGGCTGAGGACCTTGACCGGTAGGAAGAAATCCCGCTTCGTTGCGATCCACCGTTGCCGATCCGGCGACAGCCCGCCGCCCGGCACGATGACATGTAGGTGTGGGTGAAGCTCGAGGTTCGAGCCCCACGAATGTAAGACCGCCAACAAGCCGATCTTGGCACCCAGGTGCTTCGGGTCTTCGGCGATCTCCAGCAGAGTGTCCGCGGTGGTTCGAAAGAGCAAACTGTAGAGCGTCTTCGGATCGCTCAGAAACAACGGGTTGAGTTGGTGCGGGACCGTGAAGACGAGGTGGAAGTACGGTACTGGCAGCAGCTCCTGCTGACGCTTCTCCAGCCAGCGCTCGCGCTCCAGCTTCTGGCACTTCGGACAGTGGCGATTGCGACACGAGTTGAAGCGCTCGCTGATCACGCCGCATTGGTCACAGACGTAGAGATGACCACCGAGATCGGCCGTGCGGCAGCTGGTGATGTCGCGGACGACGCGCTGCTCGGCGGCCGAGAGGCGCCCTACTTTCTGCTCGTACGCGCTCCGGTACTGGCGGAAGATCTCAGCGATCTCCAAGGGCCCGGCGCTCATTTCGGACCACCGTCCTCAGGCGGAACCTGCAGCAGTCGGTCGAGCGGATTGACCAGGCGGTTGATACCTTCCGAGGTCACTCTGAGGTAGATCAACGTGGATTGGATCGCCCGGTG
>JAAETI010000364.1 GCA_024228555.1 bacterium | reverse complement strand
CATCCGACCGAACCTGAAAACCGAGACAACCCGCACCGGGGGCCCCTACCTCAAAGCATTCCGCCAAACCATCGAGTGAGTGAACCAGACCTTCAAAGCCCAACTCGACCTCGAACGCCACGGCGGCCGCACCAAACCAGGCGTCGCCGCCCGCATACTCCAACGCATCCTCGCTCTCACCGCCGCCATCTGGCACAACGAAACCACCAACCAACCCGGCCCCGCCCGCTCACTGACCGCGTATGACCACTGACCCCTTGGAACTAACCATCTAGGAGTGGAAGTGCGTCGGCACGGCCACCTAGAGTGACGGCTTCGACCCGGGGTCCCGCGCCGGATGGGACCCAAAGGAGATCTCGAGGTGCGACTTCCCGAGCTTGTTGAGATCGACATCGGTCCGGCTGAGACCCTCGAGGAGGTCGAGGCTGTCCGCCAGCTACGGGCCGAGACCTATGTCGATCATGGATTCCTGAGTCCGGGTGAGGCGGCCACTGTCGCGCACGACAAGTACGACAACCATGCCGTCTACTTCCCGGCCTACCGGGGGAAGGAGATCGTCGGTGGCAGCAGGCTCATACCCAACGGCCCCGAGGGTCTGTTCTTCCTCGAGAACTTCGATCTCAACGCAAGGGGACACGAACTCGTAGCCGAGGTCTCCTCCGAGCTGGTTGAAGTGTCGGGAATGGCAGTCCCGCGCGGAGCGGGCGGCCGGTTCTCGATCTCGGCTGGCCTCTATCGGGCGATGGGTCAACACACGTTGGCGGTTCTCGGAAGCCGTCATTGGGTGGCGGTGGTCGATCCCGCGCTACACCGCATCCTGGCTGGCTTCCTGAACATCATCGTCCTGCCCATCGGCGAGTCCCGCGAGCTCGGTCACCGGGAACGCACCCCGGTGTATGTCGACTTGGTGAAGTCGATGGAGCACTTGCGAGCAAACCATCCTGAGGAACATGAATTCTTTGCGTCCGGGTTGGCTATCGATCTTCGCCAGTCGGCCGAGGCGCCACTACTGGGAACGGGCACCGTAGCCACCTAGAACCTTCATTCACATCAGGGGCCGGCCGATGGTCCAGTGTGCTGCGATCGGCCTGGTCGAGAGCTCTGCTCTTGTGTCTGTGCGTGTCCCTTCTCGGGTTCTTCTTGCCCGACGATGGACGGCTTGTCGTGCGCGGTCTGCTTTCGGCTGGCTATCTCGCCGTGGGTGCCGCGGTTCTCTACCGACGCAAGACCATGGTGCGACGGCCCTGGGCGCTCGGCCTCTTGGGAGGGCTGGTGGCCGTTGCCGCTGCCGTCGTGAGTGCGATCGAGACCGAGGCGGGTGGGGGCGTGACGCCCTTTCCCGGCTACGGCGACGTCGTGGCGTGGGTATCGGGGCTCCTCATCTTGCGCGGAGCTTTCGAGTTGCTGGACAGCCGAACGGTGGAGAAGCGGGTCGGTGACATTATCGACGCCCTGGTCGTCGCTCTCGCCTTCGTTTCGATCGTGGCCGGAACCCTGTTGGCTGAGTTCCTCACCACCAGCGGCTCCAGCTTGCAGGCGAAGGTCGCGACCTGCGTCTACCTACTGGTCACCTTCACCCTCGTCTACCTGGTGGCTCGCATCGCCAATGGTCCCGGAGAACGCAACGTTTCGTACTACCTGATCGCGGCCGCCGCCGGCCTTGTGGTTGCCAACGACGTGCTGATCCGAATGGATGTTGTCGGCGTTCGTTGGGCGTTCACGGCAGGGCTGATCGTGTCACCGTTTGCCTTCTCCTTCGCCATTGCCGGGATTCTCCACCCCGAGGTGGTCAACCTGACCAACAGGCCGAGCTACCTGAGCAGGAACCTCAGCACGAGGCGCATCGCCCTGCTGGGTGGTGCCCTGGTGATCGGTCCAGTCCTCTTCGCCCTCATGCACGGGCTCGGGGGGCACTCATCGGCTCCGATCCTCCTGGGCGGAACTGGCCTGTTGAGTCTCCTGGTTCTGGCTCGATTCGTGGCGCTGGTGCGGGACCGGGAACGACAAGCGGATCGCGAGCGTCAGATCCGAGAAGCTGGGGAACGGATAACCGCCACTGCTCGGAGTAGCGAGATTGCCGACGCGGTGCTGGACATCGCGTTGCTCACCACTGGTCAGGAGGTGGACGCCAGGGCCAGTCTGATTGCCCGCTCAGACGACGGCTGGCGAGTCCAGGCTTCGGTTGGTCGGGATTCAGGCGAGGCCAAGGGCAGCTGGCTTGATTCCGACCAAGCGGCTGCCGCGGATGCTGCCGTCGAGAGCGGAACCAGCGTGGTTGGAGAGCTCGTTACACCACTGGACCACAACGACGGCGACCAATTTGTCTTTGCCCACCCGATTGTTGACCCGTCCCGCGTCGAAGTCCTGTCGGTGAGCTCCCCGGTCCTGATCCCGGCCGAGATGGCGTGGAGCCTCGGTGTTCTGGCCCGTCAGGCCACGCTGGCGTTCGCGGCGACCGACTACCGCGAGGAAGTGCACCAGCAGCGGAGCGAGCAGAGGTTCGGCGCGCTCATGGCCCAGAACGCCGAGCTGGTGTTGGTGACCGACGAACTGGGCTCGGTCCGGTACGCCGGACCCAACGCTCACCGGGTAACGGGCCACCCTGCAGCAACGTTCGTGGGGTCGCATGCGTTCGAGATCGCCCACCCAGGGGATCGCGCCAAACTGGATGCACTACTTCACGCCACGGTGGAGCGTCGGGTGGGTGAAGTTCACCACAAGGAAGCCCGGCTCAATCTCGTTGACGGCAGCTACCGCTGGTTCTCCCTCACGGTTCGCGACTTCCGGGATGAACCCGAGGTGGCCGGTCTGGTCGTAACGGCTCGGGACATCACCGAGGAGCGGATCGCCAAGGAGAACCTGGAACGCTCGGAGGCCTGGTTCCGTTCT
>JAAETI010000363.1 GCA_024228555.1 bacterium | reverse complement strand
TGTCTCGGCGATGTACTTGGCTCTGAGTGGATCCCCTGGCATCAGGACCGTTTCGGCGAAGTCGGCGGGCTGGGCGCTCATGTGGGGGGTTGGCATCGCACCAGATTGACACAGTGCGCCGACGATGGCTCACCCTGTTGGTGGCAAGAGGGGGCTTGGGTCGCCGTGGAGTAGGTGATCCGCCATGGGTCGCGTCCATCTTCACCCCGAACCAATGGCACAATGGGCCGATGGCAATGCGGCAGGACTGTAAGCACTTCCAGAGCCGGACCTATCCCAGTGGTGACACCATGCGGAAATGCGGTCTCGATCTCGCTCCTGAGGCACCATGGAATTGTCCGGCCGAGTGCCCCAAGTTCGAGCGGCGCATGGCCGACGTGAACTGGCGCCATGGTTCGCTGGTGACGCCGCCCACCCCAGACCCTCCCTCCAGCATTGGTGAAGACGGTTCCATCGGCGCTCTCCTGGACGAGGCCGAGGACATCATCAACGCCGCCGGCGACCGGGTTCGAGGTGAGGTCGATGCCAACCGGGGCCGAAGGAGCGGCCGATCAGGCCTGTCGAAGTGGTGGCCGTTCAAGGGTCGTTGAGCGGTCCGTGGAGGGCACCGGGCTCGCTCCAGGACGAAGCCTGGATTTCTCCTATACGGATAGTGGAAAATGCCGATAGTGTTGCTCTTCGTGAACGACCGCTTCGGACCGGAGGCAGCCGGATCCTTCTCCCCTGATGGTCAACGGCGTCGAG
>JAAETI010000362.1 GCA_024228555.1 bacterium | reverse complement strand
GGTGAGACTGGTCGGTTCTTCTCGCCGCAGGGGACGCCGCTTGACGCTCGTGCCCTACCGACGGGATCGGGCCCGCTCAACACATACGAGGTTCTGAAGCCCCTTCGATGAGGCAGCCAGAAAGCTCGCCGATGCCTGGCCGCACCTGACGCCAAACGTGTCAGGACTCTGTGGCGAAGGGGAACTCGCTGGTTTCGGGTACGTGCAGCTACAGGGATGTGTCGGGATCGATCGGTCGGGGACGGTAGGTGTCGCGCGGACCGCGGGGGTGGGACTTGCGCTCGGCGCGTCCGGATCGGCAGGAGGCGGCCAGTTCATCGCAGGTGTAGATTCGATCGAGGATCTCGCTGGCCCTGGCGTATGCGGCGAGCTTACCGTCGCCCACGGGATCGGCGGTGGTGGTGCCCTGTGCTTCAGCTTGGACGGAACTGACATCGTTTGGGAGAACTGGTGGGCCGAGTTGTATGTGGTGTCGGGAGAGGGGGCTAGCTTCGGAGCCAGCTATACCGTCACGGAGGTTGCTGTTGTGGAACCGGCCGAAGTCGTCTCAAGTCTTCTTGGCCAGGTGGAACAGGTCGCTGGGTCGATCGGTGGAGCGGTAGGCGATGCCTACGACTCTGCTAGGGACCGTGCTCAGAGCATCGTCGATAGCGTCGGTCGGCGCTTGCTGGGACCGACACCCCTGTGATCGGAGGAGATCTGGCTGTCCTGATTGGCGCGGCCATGCCGCTCGCAGCGCTGTACTGGGTCTCGCGCCTCCGCCGAGAGCGGCCCGAGCACCTCTGGGAACTTGCTGCAGAAGCAACGCTGAGTAGGCGTGATTGGCGTACTGACGGCTCGGTGCCTGTCGTCTACGGTCAGGGACTTCGACAACGCGTCGGGCTGCTGCACTGTACCGCAGGAGGAGTCACCCTCTATTGGGCCAACGGACCGACCGCCCTGCCGGGTCTTCGCGATGCTTCCTGGTCGCTCATCTGGGTTGGACGTCGAGCGATCCTGGGGTGTCGCGGCGCTGTCGGAGCGCCGTGGGTTCCGAGCCTGGTTGTTCCTCCGACAGTCATGGCGTCTCTTCCACCCGCGCTTCGGTACTCGCGCTGGTACAAAACGATTGGCCCTCGGCGGGTCAACGCCATCCTTACTAGCGCCGAACTCGATGACTGGTTGCATGCGAGACTAAGCTGAGCCGGTAGCTTCTTCATACCCGACTCATCGGAACCGGCCACCGGGTTCGCACTGTCATCTGCGGTCATGCTGACACTCAGTTTGTTCTGGAGGATGATTGCTTCCTGGTTGGGTTCGTTGGTCCTCGCGACTTCGGGGAGCTTCAGTGGCGTGCGTGGGCGTTTCGTCTCGACCGGTCCGGATCTCAGTGGCGGTGCCGTGACCCCCGGATAGTGGTCCAGGTGTTATGGGAGTCTGATGCCCCCGGTGTGGGGCGGATAGGACACCATGACCATGACGAAAAAGCACAGGCGGCACACGCCCGAGCAGATCATCTGGAAACTAGCGGAGGGCCACAAGCTGATGGCTGGCGGCCAGAGCCTGGAGGAGGTGTGTCGAGAGTTCGCGATCGCGGAGTCGACGTGGCACCGGTGGGTCGCCCAGTACGGGGGCATGAAGGCCAACGACGCGAAGCGGTTGAAGGAGCTCGAGGCTGAGAACACCCGCCTGAAGAAGATCGTGGCCGACCAGGCCCTCGACATCGACATGCTCCGCGAGGTTGCCAAGGGGGAATTCTGACCCCGAACCGCAAGCGCAGCGCCGTCGTGATGTTGCGTGACCGGTTCGGGGTTTCCGAACGCCGTGCCTGCAATCTCGTGGGCCAGCACGGCTCCACTCAACGTCGCCCCGCACCAGAACCAACCGACGAAGAGACCGAGCTGCGCCGCTGGTTGCGGGACTTCTCCAAGCGTCGCCCGCGGTGGGGATGGCGCCGAGCGTGGAAGGCACGCCGCCGGCTCGGTCATCGTGAGAACAAGAAGCGGATACGGCGTCTGTGGCGCGAGGAAGGCCTCAAGGTTCCCCAGCGGGGCCGCAAGAAGCGCCTGACCGGGGTCGGCACCCACGTCGGCGCCATGTCACCGATCCGCCCCAATGCCCTGTGGGCGTTCGACTTCCAGTTCGACACCACCGTCGACGACCGGACCATCAAGATGCTCAACGTCATCGACGAATACACCCGCGAATGCCCAGCCATCATCGTCGACCGCAAGATCAACGCCGACCGAGTCGTCGATGTCCTCGACCAGCTCGCCACCCAACGCGGCTACCTGGCCTGGTTTGCTTCGACAACGGCGGCGAGTTCATCGCCGGCGTCGTTGACGACTGGTGTCGAACCAACGGCGTCGGATCGATCTTCATCGACCCCGGCTCACCGTGGCAAAACGCCTGGATCGAGAGCTTCAACGGCAAGTTCCGTGATGAACTACTCAACCTGTGGCACTTCGACAGCCTCCTCGAGGCCCAAGTGATCATCGAGGACTGGAGAATCGAGTCACGATATGAACAGACCCCACCACGCCCATGGACTACTGACACCAGCCGAGTACCACCAGGCCTGGACCGACCGAAACCAACCACAACTCGCATAACACCTGGACCTACAACCGGGGCCCTCTCACGCGTGTGTCCATCGCTTGGAGCTTGCGAGCACCCAGGATCGGGGGTGTTCAAGACATCGCTCTGATCACCCATGTCGGCCTCGATATTGGCGGCATCACCCTCGTCCGTTCCACTACTCACAGCGAGAAGTCGCAACCTGGTCAACACGCTCTAGGAGCGTGGCGCCAGACCATCGGGTTGATCTTTGACACCCTCGAGGACCAATTTGGCCTCGAACGCCACGGGGGAGGCACAGGACTCGACGCCTGCGTCGGCTAACACATGCCCTCGCGTCCACCGTAGGCATATGGCACAACGAAACCACCCATCGTCACGGACGGGCTCGATCACTCATCGCCAGTGACCGCCAACCTCTTGGAACCAGTCGTCTGGCTGGCAGGTCGTCGTCGAGGCCTCGCCTGGTGGTGTTGTGTCGGAGGCAGCGAGCCCGCAACGTGGTTGGTGGGAATCTCACTGTGCGTGGTGATATTTGCGTATAGTGTCACGCAGAGTTCCTTGCTACAATTGGGAAAGACAATGAAGGAGTCCCGGTGAAAGAAGCATCAAGCAACGTGGTCGTGCGTCGGTCTTGGGAGCGCCCAAGGTTGGTGAGCCTGGCGAGAACCCCCGAGACCGGTGGCGGTGGCTGGGTGGGCCATAACGAGACCTCGTCCAGCAACACAGCGGGCCCCGGAACATCTTGCTCAATTTGTGGAACCTACACATATGGGTCCATTGCCGTAGTCTCCTAGATGATTGGTTCCAAGGGTTTGTGGTCACTGGCGATGAGTGATCGTGTCCGTCCGTGACGATGGGTGGTTTCGTTGTGCCATGTGGCTGCGGTGAGTGCGAGGGCATGTGTTGTTGGACTCGGACACAGACGTCTGGTCGGGTGCGTGCGCCGTGGCGTTCGAGGCCGAGTTGGTCTTTGAGGGTGTCGAAGATCGATTCGATGGTCTGGCGCCAGGCGTGTAGGGCTTGTTGGCCTGTTCGTGGTTTCTCGCCCTTGGTGGCTGGGCGGATGAGGGTCATGTCGCTGGTGTTGATGTCGGTTTCGAAGTCGGTGGAGCGGTAGCGGTTGTCGGCCACCAGCGCGCGGCCGGTGGTGTCGAGGTCGGCTGGTGCAGCATTTGGAGGCAGGTTTCGCGTTCGTTGGTTTTGGTACCGGTGAGCGCGTAGGTGATGGGTAGTCCTGAGGGTGTGGGGATCGGGTGGAGGCGTAGGCCCCAGAAGTAGCGGGTGCGGCTGGCGCAGTAGGCGTATTGGGTCCAGCCGGCCAGGTCGGAGCGTTTGGTTGTTTCGCTGGAGTGGCCGCATTCGACGGGTGTGGAGTCCGCGAGTCACAGGTTGTTGTTGTAGCTGGGGCATTGGCGGGCCGAGAACGCGTTGATGTGGGTGCGTGCGTAGCGGATGAATCGGGCTTCGGACGTGTAGCCGAGTAGGGCTTGGATGACGGCGAGGGTGACAAGTTCGGCATCGGAGAGCTTTGGGTGTGATGCCGACTTTGGGGCGTTCGGGCGCCCAGTGGGGGTGGGCTTTCAGGGCGTCGTCGATCGTCACGTACAGTCTGGCGGCGAGAGCGCCCAGGCCAGGGTTCATACGATTGGCCCAGTGATCAAGGGTCTGTGTACACCCCCTGATCATGGACGCTCTCGCGCTCTAAGTGGTGGACACGCGCGAACCGCGTGAACCCATCAACCCCTGGAACCAATCATCTAG
>JAAETI010000361.1 GCA_024228555.1 bacterium | reverse complement strand
TTCACCAACACCCAGGACATCGACCTGCTCGGCGACGAGGCGTGGCGCGCCAGGGTCGGCTTCACCAGCCGCTACCTCTCCACCAACCACTTCATGGGGCGCGGCTTCTGGATCTGGGAAATCCCCATCGGCGAAGACGTGGTCAGCTGGGGCATCGTCTACGACAAGACGATCATCCGCGACCTGACCGAGCGCGAGGACTTCGTGGAGTTCCTCAACGAGCAACCGTTCGTGAAGATCCTCCTCGACGGCTCGGAGATGCTGGACTTCCAGTCCCATCCCCACCTGACCTACAAGCGGAAGGATTTCTGCTCGACCGACGGCTGGGCGATCGTCGGCGACGCCCACGGCTTCCTCGACCCCTTCTACTCCCCGGGGAGCGACGTCCTGACCCGCCAGGCCTACCTGCTCCAGCACCTGATTCCGCAAAGGGACCCCGAGAAGCTCGCCGGGGCGGTCGACCTGGTCATCGAGTACACCTGGTTCGAGTACGATCTGGTGAAGATCCTGTACCGTGACCAGTACAACGGCTTCGGCAGCTTCGAGCTGTTCAACATGAAGTCCCTGTGGGACTTCCACAGCTACACCAACCGGCTGGTCTATTACTTCGTGGACAAGAAGTACAAGGACGCCGCGTTCGTCCGCAAGGAGCTGCAGAACAAGGACAAGACCATCGCCTTGACCAAAGCGGTGCAGGACGGCTTCACGGCTCTGGCCACCCACCTGACGGAGACCGGGGAGTACGAACGGAAGAACCTCGGGGAGTACTCGCTGCGCCAGAATCGCTTCCGGATGGAAGAAGACATTCTGGTCGGCTACGACGACGACGTCTCGGTCAACAGCCACTTCAACCTCTGCAAGCTGACGGTCAGCGAGCTGGTCGAGTGCCG
>JAAETI010000360.1 GCA_024228555.1 bacterium | reverse complement strand
TTGTTGCTCTTCGCCACGCCGCTGTGGGCGCAGGCGGGTCCGGAGCAACCACCCGACACCACGCAGCTCGAAGCCCAGCTCGCCCAGGCCACGGGCCAGGAGCGCCTCGACCTGCTCGTCGAGCTCGCCTGGGCCTTTCGCCAGGCCAAACCATCGAGGTCGGTGGCCTACGGCACGGAGGCGCATACGCTGCTCGAAGCGAGGCCGGACGAGGAAAAAGAGCTCCGCCTCTCCAATGCCCTGGGCAACTCCTACATGCGATTGTCAGACTTTCCGAAGGCGCTCGAGCACACGCAACGGGCCGAGGCGCTGGCCCGTGCCCGGGAGGACCAGCCGGCCCTGGCCCTGGCCCTCGAGACCCTCGGGAAGATATCCCATCGCACCGGAACCTACGAACAAGGCATGGAGGTCATCCGCGAGGCGGTCGTGCTATACGAAAGCCTCGGTGATGCGATCGGCCAGGCCAGTGTCATCAACATTGCCGGGATCATAGCCGGGAAAAAGGGCGATTATCCTGCTGCGCTGGAAAACTACATGAGAGCCTACCAGCTCAGGGAGGAGGCCGGCAATAGAAGCGGGATGGCCGCCGTGCTCAACAACATCGGGGTCGTGTATCAGGAGCTAGGGCAGTCAGATCAGGCGCTGGACTTTTACCATAAGGCGCTGTTGATTCGAGAAGAAGAAGGCCGCGAGGATGCTATCGCCATTCTATTAAGCAATATCGGGATGATCTACCGGGAACAGGGCCAGCACGAAGAGGCCCTGGCCCATTCCTTCCGTGTGCTGAGGATGCAGGAAAAGCTCGGCAACAAGCTTTCCCAAGCGAGGGTGTTGCATAATATCAGCGGCATCTACTCGGAGCAGGGCGCGCTCGACCAGGCCGCCAGCTACGCGCAGCGCGCCTTTGAGCTTCGAGAGGAGATCGGGGACAGGCAAGGGGTGGTTTCATCGCTGCTCTCACTGGCTGGCCTGGATCAGCAACGGCAGGCCTATGGCGCGGCCATCACCCAGCTACAGCGTGCGCGCACGCTCGCCGCCGAGATCAACAGCCTGGTCGAGCTTCCAGAGATCCTTCTGTCACTGTCGGAGATCTATACCGAAACGAGTCGCTACCGCGAGGCCCTGGAGGCTTTTCAAGAGTACGAGCGCGTCAAGAACGAGATCTTCGGCGAGGAGAACAGCGCGACGGTAGCCGAGATGCAGGCCCGCTTCGAGGCCGACCAGAAACAGAAGGAGATCGAGCTGCTCGAACGACAGCGCCAACTTGATGAAGCCCGCCGACAACGCGAGCGGGCGCTGGGGCTGACGCTCCTTGGCGGGCTCGTCCTGCTGCTGATCATCGCGCTGCTGCTGAACAACCGCTATCGCCTCAAGTCACGCGCTACCCGACTCATTGCGAAAAAGAACGCCGAGCTCGAAACCACCAAC
>JAAETI010000359.1 GCA_024228555.1 bacterium | reverse complement strand
TTGATCATCACGCCCTGCAGTTGGGAGTAGTCGTCGCCGGTTTCGACAAGCACTGAGAGCTTCGGATTGCGTTGCAGGTTCACGATCTTCTGCGACTTGGTGAACGAGCGGAAGACAACCTTGCCTTCGTCCATGACGTACCACATAGGTGCAAGATGGGGCCATCCGTCGCCGCCGATCGTTGCGACCTCGAGAACCGTGTTGGAACTGAGAAACTGTTGGGCCTCTTCCGGGGTCATAGTTATGTCTTTGCGTGCCATAGGGGCAAAATAGCCGGGTCGTCGGAATGCAGCACCAACGGGTAACGTTCCAGGACAGCACGGCGACCCTCGGGCGCCCAGCTCACAGGAGAAGGAATGTGAAGATGACAAGGAAGCTCACGGCACCAGCGATCAAGGCCCGCAAGGGCGGAGACAAGCTGGTCATGATCACCGCCTACGACGAGCCGTCGGCCCGGATCGCAGATCGTGCCGGGGCTGACATCATTCTGGTGGGCGACTCAGTCGCCAATGTCGTCCTGGGTCGGGCCGACACGCTTGCGATGACCGTTGACGAGATGGTCTACCACACCGCTGCGGTGATGACTGCGGAGCCCAGCGGGCTGGTGGTCGGTGACATGCCGTGGCTGAGCTATCACACAACTCCGAGGGAAGCCGTCCACAACGCCGGCCGTTTGATCCGCGACGGGGGTGCTGGTGCGGTCAAACTCGAGGGCGGGCGGAAACGGCTTGATGTTGTCCGTGCGGTGCTTGATGCCGAAATCCCTGTGATGGGCCACCTCGGCCTTACTCCGCAATCCGTGCACGCCATGGGTGGCTATCGCGTCCAAGGCAAACAGGCGGCCGCTGCCTATGAGCTAATCACGGATGCAAAGGCGCTGGCTGATGCCGGGGTCTTTGCCATCGTTCTCGAAGGAGTACCGGACGTGGTTGCCAGGACGGTGACCGAGGAGATCGGTGTGCCCACGATTGGGATCGGAGCCGGGGCGGACTGTGATGGCCAGGTCCTCGTGTTTCATGACGTCCTCGGCCTCCACGACAAGCGCACCGCCAAGTTCGTTCGGCAGTACGCCCAACTTGCCGACACTGCGGTCGCCGCTCTCGAGGAGTTCTTCTCCGATGTTCGCAACGGCGTCTTCCCCGGCGAAGAAGAGACCTATCACATGCCCGAGGATTCGGCACAGATCCTCGCCGAGCTCAGCGAAGCGTCAGGTGAGCTCCCTGGGTCCGGGATTGTTGCCGACGGTTTTCTGGCCGACGAAGCGATGGAGAACTGAGGCCGGCAGACCGGGACCGGCGACCTGTCCGATGCAAGGTGAGTATCGAGTTATCGGTCGCTACGACCGCAGCCGTGGTCGATCGCGTTGTCCTTGGGGTCCACCGCTCGATCTCCGACGAGGACAAGCAACGGATCCGAGCGATTCTCGCCGGGGTTGATCTGAAGTCGCCAGGCTATTGGGTGGACCTGGCCGACTTCATGGCTGCTGGCACACTTACGGATGATCTGGTCAAGACGCGGTTCCGGTACGCCCAGGAAGCGGCCATCGCCTCGATCGACGAGTTGCGGGAGCGTCGGCTCGTTGATGATGAGCTGAGACCGACGGCCGCCCTTATCGAGATTGTCGATGTCGTAAATGATGTCCGGCTCGCGAATGCGGCCGAGTTGTGGGGAGATGAAGCCGATCTGGGTTTGCTCGCCAACGGAGCTGACGCGATGCTGAAGGGAGCCGCGGGCCCGCTTGTTGGGCCTTATCGCGGACTAACCGAACCCACGGGCCCTGTTGCGTTGTTGTGGCATCGCTTGATTGGTCTCCGCTATCTGCGGGCCGATGCCCATGCCGCCGCCTGGGAGACTGCTGGCCTGAACGCTGCCGAGATGGTCACTCTCACCAATACCGAGTCCAAAGACCTGAGCGACCAGGCCCGTGCGCTGTGCGATGCAATTGAGGATGACACCAACGGTCGCAGCGAACCTGCGTATCGGCAGCTCGATCATTGGTCCGAATGGATGGTGGCACTGGCCGGGCTGCGGTCGAGGGCAACTGAGGGTTGACCCCCAGGGAATCTGGTGGTCGGGTCCCCATGGAAAGCCGCTCATCCAGGGCCGATGATTGGAGCCATGAGGAAATCATCGTGAACCCGAAGCGCCCACCGGCTCAACCAACCGCCTTGGCGACGCTGGGTGGGGTCGTGGGCGGTGTCCTCACCGGCTACGTACTCGGTGGAGTGGTGGCAACCGTCGTCATTCCTCCGGCGATGAACTTCGGAGACGGGCTTCTCGAAGGCCTAGCCATCGTTGGTACAGGGTCGATCGTCGGTGGGGTGGCCGGCGGCATCCTGGCCAGACAAAGCTGGATCTGGGCGGTCCTTGGGTTCGTGCTGACCGTGGGCTTAGTAGGAGGACTAGGGGTCGGCTGGCTGGCCACCTGGTTGGTGATAGCCGTGACCGTGGCTGGCTTCTTGGCTATGAAGAACACCGCCGGTCGGGCAGAAAAGAACGGCCCCCCAAATGGGGGACCGCTCGTTCGTTAGTTGCCTGCTGTCTAGCCCTTGACCGAGCCCGCCAGGATTCCTCTTACGAAGAATCGCTGCAGCGAGAAGAACACGATCAGCGGGACAAACGCCGAGATGAATGCCCCGGCAGTCAGCAAGTGTTCGTTCTGACCGAAAGCGCCGGCTTGTGACGCGATCTTCACAGTGACCGGGAACGCAGGTCCGTTACCTCCGATCATCGTCACCGCAATCAGATAGTCATTCCAGGTCCAGAGGAACTGGAAGATGGCAAAGGCCGCCAACACCGGAACTGCCAACGGAACCACGAGACGCCAGAAGATCGTGAAGTGATCGGCACCGTCGATACGGGCCGACTCAAACAGATCCTTTGGTAGACCCGAGATGTAGTTGTGCAGCAGGAAGATGGCGAACGGTAAACCGAACCCGGTGTGGGTCAGCCATACCGCCGTTACCGATCCCGACAGACTGAAGTCCGGGAAGAACGTAACTGTCTTATCCAGGAACGGAATCGTCCAGTGCGCCCCACCCGAATAGGTGGTGAGCAACGGAATCAGAGCCACCTGCAACGGAATCGCCAGCAGCGAGACAGTCGCGATGAACAGCAATTCCCGACCCTTGAACGGGATCCACGCAAACGCATACGCCGCAAAGGCTGCGATCGCGATCGGGATGATTGTCGCTGGGATAGCAATAGCGAGGGAGTTCAACAACGCATCCGCAAGCGAATCCGTTGTTCCCGACTCCAGCACACTCTTGTAGTTGTCAAGCGTCAATCCGCCCTCGGAGTTGCCGGTGAAGACCGTCCACCAACCGCTCGACCTCTGACCGTCGCGGGGACGGAAAGAGTTGACGAGCAGCCCGAAGGTGGGGATCGTCCACAGAACCACAATGCCCCAAAGGACCCACGTTGGGATCGCTTTCAGGAAATTGTAGATTCTGCTCCCTAGGCCACCTTCAGCCTGTGCCGCTCTCTTCTCCATGGCGCGTGATTCAATACTCATCAGGCTGCCTCCTTCTGCATGCGGCGTATGTTGATGTACATCACCGGGAGGACCGACAGGAAGATAAGTACCGCCAGTGCCGAACCTTCACCAAAGTTGAAGTTGCTGAAGGCTGTCGTGAACATTGCGTTCGCAAGCACCTGAGTGTCGAAGTTACCGTTGGTCATGACCTTCACGATGTCGAACACCTTCATCACCAAGACGATGAGGGTGGTTATGACGACACCGATGGTTGGGGCGATCTGCGGGATAGTGACTCGCCAGAAGGTCTGGGACTCGGTTGCCCCGTCGACCTTCGACGCCTCGACTAGCTCCGCTGGTACGGCCTTGATCGCGGCCGAGAAGATAACCATTGTGAATCCGGTTTGGATCCAGATCAGAACGATCATCAGGAACAGGTTATTGAACGGACTGGTCTCGCGGACAAGGATCGTCTCGGCGATGACTGTTCCATCATCTGCAATCGAGAATCCGCCGATACCGATCGTGAGCAAGCGCACCAGGACCCAAAGGAACGGCAGAGCGGCGACGGCTGAACCGATCGCTACCCCCATTGCCTGGCCCTTGTAGCCCCGCCAACCGAGGTACAACAGTCCGATGACAATCGTGGCGAGAATGAGGGCGGCCAAAGTCTTTGGCCACCCGCTGTTGCTCAGCTGCCCCAGTGCAACCCATACCGAGTTGAGAACACCGGTCTGGTCCTGCGATGTGTCACGAGCGGCATAAACGAACCGCCAGATGATGCCCGCACCGACGAACGAAATCGCCATCGGCATGAAGATCAGCGACTTGGCGACATTCTCCATCTTGGCTCTGTCCGCCAGAACAGCGATCGCAAGCCCCAGAGACGTTGCCAAGCTCACCACGGCAACAACCCACCACAGGTTGTTGAAGACGGTGCCTCGTAACACGGCGAAGATCGAGAATGACAACAGGAACACGCCCAAGGTGAGCGGTGCCAGTGACGATCCCGATCGTTCGAACTTCAGACCACGGCTGCGACCGAGTACTACTCCGGCGATTACGCCAAGCACGATGAGACCCACCGAGACATAGGTGAGTTGGCTCGTGAAGACGTCGGCCCAGTTCTCGACGTTGAAGTTCTTAGGGTCGTCGAACACAGCCTTGTAGTTGTCCATTCCCACGAACTTGTCGACCCCGCCTGCGGCGCGGTCGGCGAAGTCCAGTGTCTCATCGAGACCGAGGAACGACAACCAAACCGTCCTTGCGGCCGGCAGAACCAGCGACGCAAAGATGAATAGCAGTGCTGGTGCCAGGAACACATAGACCCGGGACTTGCGAGAGATACCATCGCGGGCTTCGTAGTCTGCGACGTCGCGCAATCCGATCCAGGCCCCAATCGCTGCGAAACCAACCGTCGCCGAGACGATTGTCCAGCCAGCGTTTCCGGTACCCAGGGTCGGGGCCACGAGCGATCCGAGCAACCAGCCGCTGCCCCCGCCAAGGGCCAGATAGCCGGCAATCGGGCGCTTTCTGCCACGCTGTGCCCAGAGTGCTGCCCCAACTGCGAGACCAATGGCGGTCCACAGCAACAGGGCTGCGATATCGAACTCAGCGCGGAGTGCTTCTTCGTAGAAGACTCCAAACACCAAGCCGAGTAGACCCAATGTGCCAACGGACAAGATCAGCTTCTTCTGCTGCTCGCCCTCGGCCACTCGAGTGATCAGCCAGCCGCCGATTCCGGCGATCGCTGTGGGAACGATTGTGTTCGCAACGACCATCAGAACGAAGTCAATTGCAGCGGTGAACCCGGTTGGTTCAGGAGCGCCGACGATTGGCCCTTCGACAAACGTTACGACCCTGTTGGCCCACATCAGTAGGCCGGCTAGGAACCCAAGCAGGGATCCCGCCACAGCACCGAAGACGTCAAACCGGTTGCGAGCCAGGTCAAAGAGCTTGTTGGCTCCTATGAAAATCCCGGCACTGCCTCCGACGGCCGCCACGATGCTGATCAGTGTTGAAATGATCCTATCCATCGTCCTCCCATTCACTAAAGGTGGCCAACGACCCCGGATATCAGTCCGGTGAGTTCACCGCCCGGGTCCCAATCTCTCTCCGCATTGGGTCCCAAAAAGACGAAGGGCGCCGGATCTTGCGATGCCGGCGCCCTTCCTATCAATCAGTTACTTCTTCGCTTATGGCCACGTCGCGTCGATGGCTTCCGCTGCCTCTGCAGAGGTCAGCTGACCATTGACAAAGCTCGTGCCTTCAGTCCAGAAGCTGCCAGCACCAACAGCTGTTGGCATGAGGTCGGAGCCGTCGAAACGGACAACCTCGGCCGTCGAGAGAATCTCGAGGAACGACTGTTCCAGTGGCTGGTACAGCGATGGGTCAGCATTGACTGCTGGCGAGAGGAATCCCGAAAGGACTCCGCCGCCACCCTGAAGCTCAGCCTGAGCTGCCTGGCGTGCGTCTGCATAGTCAGAAGTCGCAAAGTACTTCATGACTTCCCACACCTCGGGACGAT
>JAAETI010000358.1 GCA_024228555.1 bacterium | reverse complement strand
TGGGAGTCCAGAGTTCTGTCTGCCGTCTACTTCGACAACTATGAGCCCGTCGACCTGTTCAGAGGTGTGGTACTCGAACCCCAAACGTACATCTATCTTTACAACATCCCCCTCCCAGCCGACGCCACCGATGTATTGGTCTAAAGCAGCAGCCCCCTGGCCGAGGTGAACTGGTCAGTCGTGTTCTACGACCATCCCCACAGCACAGATCGACCAGGGTGGGCTCCTCGCCACGGCGGCAGCAAGTGGTCGAGTCCGCCATAGACGGCGAGGAACGGGCAATCGGCGGAGCCGAGGGCTGACAGAGGCTCAAAGGGCTCGCCAAGGAGGAGCTTGAAGTGTTCCCAGTCGTCAGCGTCATCGACTGTTGGGTAGCTGCTATACCATGGCGTTCGACTCGCCGGCGTGAGTAGCCGACTGGAGATCGATTCGAAGTCGGCGCCTTCGGTCGCTGCTTGTTGTAGTTCCCGGGTGAGAGTGAGGGCGTCTCGTATCTCCCGATCGTTGTAGCCCTGGTTGCGCAAGGTGTGTTCACAGTCGTAGGGGATCTGTTCTCGGACACCGATCGTCGGCCCTGAACTGGCGATCGCAAAGGCAAGGTCGAGGGATCGACTGGCGAGTTTCTGCACCAGCCATCCACCCTGACTATGGCCCCAGATCCCAACTCGTTTGCTGGTGATGGCGGGGTGGTTCCGAACATGGCCCAGGGCAGCGACGGCTTGGTCCGCTCGGCCCTCGAGAGCGTAGTGGCGCCAGCTGCCCGACGATTCACCACATCCAGGCTTGTCGAACGCGAACGTTGCGATGCCCCGGTCAATAAACGCTTGGCGGATCGGCACGAAGTAGCCGCCAGAGTCCCGGTCAGCCGGCCCCGAACCCTGGGCCATCAACACAGCAGGGTACGGCCCGACTCCGGACGGTAGGTGGAGTGATCCAGCAAGCCTCAGTCCACTCCAGCCGAACGAGAGATGGACCTCTACAGACATCGGCATG
>JAAETI010000357.1 GCA_024228555.1 bacterium | reverse complement strand
CTAGCCCCAATCCGTCGTTGTGAGGTGAACGCCGGACATTGAAATGGCCCTGTGAGTGTGAGATGAAGGAGTTACAAGGCTTCTCCACCGACACCCAACAAGGCCACTTCAGTGCGATTGATTCAAGGCTCTATTCGGACTCACGTCAAGGGTTTTCTTCCGATCGTCTGGACCGACGAGGCGCTTTCAGCGCACGGCGGTCTAGAGCTGTTCAGCCGGTACATGGCGGAGCGGGGTTGGCTGGCGCGGCTACGCGAGGTCTTTGCCGCGCGCCGCTGCGACACGGACTACGGATCGTGGCGGATGAGTTTGGCAGTGATCGGCATGCTGATCGTGGGCGGGAGTCGCCTCGCGCATCTTCGGCAGCTGGGTCGTGATCCTGTGTTTCTTCGTTTCGCCCGCTTGCGAAAGCTGCCGTCGGAACGAACGCTTTCTCGTTGGCTGGGTCAGATGACCGAGGGCCTGCGGGATCGGCTCCAGGCCCTGCTTCGTGACGTAGCCTTCGCAACCTGGTCGGCGGCGGAGATGGCTCGCGTGACGATCGACCTCGATGGCACGGTGATACGCACGGGAGTGTGTGTCGAAGGTGCGGAGCGTGGTTTCAACCCGCACCATCCGAAGGACCCGTCGTACTATCCGCTGACGGCCCACCTGGCGCAGACCGGGCAGATGCTCGGCGTGTGGAACCGAGCCGGTAACACGCACGACTCGGTTGGTGCGGTCGATCGCCTGAGGGAACTCATCGGCGATGTTCGAGAGCGCCTCGGCTCGGTGCCCCTGGAGGTTCGGCTCGATAGCGCCTTCTGCCAGAAGGCCGTTCTCGACCTCCTGACGGCCTCGGGCGTCGAGTACACCATCAAGATGCCGATGTGGAAGTGGCTTGAAGTCCGCAAGCGGATCACCCAGCGCAAGCGTTGGACGCGGGTCAACGCCTCGGTCGATGGCTTCTCGCTCTCGCTTCGCATCGACAAGTGGAAACGAACCGAGCGGGTCGTCGTCTTTCGCAAGAGAATTTCGGGCAAGCCGGCGAAGAACTTCCAGCTCAGTCTCTTCCAGCCGGATGACGGCTTCTACGAGTACTCGATGGTGACCACGAACAAGACTTGCAACGAAGCCACCGTGTGGGCATTCATGGCGGGCCGCGGAAGCCATGAGAATACACTGGGCGAACTCAAGAACGGACTCGCCTTCGCGAGCGTCGTGACCCAGGACTGGGACGCGAACAGCGCATGGCAGATCTTCAACGCCCTGACGCACAACCTGGTGCGCGACTTCCAACTTCACGCCGGTATCGCGACCAAGAAGAAGAACACCCGGAAGCGAACCCCGCGTCTGCTCTTCCGCAAAATGCGCACGCTTCGCTTCGAATGGATCCACTTGCCGGCGCGAATCGCGCGGCCTCAGGGGCGCGCCGAGCTGCGGATCGCTGCCGAGCCCTCCACCCGCAAACGATTCAATCGGGCACTCGAACAACTCGCCGCCTGACCCGGACCAATACCCTCAGACGCCCAGATCTAACGACGGATTGGGGCTAGGCCGACACCCTCCCTGGCGCGACCTGAGCCTCACAAACCCAGTACCGCGAGGTACGGGAAGGGGCGTGGGAAGCGCAACCAACGCGCTACATCGGCGGCCCTCTCGCGAAAGCCGCCCATTCTCTGCGGGATCCCGAAGCGACGGTTCGATTCCACTACTCGTCGGCCCCGATCCTTGTGCGACGTTTCGAACTGGGAAGGGGGCATTCCGGAGCACCCATGCGTCTTGCCTTTCTTCTCTCCTTGTTCGCTCTCCTGGCGAGCCTGTCTCCGGCCCGATCGTCTGCGACGCCATCGTTTTCGGGTTCCGCGAACGGATGTGGCGTCGCGGTGGGATCGGTCTCTGCCGCTCCCTCACCCGTCGCGTTCGAGGGGTCTCGCACAAGGCCCAATGGGCGCTCCGCTAGCGATGAGTCCTCATTCTCCCCAGAGGGACTTGTCAAATCACCCCCTTACGGACACGAATCCCCCGTTGGAACTCCTATTCTCTGGGGGCGAGTCTCCGATCACTTCAAGCTCGTCGGTCACGGTTTCGCCGTCCAACGGATCGGGCGCTCAGCAGCGTGGCACGGGCCGCGGACGGTCGCCAAGGCACCCAGGGTTGAAGCCCGAATGCTACCAGACCTCGATTGGAAGCCGCTGTGCCACGGCAGCTGCAGCACCTTGATCCTCATCCAGGCCCCCTCCTGAACCCACTCGGCCATCGAGTAGGTTGGATGCACATAACACAGAGCATCCGCTCAGAAGGAGACCCGATGAGATTCTACACGAACAGCCATATGCACTCCTGCGGGATCGATCT
>JAAETI010000356.1 GCA_024228555.1 bacterium | reverse complement strand
AGCCGTTGCGGGGGTGAGAGGTTCTGTTTGTGGGCCAAGGCATCGTTTTTGTAGACCTGAGCCAAGATCTCCAGTACATAGCGCACCTCCTCGGGGAAGTTCTCCACCACGTCCACGAACCGGCGCCGGCCGTGGCTGAGGCAGTTGGCGAGGATCGTTTTGAACTCCCCGGGAAGGTTGCGCGAGAGGGCATCGCACATCTGGATCGGGGAGGCGAGCTGCTTCGACCTGCTTTCCAGCACGCTCTGCAGGTTCTCGCCGGCGTGATTGCGGCCGGTGAAAAACAGCGCAATCAGCTGCGCCCCGCACTTGGAGATGATCCCGCTGGTGAACAGGCCGGTTCGTTCCGGCGCCTTCTCGGCCGGTGCCTGATTTTCAGCCATCAGCTCCAGGATCTTCATCGGGGTATCATCGTTGTGCAGCACCTCGCCCTGGGCCGCCTTATCGATGAGCGTATCGAAGACCGGCTCGAGTTGCCTGGCAGCGTCTTTGACCAGATCCCATTGGGTCGATGCCGGCGCCGGGATCCCGAGGTTGCCCTCGAGCTTCTCCAAACGGTTAAACGGAAAGCCCGCACCGTACTTTAAAAGGGCGACCATGCTCACCGCCGTCTCGTCGTATTTCTTCTCGCCGATATCTGGCGGCGCCTTGGCGGTGAATACTGTACCGCAGAGGTTGCAACGCAGTTTTTCAAGTTCGTAGACCGTCGCGCCAAGCGGCGGCAAGCCTTTGATGCGCACCAGCAGGCCCGGTTCGGAGAACAGGTACACTTT
>JAAETI010000355.1 GCA_024228555.1 bacterium | reverse complement strand
CAACCTCATACTGTTGTGCAGACGCCATCACACGTTGATGCACAACAGCGAGTGGGCGATCACAAAGAACGGCGGCGGGGAGTTTGAGTTCACCCACCCGGCCCGGGGGCCGTAGCGACAGACGAGAGACGGAAGCCGAGCAAGTAGACCGGAACAGACGCCTCCGACCATCACCCGAGAGATATCACAGCACCGACACAACCTCTGAGCTACCCGACGGGTTCTCCGCAGAGATGATCGCTGACTAGTGGGGAGCATGGGCCGTCACCCTGTCAGATACCCGTGAAACCATTGGTGGCTGCACCTTTGACCGCAAACGAGGACCTCTGGAGCTGTCGTGCGGCCTCATGCCCGGCGTATGGGGAAACGGGTACGCATCCGAAGCCTGCGTCGCCGCTGTCGAATGGGTCTGGCATGACACCGACGAGAGGTCCATTATCGCTGTGACGCAGACGGCGAATCGGGCGTCCATGGCCCTGCTAGATCGCTTCGGGTTCACCGAGCAACGCAGGTTCGAGGAGCACGGGGCACAACAGTCGATGCAATTCATTCGACGCCCCTCCTAGCGCGCCCACCCGACATACGTCTTCCGACGTGGCCCCACCCACAGGCATCCGGAGCCTTCGAGGACTCTCGATCACGAACTCGATCCGTTGACTGTTACGTCCTCAAAGCATGACGAAGCCCGGGCAAGACCCGGGCTTCGTCCAACGCTGCGCACGAGTTGCGAAGCAACTCGATACGTTGACTATGTAGCTCCGCTACATCGTCAACGCCATGACGGCCTTCTGGCCGTGCAGACGGTTCTCGGCCTGGTCGAAGACCCGGCTCCAGCGACCATCGATGACGCCGTCGGCGACCTCAACGTTGCGGTCGGCCGGCAGCGGATGCATGTAGATGGCATCTTCGTCAGCCATGTCCATACGACGCTCGTCGACGATCCAATCGGTGTACTTCTCAGAGATCTTTGCCGACTCCTCGTGATCGGAAGTCGTAAGCATCGAGCCCCACGCCTTGGCGTAGACAACGTCTGCGCCGGCGATACCCTCTTCGAAGTCCTCGTAGATCTCGAAGGAACCATGCGACTTCTTCGCATTGTCTTCGGCCTGAGCAATGATCTCCGGATAGAGCTTGAACTCCGGGGGACGGGTCAAACGCACGTTGGCGCCGTAGCGAGTCATCAGCAAGATGACGGACTGCGCAACGCTGATCGGCTTCTGATAGCTGTCCGCATAGGCGTAGCTCATGTTGAACGTCAGCTTGCGCGGATCGCCCTTCTGCTCGATAACCGTGAGCAGGTCGGCAATTGCCTGGAACGGGTGATACCAGTCGCACTGCATGTTGAGAACAGGCGTCCGGCTGGCTTCGGCAACCGCACGGATGTACTTGTTTCCGATATCCCAGTCGACGTTACGGATCGCGATGCCATCGTCGTAGCGGCCGAGGATCTCACCGATCTCGCGCCACGTGTCGCCGTGACCGATCTGGGTGCTGGTCGAGTCGAGGAACATCGCATGACCACCGAGCTGGGCCATGCCTGCCTCGAAACTGGCGCGGGTACGGGTGCTCGAGAAGAAGAACAACATGGCCAATACCTTGTTGTCCAGCAACGGATGCTGCTCCCCCAACGCCCGGCGGCGCTTCAGATCAAGGGCCACATCGATAATCGTATCGAGTTCATCCTTGGTCCACTCCTGGGTCGTGATCATGTCACGGCCGTGCAGATGTGTCTGCATCAACTGCTCCTTTGCAGGTAGATAGTCATGTGTTGGTCCTTCTCCGGATCATCCGGAATCGGAGCAAATCGTCACGGAAGTAAGAGGTGGCATGCACCACCGGCTCGTTGTCGGCGTCATAGCCGACCTCGATGAACGAGAGCCCCACGGTGCCGCGCCTTACTCCCAGCTTCTTGGCCTGGTCGGTATTGAAGGCGATTGGGATGACCTCGGACACGTAGTACGAGAGCCTCCGGTCGCAGTACTCCTCGAGGAAGTCGTAAATGGGCAGGTCATCGTGGCGACCGCCAGCATCTTCGAGGAGGCTGGCCGGGATGCGGTTGCGAGTCAGCACGACCGGCTCATTGTCCTCGAGGAAGAGTTTCTCGACAACAAGCACCTCGTCGTCCTCGGCTAGGCCGAGGGCTGCGGCGGTGTCCTCGTTCACGGAGACGATCTCATCAGCAAGGATCTTGACTGATGGTGTGTAGCCGTGCTCTTCGAGGACTTGCTCGTAGGACCAGATCTCTTCAAGCCGGGACTTGATCTGTAGGCCGGCCTCGTTGACAAAGGTCCCGGCGCCTTGCTTGCGGTAGATGGCGCCCTCATGTTCGAGCTTGCCAAGCGCATCGCGCACGGTGGTGCGGCTTACGCCGAGGTCCTCGGCGAGCGCTGCCTCGGGCGGAATCCGGCCGTCCTCGAACTCATCATTGACGATCTGCTCTTTGATGTGAGCCTTCACCTGGTCGGTGAGTGATGGGTTTCTTGTAATCATCTAAATCTAGGACTAGCCAGTACTGTGATCATATTGTAGTATGGTATGACCAATCCGACAAGACCCTAAAGATGGTGGTTGACACCCTCCGGCGGGCCGAGCCTCAAAGCGAGGCTCGTGGCACAAGTCGTGCCAACCCAGTCTCTTTAAAGGAGGGCACCCAATGCGCAGCTTTGCGGGACGCGACATCCTGTCGCTCAAGGACTTCGAGCGCAACGAGTTCATGCACCTGTTTGAGATCGCAGATCGTGTTGAACCAATCGCCCGCGAGCGTCGCAACGTCGACATGCTCGCCCACAAGACAATGGTTACCGCGTTCTATCAGCCTTCGACACGTACTCGCCTGGCTCATGAGGCAGCGATGCATCGTCTCGGTGGCCATGTGACCGGTTTCTCCGATGCCAAGATGACCCGCGCCGGCGACTTCTATCAGGAGTCCATCAAGGACACGATGCACATGCTCGAGTTCTACGGTGACGTCATCGTTATGCGTCACTTCGACCAGGGCGCACCGCACGAGGCCGCCAAGTGGGCTTCAATCCCCGTCATCAACGGTGGCGACGGTTGGGGCGAACACCCCACCCAGATCCTCACCGACCTCTACACCATCACCAAGGAAATGGGCTCCGTTGACGGCAAGTCCATCCTTGCGGTCGGCGACCACCGCATGCGCACCATGCACTCACTCGGATATGCGCTTTCGCAGTTCGACGCTGAGATGGTCATCCTGGCCCCCGAAGAGATGTCACCACTCCCCGAGTTCCTCGCTGAGCTCGACGAGAAGGGCACCAACTACCGGATCGTCGACCACATCGACGAAGCCATCGCGACCACCGATGTCATCTACATGGAGCCTGTCGTCCAGCCGGACTACACCAAGGCCCGTCAAGAGAAGCAAGAGGTCTACGCCCGCACCGACGCCAAGTATCAGGTGACCTCCGAGGTCATGCAGAAGGCTAAGGGCGACTCGATCATCCTGCACTCCCTCCCCCGTCGTGACGAACTTCTTCCTGAGGTCGATGACTCCCGTCACGCCCGCTACTGGCAAGAGGCTTACAACGGCGTCGTCATGCGTATGGCCCTCCTCTCGTCCGTCCTCGGAGCGTGGGAGTAATGCCAAAAGTCGTTATCGCCATCGGCGGCAACTCGCTGATCCCGTCACCCGACCACAAGTCGGTGCAGGATCAGTACGCCGCAGCGGCCGAGACCGACGACCACATCGCATCCCTGATTGAACAGGGATGGGATGTGGCCATTTCACACGGCAACGGCCCCCAGGTTGGGTTTATCCTGCGTCGCTCCGAGATGTCGAGCAGTGAACTCCATGAGATCCCGCTCGACTATTGCGGCGCCGACACCCAGGGTGCCATCGGCTACATGCTCCAGCAGAACCTGATCAACGATCTTCGCCAGCGCGGTATCAACAAGAGCGTCGCAACGGTTGTGACCCAGGTCGAGGTCGACGCAAACGACCCAGCCTTCAAGTCCCCGAGCAAGCCAATCGGCTCGTTCATGGAGGAGGCAGAGGCCAAGCGTCGCGAGGCTGAAGAGGGTTGGGACATCAAAGAGGACGCCGGCCGCGGTTGGCGTCGTGTTGTCGCCTCCCCCGCTCCGATGCGGATCGTCGAACTCGATGTCATCAAGCAGCTGCTCGACGCTGGCGTCGCCACCATCGCCGTCGGCGGCGGCGGTATCCCCGTCGTCTCCAACGCGAGCGGCGACCTCGAAGGTATCGCCGCAGTGATCGACAAGGACCTGGCATCAGCTCTGCTGGCAAGCCAGATCGATGCTGATCTTCTTCTCATCTCAACGGCCGTTGAGCAAGTTGCTCTCAACTTCGGCAAAGAGAACGAAGAGTGGGTTGGCCGATTCACCCTGGCCGAGGTCAAGAAGTACCTCGCCGAGGGCGGTCACTTCGCAGAGGGCTCGATGGCCCCGAAGATGCGGGCAGTCGTTCAGTACATGGAGGCAGGTGGCAAGGAAGCCTTGATCACCAACCCCCAGAATCTCGAACGTGCCATGGCAGGCGAAACTGGGACTCGGATCGTTCAATGAAAAACGTCACAGGGCTCACCTGTGTGATCTGTGACAAGACGTACCCGGCGGATTTCGCCGGGTACGTCTGCACTGATCACGGAAACGAAGGCATCCTCGACGTCAGCTACGACTACGACGCGATCGCAGCCGAGTGGACCAAGGAAGACCTCGCCGCAAACCGGGATCGCACCATGTGGCGGTACAAGCCCGTGATGCCAGTCGCCCCCGATGCGGAAGTACCCCAACTCACCGTCGGTGGTACACCCATGTATGACGCTGCGCCACTCGCCAACGATCTCGGCATCGCCAAGGTCTGGGTAAAGGACGAAGGTCGTCAGCCGACGGCCTCGCTCAAGGATCGGGCGTCGGCAATGGCTGTCGTGAAGGCTCGTGAGGTTGGCGCTGAAGTCGTCACCACCGCCAGCACCGGCAACGCCGCCGCAGCACTGTCAGGCATCTCGGCCAGCATCGGGCAGAAGAACGTCATCTTCGTTCCCAAGTCTGCGCCTGAGGCCAAAATCGCCCAGCTCCTCGCCTACGGCTCGACCGTGGCGCTGGTCAACGGCAACTACGGCGATGCGTTCGAACTGTGCATGCTCGCCGCTGCCGAATACGGCTGGTACAACCGGAACACCGGTTACAACCCGTTCATGACCGAAGGCAAGAAGACCGCTGGCTGGGAGATCCTCGAGGATCTCGATTGGAACATCCCCGATGCGATCTTTGTCAGCGTTGGCGATGGCTCGATCATCGGTGGTGTGCACAAGGCTATGAAGGACGCTGTGGCTCTGGGCTGGATTGAGAAGTCCCCCCGGATCTACGGGATCCAGGCTGCAGGCAGCGACTACATGGTGCAAGCTTTCGAGTCTGGCGAGGACATCCTCACCAAGGCACCGATCGCAGCGGACACCGTTGCTGATTCCATCAGCGCAGATCTGCCCCGCGACCGCATCAAGGCGATGCGGGCTGTCACCGAGACCGGTGGCGCCTACGTCCGGGTCAGCGACGATGAGATCCTCACCGCGTTGCCGTTGATGGCACGTGGTTCTGGCGTCTTCGCCGAACCGGCAGGCGCAACCGCCTATGCCGGACTCATCAAGGCGGTCGCTGAAGGCCTCGTCACATCAAGCGATGAGGTCGTCGTGTTATCCACGGGCAGCGGCCTCAAGGACGTCGCCTCAGCGATGAAAGCTGTCACCGCGGCAGGGACGACACCCATGGTTGTCGACCCGAACCTCGAAGCACTCAAGCAAGCACTAGTGAAGGGAACCAAGCAATGATTGACCTGACGGTCAACGAATCGGTATTGGACTCTGCCGCCAAGGTGGCAAAGGACCGCTCGATTCGTGTCCCAACCTTCAAGCAGATGCGCGATCCGTCGCTGATTCCGGACTCGATCAAGTCCGAGCTCAACAGCGTTGGGTTGTGGGACCTCAATCCCCTCAACCTGTTCCGCATCAACTGGCACAACGATCCGATCGCTTCCGGCGGCGGGTACGGTGGAGTCAACTTCCTCGAGCTGCCTCCTGAGCTCACCGGCGTCGACGCTCGCATCCTGATGCTTATCGGCAAGTGGTTCCCGACCGGTGCCCACAAAGTCGGCGCTGCGTTCGGATGTCTGGCCCCGCGGCTGGTCACCGGCCAGTTCGACCCGGCAACCCAGAAGGCCGTGTGGCCTTCGACCGGCAACTACTGCCGGGGTGGCGCATACGACTCCAACCTTCTCGGTTGCGAATCCATCGCCATCCTCCCCGAGGGCATGAGCCGGGAACGGTTCGAGTGGCTCGAGAGCGTTGCAGGCGAGATCATCAAAACACCGGGCTCAGAGTCCAACGTCAAAGAGATCTTCGACAAGTGCAACGAGTTGCGGCAGTCCGGCCAGGACCTCGTCATCTTCAACCAGTTCGACGAGTTCGGCAACTACCTGTGGCACTACGCAGTGACCGGCCCCGCAATGGTTGAGGTACTCAACCAGGTCATGGGTCCCAACGACCGGTTCGCCGGCGTCACCCTGACAACCGGCTCGGCAGGAACCATCGGTTCCGGCGACTATCTCAAGCAGGTCTTCCCGACCTCCAAGATTGCAGCAGGCGAAGCCGTGCAATGCCCGACCATCCTGTACAACGGGTTTGGCGAGCATCGCATCGAAGGTATCGGCGACAAACACATCCCATGGGTGCACAACGTCAAGAACACCGATCTCGGTATCGGTCTCGACGATGAGGCATCGATGGAGATCATCCGCTTGTTCAACGAACCTGCAGGTGTCAGCTACCTCGTCGATCAGGGTGTAAAGCCCGATCTCATCGAGCAGCTGCCGCTGCTTGGTATCTCCGGTGTTGGCAACATGTTGTCCGCCATCAAGATGGCGAAGTACTACGAGATGGATTCCAACGACGTCATCATGACCGTCGGTACCGACTCGATGGAAATGTACGGATCACGTCTTGTCGAGCTCAACGAAGAGCGCGGCGAGTTCACGAACGTCAATGCGGCCGCCACGATGGCACGCCACCTTCACGGAGCAGGCATCGACCACGTTCAGGAACTGTCGTACTACGACAAGAAGCGGGTCCACAACCTGAAGTACTACACGTGGGTCGAGCAGCAAGGCAAGACCTACGACGAGATCCAGGCGCAGTGGTACGACCCGGACTACTGGACCTCAATCCAGGCCATGGTCGATCCCATCGACGAACTGATCGGTCAGTTCAACGAGCGAGTCGGACTCTAAGAAACCAAACTTGCGTACATCGCCGTTGCATATGCGCACCGATCTACGCAAGAACAGAAGAAGACGGGCCACCTTCGGGTGGCCCGTCTTCTTTTTCGCGTCCCGCTAGGAACCGCTGGAAAGTTCAGAGCCGCATGCGTCGCAGAAGCGGGCCGTCCTCGAATGCACCGCCGAGCCGCAACCGGGGCACGACGTCTCCCGCTGACCTGCGACTGCCACCTCTGCGGAGACGATTCCGGTTGGCACCGCGATGACGCTGTAGCCGGTGATCATCAGGATCGCAGCCAGAATCTGACCGGGAGGTGTCGAAGGCGCGATGTCGCCGAAGCCGACGGTGCTCATTGTGACTATCGACCAATAGAGCCCGCGGAACATCGAGTCGAACCCATGCTCCGGGCCTTCGATCAGGTACATGGTCGAGCCAACGATGACGTTGATGAGAACCACCACGATCAGGAACACGACGATCTTGCGGGAGCTTGCCTTGATGGCCCGCACCAGATAGTTCGCATCGCTCATCCACCGCGCCATCTTGAACACCCGAAAGACTCGCAACAGCCGCAGCGACCGGATGACAAGGAGAGACTGCGTACCCGGACCGAACAAGCTCAAATAAACCGGCAAGATCGCCAACAAGTCAACGATGCCGAAGAAGCTTCGGGCATAGCGGAGCTTGTTATCGACGGTTGCCAGCCGGGCGAGATACTCCACAGTGAACAGGATCGTCACGATCCACTCGAGCGTGAGCAGAAGGTCGCCGTAGCGGTCGTCAAGCTCCTCGACGGTCTCGAGCATGACGAGCAGCACGCTGAAGCTGATTAGGGCAAGCAGGAATACATCGAACGCCCTTGATTCAGGCGTGTCATGGTCAAAGATGATGTGGCGGACTCGTCCCCGCCATCCGTTTCGGCTCGGCTCCATCGCACCGCAGCGTAGAGGCAGGGGCGCTGAACTTGGGGGACTTCGGCAGGCTGAACCGCCTAGCGGTCCTCTTCGTCACCGCCGGGTACCAACTCATTGAACCGGCTGCTTCGCCTGCCCCGTCGACCAAAACCCCGAATGTCTCCGGGCTTGGTGGGCCGGAAGATCAAATACGCCGCGCCGCCGACGAGAGGAACCAAGGCGATACCTGCGATCCACACCACCTTGGTTGCTGCCGACAAATCGGGACGACGCACCGTGTCGACGATCGAAAACACCGAGAGCGCAACCACCGGCACAACGGTCAGGACGATGAGGACTCCCGCCCAAAACGGACTCATGCAGCCAACGCCTCCTCCACACTCGAAACAACCAATCGCCGCTGCTCCAACAGCTCCAGGACACCCGAGCCGAGCCGCCGGACCCGGCGCCGGCCTGACCAATCACGCCACCAGCGAACTGAGCGATCCAAGACCGCCACAGCAACGCCCCCATAAACCGGGCAGGCCACCAAGGTAACCAGTGCCATTCGCCAGTCCCACAAGCTCCACGCGACCACCATCCAGGTGAGCCACATCAAGAAGAAAAGGAAGATCGCGGCGAACAGGCGGATCGTTGATGGAGTCATCGCGTCGTGGCGCATCCGCATGGCGGCCCGCAACGCCACATACGGCAGGAAGTTGAGGATGATCCCAGCAACCGCAAACGGAGCCAATACGATCAGCAGGGCCAGCACCCCGATCAAACTCTGACGTAACCCGGTCTTGCCCTGCGCCAACATCACATCCGTATCTCTGACTCTCGCCGCCGCCAATTCCGCGGCATAGGGGTTAGCCCGGTTGACGACATCCAGCCGAGCTTCAGAGCCCACCTGGCCGAGGCGAGCAGACACCCTTTCCCGGTCGGCATACGACACCCACGGCGTGGTCGGTTCGCGCAGCGCCACAGCCCCGGCAAACGACAGCGTTTGAGCCTCCTCACCCGATGCGTGATCCGGAGCGCAGGCCCGAAGTCTTGACTCAATCTCCTCGGTCACCTGTTGCACCGCCTGGTGATCCTCTGGTTTGACTCGATCGGAATCGACCCATTCATCGAGCCCATGATCCAAGTCGATGACATCGCCCACCTTTACATAGGCTCTTTTTCGCACCGCAGCCTTGTCCTCGTAGTGGATCCCCACCGGGACAACTTGGAGCCCTGCGATGCCGGCGGCCCGAGCCCCAAGGGCGAGCCGTGCCGCACCGGTCTTGATTGGCCCGATCGAAGCGGCGTCGACCGCGCCGCCTTCAGGAAACAACGCAATCGTGTCATGGGCGCGGAGCGCATCAAAAGCCGCTGCAAACATCTCGTCGTTCCGTGCCGTTGATCCGTCCTGAGCGCGGTAGACGGGGATCGCCCCGATGCGGTCCAGAAACCAGCCAAGACCCGGCGTCTTCCACAACGTCGCCTTTGCCAGAAAGCGTGGGCTCCGTTCCAACAGGCCCAGCAACAGGGCCGGGTCCGAGAAGCCGGTGGGATGGTTGGCAACAAGGATGACCGGATGTCGGCTCCAACCGGTCTCCTCGTTCTCGACTTCAACCGATCGATAGATTCCCCTGGCCAGCAGCCGGGCACCTCGGGCAATCAGCCTTTGGAACGGACGCGCCCGGGGAAGACCGCTTGCGCTCGTATGGGCCATGGCACCGAATCCTTGTCATCGTTGGTTGGGCGATCATATCCGCTACAACACGCAGGAACCGTTCTTGCGTACCTGAGTGGCGGCGATGTGCGCCCTGGTACGCAGGAACAGGGGAACGCACCAGTCAGTGTGCGAATGACTGCTCCGCTCGATCTAGGGGAAGCGCTCTAGGAATTCATCGACCCACGACGCTGTCAGGTCCAGATAGCCCTCAGGTCGAGAGCGCCGTAGCCCTTGTAGGTGATCATCGCTACTACGGCAGGTATGCCCTGTTGGACGAGGCTCTTGCCCGTACCTGAGAACGGATCAGTTCGAGACGAACGAGCGCCCTCGCAAGCATTGAGAATCTCCAGACGGAGCGAACGATGCTCATGGAGGATCATCCCAAAGTCCTCGCCACCGACCTGCCGGTCGTCTTCGAGGTGAGCACACCATCACCCATCGCCCATCGCCTGGTCAAAGACACCATGGCCGATGAAGTGAAGAACGTGGTAGTCGTCGCATCGCAGCTGCTGCTGTAGCGATTGCAGCGACCCATCCTGCGCTCTGCCAAGTTCGACGAGACCTTGGTCGACTGAATCTCGCAATGCCAGCTCAAGCCTTCTCCACTCCCCGGCAGCAACCAGCGGCGCATTGTCGTTTGGACTCGAAATCGTGACCAGGATCCGCAGCGGAGCCGTGATGGCTAGCGGACCCTACATGGCAACGGGTGAGTTCGATACCTCGATCGAGCCTGCCCCCGCTTGATCTCGGTGGAAGACCAAATCGAAACCCGCGTAGTCCCGCCTCACCCTTGACACCTCGGATCCGGTCGGAGCCTGCGATCTGCGAGTTCACCTCGTCAAGTCGACTTTGCAGCACACAACTACACAATTGGGAGCGATAACCATCGGATACTCTGACGGTTGTGGGAACCAAACCCGGGAACTCTCAGGCCCTGGTTTGCGTCTAAGTAGCAACAACGGCTATTTGATTGACACGGGTTCCGGCGCAGTGTGCCGATTGTCGCCGCCATCATCGTGACGGCTGAACCCATCGACAGCAGCGGAGGCTTTCGTGACCCAGCTCGACACCACTACCCCGGAGGACATCGCCCGGGGACGCTCCTGGCGTGATCTACCTGCATCTCCACCGGTGTCCGACGAGATCCCGCAGTTCACTCCGGTCGCCAACACAGCAGCTCCCACGTTGGAGATGCCGGCGCCGGATATCACCCCTGTCGCTCCGGAACCAAAGAGGCGCAATCGTGTGCCGCTGTTTATCGGGCTCCTGATCGCCGCGCTTGTCGGTGGGTACATTCTCGGGTCTTTCCTTACGAGGACCGATCGTGGTGAAACAACAGCGCTGGTGGAAGCCGAGGCCAGCACGCCCGGCACCGTTGCTGCCGCACTTGGGCCCGCAGTAGTGCAGATCGAGCTTCTCGGTGGGCTTGACGCCGGTGGAGGAGTCGGGTCCGGCGTCATCTATGACACCGCCGGCCTTGTTCTCACCGCACACCACGTTGTTTCGTTCTCGGACGAAGTGTCTATCCGCACCGCTGACGATCGCGTCTTCAACGGCCGCGTCGTGGGCAGGGCACCAGAGCGAGACCTCGCAATCGTTGCTCTCGACGATGCCACCGATCTGGTCGCGGCCACCATCGCCGACCCCGGCTCAGTTGAGGTGGGCGAGCCCGCATTCGCCATGGGTAGCCCGTTCGGATTCCAGCAGTCAGTGACCGCCGGCATCATCTCCGGTCTTGACCGAGAACTCGAAACCCCCATTGGGTTGCTCACCGGGCTCATCCAGACCGACGCCCCGATCAATCCCGGCAACTCCGGAGGCCCGCTCGCCGACGCCGAGGCCAAGGTCATTGGAATCAATACCGCCATCGCCTCGGTCTCTGGAGGAAACGATGGTGTCGGGTTTGCAATACCGGTGGAAGCGTTCGACTCGCTTCTCGAAGAAGTCGAGACGGCGGGCGGCATTGATGCCCCAACCATCCCCGCCCCCGAGGATGCAGGCGGCCTCGACAACCTGTTCCCCGGGCTCGAGGATCTCGAAGAACTGTTCCCTGGGCTTGACGAACTTCTCGATGAGATGTTGCAGCCAACCCCTGGAGCGACCCCGGAGCCAAACCCCCTCCAGCCCCAACCACTGCCCGGGTTCGACGAGCTGCCGGGGCTTGGGGAGCTGCTCGACGAGTTGCTGGGAACCGAGGTGATGCCACCCGAGCTCCAGGACCTGCTCGATGACTTCTTTGGGATCTCCGGGGTTCTCCCAGGGGAAGACGGAGGTTCGACATGACCGCACCGGAACCCCGACTCGAACCGTTGGATCTGAAGCTGGCCGGAATGCAGCTACGACAGGTGCAGACCGAGATGAAGCAAGTCATTGTCGGTCAGGACCGCGTGCTCGAACGAGTGCTGGTCGCGCTACTCGCCGGAGGCCACTGTCTGCTGGAGGGAGTCCCCGGCATCGGCAAGACGCTGACGGTATCGACCCTCGCCAAGACGCTCGGCGGGACGTTCGCCCGGATCCAGTTCACCCCCGATCTCCTACCATCCGACATCGTCGGCACCCGGATCTACCGCCCTTCCACCGAGAGCTTCGATGTTGAACTCGGTCCGGTGTTCGCCAACTTTGTACTCACCGATGAGATAAACCGCGCTCCGGCGAAAGTGCAGTCGGCGCTCCTCGAGGTGATGGCGGAACGTCAGGTCTCACTGGGAGGGATTACGCATCCCCTGCCCGCGCCATTCCTGGTGTTGGCGACGCAGAACCCGATCGAATCCGAAGGCGTCTATCCCCTGCCAGAAGCGCAACGCGATCGCTTCCTCATGCGGATCCCCGTCGACTACCCGACACCACAGCAAGAACACGACATCGTCGAACGGGCCAGTGGAGCAACACCTGTTGCCAATGAGGTGCTCTCGACGGATGAGGTCGCCGGGCTGCAGACGGCGGCAGCGTCTGTCCACGTTGACCCGCAAGTCCAGGACTATGCGATCCGACTCGTGCTCGCAACCCGGACCCCGGCCAAGCACGGTGTCGATATCGACGGCCTCCTTGCGTACGGAGCCAGTCCCCGGGCCAGCATCGGACTGGTTCAGGCGGGCCGGGCGCTGGCGCTCTTGAGAGGACGCGACCACGTGCTTCCCCAAGACGTTTACGACGTCGCGTATGACGTTCTCAACCACCGTCTCGTGCCCTCCTTCGACGCCGTTGCCGACGGGGTAACGGTCGACGACGTTCTGGTCGAACTGCTGACCACGGTTATCGCCCCCCGGCTGCCGGCATCGACAGCTCCGCAGCCGCAGCAATGAAAAGGGCCGCACCGCCGGACACGCAAGCGATCCCCCGCCAGCACCGGCTGACGTCGGTATCGCAAGCACCGATCGATCGGCTGCAGTTGACGGTGCTGCGCCGCCTTGATGGACTCCTCGCCGGTGACCATGCCGGCCTGTTTCCCGGTCATGGAACCGAATACGGTGAAGCTCGACCGTACGAGCCGGGTGACGATCCTCGTCACATCGATTGGGCAGTCACCGCCCGCACCAACGAGCCCCACGTTCGCGACACCATCGCCGACCACGAACTCGAACTGTGGTTGGTCCTGGACAGCTCCTCGAGCCTTGCCTTTGGAACCGGTATTGCGACCAAACATGAGATCGCTTGGTCTGCGGCCGGAGCGATGGCGTTGCTCGCCTCCGATCGGGGCAACAGAGTCGGCTCCATCACAACGACCCCACACGGGGACAAAGCCCGACCCCGCCTTCTCCCGGCCCGGGCCGGAGCCAATCATGTCGGTGCTGTGCTGGCGTCTCTACATCATCCGCCCGAAGACGGCGTGTCGGGCGACCTACCAGCGGCGATCGATATGGTGCGACGAACCGCTCGCCGCCGCGGTATGGCAGTCGTCGTTTCGGACTTCCTGGGTTCGACCTCTTGGGAACGTCCGATGCGGGCCCTCAGCCACCGTCACGAGCTAGTGGCCATCGAGGTCGTTGACGAGCGTGAGCTTCGGCTCCCCGACGTGGGGCTGATCTCGGTGCGTGACCCCGAAACCGGGCGGGCCCGCGTTGTTGATACTGCACAGACCCGAACCAGGGAACGGTATGCAGAACTCGCCGCAGCGCACCGGGCTGATGTGCGTCAAGCACTCGCCCGATGCGGTGCCGATCACTTGGTGCTTTCCACCGATCGCGACTGGGTGCTGGACTTTGTCCAGTTTGTGGCGACACGGCGCTCGCGACTCCTCGCCGCAGGAAGACGTGCCCGATGAGCGACTTTGGCTTTCTTGCGCCCGCCCGGCTCTGGCTGCTCATCGTCCCAGTCGCCCTCGCCTTGGGCTACGCCATGATGCAGAGGCAACGGCATCGCTACGCACTTCGCTTCACGACGCTTGACCTTCTCGACGAGGTAGCCCCCGATCAACCGGGCTGGCGACGTCATCTTCCCGCCATCGGACTGCTGCTGGCCGTCATTATCGCCACAATCGGGTTCGCCCGACCGGTGGTTGCGGGCGAGTCCACTGAGGCTCAGCAACTGGTGATCCTGGCAATCGACATGTCGCTTTCGATGGACGCCGAGGATGTCACCCCAACCCGGATGGAGGCGGCTCGGGAGTCGGCCACTGCGTTCTTGGACACGGTCCCCGACGGGGTTGCTGTAGGCGTTGTCGGCTTCGACAGCCGGGCCCGGCTCCTCATATCGCCAACCACTCGCCTCGATGCGGTGCGCCGAACCATCGAGCGGGACGCCGACCTCGGCGAGGGAACCGCCATTGGCGAAGCTGTGTTCTTGGCCCTCGATGCAATCGAAGACGCGGCCGTCCGGGCCGAGAACGAACAGACGGATTCAGCCAAGCCCGTCGGGACCGTCGTACTGCTTTCGGACGGTGATACGACGTCGGGTCGTTCCAACGACGAGGCTGCCTCCGAGGCGCGAGACCGCAACGTCCCAGTGCACACGATTGCCTTTGGCACTCGTGCTGGATTCATCGACGACCCCTTCAACGGCAGAATCCCGGTTCCGGTCAACGAGCAGGCACTAGAGCAGTTGGCGTTCCAGACCGATGGGCAGTCCCTCACCGCTGCCACCGCAGAGCAGCTCAACCAGGTCTACGAAGACTTGGGGCGGAGCGTGCAGGTCGAATCAGTCCGTACTGAGGTCGCCGACTGGTTCGCAGGCATCGCCGTTGTACTACTCGGTCTGGCGGGCGCGGCCTCATTGGCCTGGTTCGGCCGTCTTCCCTGACTTCCAATTCCCTGACTTCCAATGGGTTCTGAACTCGGTCTTCGGTCGTAATCCGCAGGGATGCACCGGCGAGGCCGGCGATCGCCGACAGTGTGAATAGCCCAGAGTTCTCAAAGGGGAAACCCAGATTGAGCATCTGAACCGTGATAATGCTCCGGTAGAGGTATCTCCGACCTGCCCGTGAACCAGACAGGTTCTCGGTATCTCAGAGACGGAATCTGGTTGACCCGAAACCATCTTCACACTTCCTGAACAATCGTTTAGTATATTGAACATGCGTTCAAGCGATGACAGAACAACGGCAGCTCGGATTCGGGATGCCGCGATCACCGAGTTTGCGGCCAACGGCATCGCCGGGACCAGTGTGCGCACCATCGCCTCCACGGCCGGTGTCTCGCCGGGTCTGGTGATCCACCACTTTGGTTCGAAGGACAACCTCCGTGTCGCCTGCGATGAGTACGTTGCGGGCGTGATCCGAGAGGTCAAGGGCGGTGCGATGGCTTCAGGTGGCGCCTTCGATGTCACCGCGGCCTTCCGCAGCATCGGGCACATCCCCGCCTCCAAATTCCTTGCCAGGACGTTGATTGACGGGTCCCCCCATGTGGCTGAGCTTGTCGACGAATTGGTCATGGACGCCGTCGATTACCTCGCTGTCGGTGTCGAGACCGGAATGGTCCAACCGACCAATCACGAGCAGGAAAGGGCCGCGATCCTCGTGGTTTGGGGCCTCGGCGCGTTGGTGCTTCACGAGCACCTGGAGCGACTGATCGGCGTCAACATCACCGCCGACTTCAGCAAGGACCCCAAGGCCATCTCGGGCTACATGGCGCCAATCCTCGAGATCTACTCAAAAGGACTACTCACCGAAGCCACAGTGAAACTCATGAGCACGGCGTTTGTAGACGCCGCCGCCGAAGGACAAGAAAAGGAAACCGCATGACTATCGCAATCCACGCCGAAGCGCTCACCAAGCACTACGGAGACTTCCCCGCCCTGGTTGACCTCAACCTCGACGTAAAGGTGGGCGAGATCTTTGGGTTCCTCGGACCGAACGGTGCGGGCAAGACGACGATGATCCGGACCATCCTCGACGAGATTCGCCCCACCTCTGGCAGCGCAACCATCGCTGGGTTGGATACACACAAGCACACAGTGGAAATCCGCAATCACATCGGGTATGTGCCCGGAGATCTCGCCCTGTATCCCAACCTCACGGGGCGCGACACGCTCACCTACTTCGCCAACCTGCGCGACGGTGTGGACTGGACCTATGTCGATTCACTGGCCGACCGGCTCGATGCAGATCTCACCAAGAAGGTTGGAGACCTGTCATCCGGGAACCGGCAAAAAGTCGGGCTGATCCAGGCATTCATGAACAAGCCCGACGTTCTGATCATGGACGAACCAAGCTCTGGTCTCGACCCGCTGGTCCAGCGTGAATTCCAGACCATGATGCGCGAAGTCGCCTCCGACGGACGCACCGTCTTCCTCTCCAGCCACACGCTCTCTGAGGTGCAACGGGTCGCCGACCGGGTCGGCATCATCCGCCACGGCAAGCTCATCGCCGTTGAAGACGTGGCCGAGTTGCGATCAAAGGCGATCCGTACGGTCAATCTCTATTTTGATGAGACGGTCGATGGCTCGGTGTTCGAACCTCTTCCCGGCGTCCGCGAGATCAAAGTGGAGAACCACCACGTCACGATGTCGTTCGATGGCCAGATGGAGACGTTGCTCAAGGTTGCCGCCGAGCGGTACAGCCTCGTCGACATCGCCACCCACGAGGCGGACCTCGAAGAGATCTTTCTCACTTACTACGAGGAGGTCCAGGCCTGATGCTCGCCAACGTCTTCACCAAGACATTCCAAGACCGCTGGCGTGGGGTCGGGATAGCGTCGATCAGCCTTGCTGCACTCTTGGCGCTCGCCATGGCCGTCTACCGGGAGTTTGACCTCTCGTTCTATGACGACATGCCCGAGGTATTCCGCTCGATGGTGGGGATACCCGACGGCGCCGACGCCGCCGGGCTCTCCATTGGGGTCCTCTATGGCCTGTACGGAGCCTTCACTCTGGCGGGTCTAGCCATCTCGATGGGTTCTGCATCCATCGCAGGTGAAGAGAGCTCCGGCACGATGGGCCTGCTGTTGGGCAACCCCAAGAGCCGAACTCATATCCTCGCATCCAAGGGGGCAACCCTGGTGGCGCTCAGTGCCCTCGGAACACTGTTCCTGTGGGGAGCCGCCCACCTGGTGGCCGATTTCCTGAACGTCAGCGTCACCGGCATGCACGTGGGGAGCTATTCGTTCCACCTCTTTGCCAACACGCTGTTCTACGGATTCCTGGCATTCGCCATCGGTGCGTGGACCGGCAGCCGGGCAATGGCATCTGGTGTCGCCGCGGGCCTGATGATTGTTGGCTTCATGGTCGCCGGGATCGCCCCCCTTGTTGAGGGGTGGGAGAACGTCGCCAAGGTATTCCCTTGGTACTACTTCGACGGAGCCGACCCCATCGGCAATGGACCAAGCTGGGGTCATCTCACTGTCCTCCTCGGAGGATCAGCTCTCCTTGCTGGAATCGCCCAGATTGGGCTCAACAGGCGCGATCTCCGCAGTCAAACCGTCGGCGAGAATCTGGTTGATCGTCTGCGGGCCAACCCAATGACAAAGAAGGTCTTCGATCGCCTTGCGGGCTCGACACGGGTTTCTCGAATCTGGATCAAGACTGCATCCGAGCACCAAGGATTACTCATCATCACGGCATACATGATGTTCTTCCTCATGGGTGTCCTAATGGGACCGCTCTACGGATTGATGGACGAGTCACTGCTGAAGTTCTCGGATCAGATACCAGAGGCGATGTATGCGTTTGTCGGATCCAGCGGTGGCAACATGAGCACCGCAGAAGGCTTCTACGAACTCGAGACATTCGGCATGATGGCTCCGATCGCCGTCATCGTGGTTGGCGTGGTCATTGGCTCCCAGGCCCTGGCGGGCGAAGAAGCCAAACGCACAATGGGCCTCCTCCTCTCCAACCCGCTCAAACGGTCGACGGTCGTCATCGAGAAGACCTATGCAATGATTGCCTACGCCGTAGCCGTCGGTGTCTTCACGTGGGCGGGCGTGTGGATCGGCTCGCTGCTCGGGAGACTTGGCATGAGTCCTGTCAATATCGCAGCGGCATCTCTGTTGGCCACGTTGGTTGGCCTCGTCTTCGGAGCGCTGTCACTGGTGCTGAGCGCCGCTACCGGTCGAGTCAAGATCGCCGTCTTTGGCACAGTGGGAGTTGCACTCGCTACCTACCTGATCAACTCGATTGCGATCCTCAACGACACGGTGGAAGGCCTTGCGGTGCTGTCGCCATTCAACTACTACCTGACCAGCGACCCGCTCAACACCGGTATGCACTGGGGCAATGCTGCGGTGCTGCTGGGGACAACCGGTGTGCTGATCCTGGCCGCAGTTTGGTTGTTTGATCGGCGTGACCTGCGTCAAACTGGCTGATACTGAGGTATTGTCTTACTCTGGTACATATCGTAACATACTGCTATCTACCAGGGTAGGATTAGTTGTTTCGAGGCATCGACCCCGCGGGACTCGGCGGTCTCGTCATCGAGCTGGCAAGACATTGCGGCAACGCCCGCCAACTCAGCATCGCCACCGTCGCCATCCTCGGCAGCAATGGGCGGACCTCCGACGCAGCAGAGATAGCCGCCGTCGTAGGCCGGGCGCACAATTGGTCCGACCAGACTTGCAGCACACTGCAATGGCGGGCGGCCGCCATCGACAACGTCCAAGGCGAACACTTCAGTTTGGCCGCCAACTTGCGTGCCCACTTCGCCGTGTCCGCTACGTTTTCGATGGAGAACCTTGCGGAGACATATCTGCGATGGGTCGAGCAGTCTGCAGCCGGATGCAACCACATCGATGAGACCATCGTCAACGTGTCAGCCTGGCTCAACGAGACGTGGAGAGACTGGGACGTGACCAACGCCGATCTGCACAACATCCGGCAAGCAATCGGCGGGCTATCTCCATCCGAACTCGAGGGAGTCATCGCAGGCTTGTCCCAACCGCAGCTCAAACGTTGGATAGCCGAAATGGGAAACCGCATCAACGGCTTCTCCCGTGCTGAGAAGCAAGAGGTGTTTGCGTTGCTCGCTCGCTCGCCCAACTCCCTGGGCAAGGTCCACGACGCCATCCTCGCTGGCGGCACCCCAGCGGATGCAATCGACTTCGGGGCCGCCGTTGGGGCCGCAGTCAGCGACGCAGTCATCGCCCGCTTTGTCGCCGATGTCCTCGCCACCAACCTGAAAGCCACTCCCTATTCGACGGTTGCGATCTTGGCGGCGATTGGTGAAGTCGAGGAACCGGCAATCGTCAACGGAATGGTCGATCAGATCGTCGAGGGTGGTGCGCTCCCCCTTCTCGTCGCCGACAGCCTGGCAATGCCCAACGGCACCGATCTACTCTCCAATCTCGGTAGGGTCCTGGGACGCGTCACCGATCCTGATGTGGCGGCCACTGCACTACACGTGATCGTCCCCTTCGTCACAGATGCGGCAGCTCAGCGCAGTCTCGTGACGAGGACGGAAAACCTCGAACGAGTCAGAACAGCTGCACTTGCGCTGGCTCAGGCAGAGCCGGTCTTGCTCGAACTGGCGAATCGGCTTCTCGCGACCGACCCCGATCGCGTCATCGAATCGCTGGCGACCACGGTCGACCCTCTCGGCACCGTATTCAGCGACTTTCTATTTGAGATGGTTAGTGGCGGTGAGAGTGCAACGATCGGAACGATCGCCGCCACATTGCGCGGTGGGGACGCTGTCGATCCGCGGCGTTTCGCTTCCTTCGGTGCCGACCCCGACTACCGGTATCCGCACGCCCAGAATCTTGCCTACTTCGCTGGATCTCTGAACAACGCCCTTGCCAGATATGCCGACGATGCCAAGGACGACATCAATCTCATCACCGCCGCTGTAGCTGCAGCCGATCTGGTACTCGCACCGGTGTTCGCTGCCTTCAGAATCGGCTTGTCAACTGCAATGGTTGAAGCCGGTGTCGGCTTCGGAGTAGCCAACGCAGTTCAGGACGACATCGATACCTTTTTGGCGAACATCCACGACGTCGTCTCCACAAGCCTGCAGCCGACCGTGACGGTGAACGGCATCCCGCATGAACTCGGCGAGTCGGCGCTGTGGTGGGATCACCGGTACCGGATGGTTCGTAGTGAGGGTGGCAGCTAGGCCCTGCCCCTACGACGCGGCGCCGGCAAAGACAAGAGCGAGCCCAGCAGCCACAGTTAGCCACCGATATTGCACCGGCAGAAATCCACGGGAGGACACCGACACCACCGCCATCGCCCCACCCCATCTCTCGCCTCCGCTGACGACAAGCAAAAGCGCGGCGCCGCACAGCCCGACCACAAGAGTGGCACCGGCCATTCCCGGCTCGTCCAAGCCGGCCAACTGGGCCTGCCTCCAGCCGGAGGCTGACCTCCACCAACCCGGCTCGAGCGGCTCCCGGTCGCGGTAGTCGGCAACATCTAGAGGGCTGAAGACAGAGACCACCAGGATCAATAGGCCGGCGGCGGCCGCATACAGCCCCCAACCCTTCCATTGCGTCGCCAGACCGACCAACAGGAAGATTGCAAGAATGAACACAATCACAATCGGCTTGGCGCGCCGATCAATCCGATGTGATTTCAGAATCGACCGCCACCCGGCAACCGTCTTCCACCATCCTGCTTCGAGTGGTTGTTGATAGCGGGGATCGTGTAGTGCTCGATTGGATGGTCCCATATGGAAACTGTAATCCGCAGCGTACGTTGCTTCTAGAGATCTGACTCGGTCACCGCGGCTGGCTCCAGCCACCAGGTCCCGCCTCCGACACAGGAGACGCATGCCTCATCCATGACCGCATCGGTGTAGCTCCCGACGAGGGCCCCCTCCTCAAAGTGGCCCTCGTAGACGCGGTCAACCCCACAAGCGTCGTCACAGTCGTTCAGGATCGCCAGGAATGTATGAAAGGCCACGTCCTCGCCCTCAACCTCGCATGCACCACTTCCAAGGGTCCCCTGCGAATGGATGACACCATCGAGGCTGAGCGAGTAATACACGTCGTCGCTCTGATCGTGAACGAACTCAAAGCGGATCGGAACTGGTTCGCCCTCATCGTCACACATCTCGCCGATCCAATCACCGACGAGCAAGCCCGATATATCAAACTGGGAAGACTCCGCAGGCACGGTTGACAGCGCAGCCAAAGGAGCGGCTCCGCCAACACCGGACGCAGCAGTTCTCCCTCCACCGATCAGCCACAGCGGTCCTGCCACCAGGACCAGACTGAGAACGGCACCGGCGAGGGCGCCACAGAGTGCGGACTTGCATCGAGGCGAAAGGGCTGTACAGCGCCACCCCTGCAGCCTGCGAAATGCCACTTTGGCCTCCAAGTCGGATGTGTCCACTTCTCAACATGATCTGCCCCAACAGGATTTGCAAGGCCCAATTCATGCGACAGGAGTCACTTTCTGCGGGCGCTTGTGGCCCCACCGCGGCAAACCGATAGGCGCTATCTCGGTCCTCTACCTAAAGTAAAGGCTACGTTTCTCTCCCGGCATCAAATCCGGGATGACGATTCCAGAAAGAAGGATCAATGAACCGTATCAATTGGCGGTTGCTCGCAATCCTCGCTCTTGCTCTTGCGCTCGTCGCGGCGGCGTGTGGCGGAGACGATGAGGACACGACAACCACGGCAGCAGCAGGCGGAACCGAGACCACCGCCGCACCGGTGGATGATGGCGAGCCACTCAAGGTTGCCTTTGTCCACGTCGGCCCCGTAGCTGACAAAGGCTGGTCCTGGGCACATGACCAGGGCATGCAGTATCTCGAAGACAACATGAACGTCGAGACGGTGTTCCTCGAGAGCATTCCCGAGGGCTCGGACTCCCAGCGTGTGTTTGAGGATCTTGCCGCCGACGGCAACACGCTCATTTTCGGCACATCGTTTGGCTACATGGATCCGATGCTGGCCGCAGCGGAGAACTACCCGGATGTGACCTTCATGCACGCCACTGGCTACAAGGCCTCTGAGAACATGGGCAACTACTTCGGCGCTGCCGAAGAGGGTCGCTACCTGAGCGGAATGGCCGCGGGCGCAGCCACCGAGGGCAACCTCATCGGCTACGTCGCTGCCTTCCCGATCCCTGAGGTGCTGCGTGGCATCAACGCCTTCACATTGGGCGCCCAGGAAGTCAACCCGGACGCACAGGTCCAGGTCGTCTGGACATCAACCTGGTTTGATCCGCCGAAGGAAGGCGCGGCCGCACAATCGCTGCTCGACGCCGGCGCAGACGTCATCGCCATGCACCAGGACTCGGCAGCTCCCGGCCAGACGGCCGAAGCAGCCGGAGCCAAGTGGGTCGGCTACAACACCGACATGACCGAGTTCGCCCCCAGCGCCTGGCTCACCGCAGCCATCTGGGACTGGGGCCCGTACTACCTAGAGGTCGCACAGGCCGTCCAGGCCGGTACCTTCGAACCCGGCTTCGCCTACGGCACGATGGCCAGCGGCATGGTTGACATTGCACCGTTCGGCGACTCGGTCGACGACGCCACTCGTACTCTCATCGAAGAGCGCAAGGCCGAGATCATCGCCGGCACGTTCAGCGTGCTGCCCGACCCGATCGTTGATCAGGATGGCAATGAGCGCGAGCTCGGCGACATCTTCGGTATGGACTTCTTCGTCAATGGTGTTATCGGTAGCCCAACCGGCTGATCGATACACACAAACATGAAGAAGGGCCCCGCTTCTGGCGGGGCCCTTCTTGCTTTTTGGGCGCAACGAGCCACGAGGAAGACGACTGGCTAGGCTACGGCAATGGCCGATCACGCAGACACACTGGCAGTAGAGTTTCGCAACATCGACAAGGCGTTCTATGGCGTAAAAGCCAATGACAACGTCAACTTCGAATTACGTCACGGAGAGGTTCATGCTCTTCTTGGCGAGAACGGGGCTGGCAAGTCGACGCTGTGCTCAATCCTCGCTGGGCTGTATCGCCCTGATGCAGGAGAGTTCCTCTACGAAGGCAAGCCAACGGTCTTCAAGACGCCAAAGGATGCTCTTGCTGCCGGTGTCGGCATGGTCTATCAGCACTTCCGCCTGGTCTCCAACCTCACCGTCGCCGAGAACCTGGCCCTCGGCCACCCGAAGCTCGGGGTGACCATCTCTCAGAGTCAGCTGGAAGAGGAAGCTCGGGAACTTGGCGAGGAGTACGGCCTTCCGGTCGATCCCGCCGCCCGCATTTGGCAGCTGTCTGTCGGCGAGCAGCAGCGGGTTGAGATCCTCAAACTGCTGTACCGCAACGCCAAGATTCTGATCCTCGATGAGCCGACCGCGGTGCTGACGCCACAGGAGGCCCAGCAGCTCTTCAAGACGATGCGTCAGATGGCTGAAGAAGGCCGCTCGGTGATCTTCGTCTCACACAAGCTCCACGAGGTCAAGCAGGTGTCTGACCGAGTGACCGTGCTGCGCGACGGCACCACAGTTGGTGGCGCCGACACTGCCGATGCCGAGCCACGCGACCTTGCCCGAATGATGGTTGGCCGCGATCTCGAGCTACCCACAAGGGAAGAGAACCCAGATATCGGTGGCCCAATGCTCGAAGTGGACTCAATACGTGTCGACGGCGACCGCGGTCTCGAAGCAGTCCGTGGCATGACCTTCACGATCAGATCGGGAGAGGTCCTCGGGATTTCCGGTGTCTCGGGCAACGGACAACGCGAGCTTGCCTACGGTCTTGTCGGGCTTCGTATCCCCACCTCGGGGACTATCAAACTGGACGGCGAGGATGTCACAAAGATGTCTGTGTCCGACCGCACCGATCGCGGCGTTGCCTACGTCCCCCAGAGCAGGCTCGGAATGGGGCTGGCTCCGGGCCTCACCACCGAGGAGAACCTCGGCCTCAAGGCCTATCGCAAACCACCCTATTCCAACGGTCCCATGCTCACCGCCAGCGTCTTCAAGGAGCGTGGAGAGGAATGGATCGAGAAGTACGACATCCGTGGTGTACGACCCGGTCTACCGATCCGCCTGCTGTCCGGTGGCAATCTGCAGAAAGCCCTACTGGCTCGCGAGGTTGAGTTGAACCCGAAGGTCTTGATTGCCCGCTCCCCCACTCGTGGTCTCGATGTTGGTGCCACCGAGGCGGTGCGCAACCAGATCCTTGCTGAACGAGCGGAAGGAACCGCGGTGCTGCTCGTATCGGAGGATCTCGATGAGCTGCTGGCACTCTCTGACCGAGTCATTGTGATCTACGAGGGTACGGTGGCCGGGGAAATGCCCGCTGATGAGGCGACCCCGGAGCGGCTCGGCCTGCTTATGGCTGGTCAAAAAGAGGAGGCAACGACATGACCGCCCGACGCCTCATTGTTGAACCGAGAGGTCTTGCCTCGGGACGGCTGACGCTGGCCGTTCCGCTGGTTTCCGTTCTGCTGGCTCTGATCGTCGGCGCCATCTTTCTAGCCCTCACCGGTAACGACCCGTGGGAGGTCTACACCAAGATGGCCAAGACCTCGTTCGGCTCCAGCCGTGGTATCAGCGAGACTCTGATTTCGGCAACACCGCTGATCCTCACCGGTGTTGCCGCCGCGGTGGCATTCAAGATGCTGGTCTGGAACATCGGTGCGGAAGGCCAGTTCATCATGGGCGCCATCTTTGCGGCAGGTCTCGCCATTGCCCTCGGACCAGGCACGCCAATGGCGATTGCGCTGCCGCTGGTGATCATCGCCGGTGGAATCGGCGGCGCCTTCTGGGCATCGGTTTCGGCAGTGCCCAAGGTGTATCTCGGCACGAACGAGATCATCACAACCCTGATGCTCAACTTCATAGCCCTCAACTTCATGAACTATTTGATCTTTGGTAGCGAGAGCCCGTGGCGTGATCCAGAGGTCAGTCAATTCCCAACCGGGCGTCCGCTGCCCGACAGCTCGCGTATCCCCGAATTCTTCAATCGCCTCGACTGGGGTTTCGTCGTGGCCGTGCTCCTCGCCATCCTCGCCTGGTTCCTGATCAGCAAGACGAAGTGGGGATTCGAGGTTCGTATCGTCGGTGACTCGGCCGATACTGCTCGCTACGCCGGCATCGCGGTTCCCCGAAAGTTCCTCGGAGTCTTCCTGATGTCCGGAGCCTTCGCCGGTCTCGCCGGTTCTCTCTATGTTGCCGGACCGGTAGGAGCGCTCGACCCTCGATCGCTGGATCTGGGCCTTGGCTTCACCGGGATCATCGTTGCCGCGTTGGCCCGGCTCAATCCGATCGCAGTCATCCCGGTCGGCATCTTGATGGGTGCGCTCAACAACGCCGGCCCCTCTCTTCAGTCCATCCGGGTGCCGGCGTCCACCGTCACCATGCTCCAGGGCGCCATCCTTATCTTTGCTGTTGCCGGTGAGTTCTTCATCGCCAATCGAGTACGCAAGCCGGAGAAGAAACCGTCTATGTCTCCCGGAGCCGAGGGGGTTGAAGCATGAACGAGTCAACGCTGATCCTCACACTGTTTGCGGCCATGGGGCTGGGTACCGGCATCGTCTATGCCACCGTCGGAGAAATCATCACCGAACGGGCGGGCAACCTCAACCTTGGGGTCCAGGGCATGATGCTTGTCGGCGCCGTCGCTGGTTTCTGGGCAACGTACAACACCGAAAGTCTGCTGCTTGGGGTAATCGTTGCGATGATCGCCGGGGCTGGCTTCTCCATGATCCACGCTTTCGCCTCGGTCACGCTCCGAGTCAGCCAGATCGTCTCCGGGCTGGCTTTGACAATCTTCGGAGCCGGCTTGTCGAGCTTCCTCGGCGAGGCCGGTGCAGAGCCCCTGGTTGGTGAGCCTTCAAAGGCGACCTTCGAGCCAATCCTCGAAGGCGGCCTTGCCGACATCCCCGTTATCGGTCCACTGATCTTTGGCCACGACATCCTCGTCTATGTCTCTTGGTTGACGGTGGCGGCTGCGAGCTTCTACCTCTTCCGCACCCGGATGGGACTGTCGCTTCGCGCCGTGGGCGAAGACCCGGCCAGCGCTGAGTCGGCCGGGGTGAATGTCGCACGAATTCGCTACGTGCACATCATGGTCGGTGGGGCATTGGCCGGTCTTGGTGGCGCCTACTACTCGCTGGCTTTGGTCCCAACCTGGCAGAACGAGCCGATCGGGCCAGCCGGCTGGATTGCCATCTCCCTCGTGATCCTGGCGAGCTGGCGGCCGTGGCGAGCCCTATTCGCCGCCTACCTGTTTGGTGCGGCGGAGCGGATTGGCTTCACGTTGCAAACCCTCGGCGAACCGTGGAGCAACATCCCGTCCAGCTTGCTGGCGATGCTGCCGTTCGTCCTTGCCATCGTTGCCATGATCGTGCTCACCAGTGGCAAACGCGCCCGGTTCCTCGGAGCCCCTGCGGCGCTGGGTATACCGTACTTCCGCGAACAGAGATAGGGGTTCGGCGACAGCGGGCTGTCGCCGAATTCTCACACCCACCCACCGGGTCGGGTGTTCGTGTTTGAACGGCCGCTCGGCGGCGCTTTTGCGGACTCGTTCTGTACTTTCTGTCAAAGGGCCTTTGGGACAGGGCACAACGGTCCATGCCAAATCTGGGCGAAGGCTATAGGCTGTAGCGAGATGGATACTCAGTTCTCTCTTACCTGGGATTCAATCTGTGGCTTCGGGTCCTGTTGGTACCGCCAGAAATCACGGCAGTAGCCAACAAGATGGTGAATTGTCACCCGGCGTATGCCGACAGAAGAAGAAGAGAGATGCGTTTTCGATACCCGTCCCACGGAGGCGTAAGGCGTGACTAATTCTGTACCGGCGTTCATGGAGAAGGTTGCACAACGCAGCCCCGGTGAAGCCGAATTCCACCAAGCGGTCCAAGAAGTCGTCGAATCGATCATTCCGGTTCTCGATGATTTCCCCGAGATTCGCCAAGCCAAGATCCTGGAGCGGATGGTTGAGCCCGAACGGGTCATCATGTTCCGCGTACCCTGGGTAGACGACGCTGGAGAAGTCCACGTCAATCGCGGCTTCCGGGTCGAGATGAACAGCGCGATCGGCCCCTACAAGGGCGGTCTCCGCTTCCACCCAAGCGTCAACCTGGGGATCCTCAAGTTCCTTGGGTTCGAGCAGGTCTTCAAGAACGCCTTGACCACTCTCCCAATGGGTGGCGGCAAGGGTGGATCTGACTTCGATCCCAAGGGCAAGAGCGACGTCGAGGTCATGCGCTTCTGCCAGTCGTTCATGAGCGAACTGTGGCGCCACATCGGCCCCCGTACCGACGTGCCCGCTGGCGACATCGGTGTCGGTGGCCGTGAAATCGGCTTCCTCTTCGGGATGTACAAGAAGCTGGCCAACGAATTCAGCGGTGTCCTCACCGGCAAGGGCCACGGTTGGGGTGGAAGCCTCATCCGTCCCGAGGCAACCGGATACGGCACCATCTACTTCGCCGAAGAAATGCTGAAGATAAAGGACGACAGCATCTACGAGAAGACCTGCTTGGTCTCTGGTTCCGGGAACGTTGCCCAATACGCCGTCGAGAACATCAACCGCATCGGTGGCAAGGCCGTGACGCTGTCGGACTCCGGTGGCTACATCTACGACAAGGATGGCATCGACGACGAGAAGCTGACTTGGGTGATGGACCTCAAGAATGTCCGCCGTGGGCGCATCTCGGAGTACGCCGAGCACTTTGGGGTCGCCTACTACGAAGGCAAACGGCCCTGGACAGTCGAGGGTGCCGACTGCGCCTTCCCCTGTGCCACCCAAAACGAGATCGACCTGGAAGATGCCAAGGCGCTCGCCGCCAACAGCATCACCCTGGTTGCCGAAGGTGCGAATATGCCGACCGTCCCCGACGGAGTGCGTCTGTTCCAAGATGAGGGAACACTGTTTGCTCCGGGCAAGGCGGCCAATGCCGGTGGTGTGGCCACCAGCGGTCTCGAGATGGCGCAGAACGCGGGTCACACAACATGGGACCGCAACACGGTCGACAAGAAGCTGCGCAACATCATGGTTGACATCCACAAGAACTGTTACCAAGCCGCGGAGACGGCAGGAACCCCTGGGAATTATGTCAATGGTGCAAACATCGCAGGCTTCCTCAAGGTTGCCGATGCGATGCTCTCGCAGGGTGTTGTCTAGCTAGCGGATTTAGGTGCTCTGAGGTCCGCGATAATGCGGTGGAGGCATGATGACTAGAAAGTCAGTTGGATATTTCGAAGGGACAGACTCGACGCTGTTGACGGGTCTTATTTGCTCAGGCTTTGACACACTGCCCGTGTCGAACGGCGTCGATCACCACGGCAAGAATGTTCGTCGGATCAACTCGCAAGAGAAGTACGACATTCTCATCGGCTACATACACAAGTTGTATGCGCCGGTTGAGTACGACCTGCCCTATCAGGAGGTCTTTCGAATCTGCCGCACATACAGCATCCCGCTTCTGCTCGAGGTCCCCAATGATCTCAAGGAGAAAGCCCAGGAGTTGATGCCCGACGCTCCCGATGTCGTCGAATTCCTTGACCCGAGCGAGATTCTCGACCGGGCACTGGCCCTGTTGGCATAGGCACTATGACACGCAAATCAGTCGGCTACTTCGAAGGAACAGACTCGACGCTGCTCACCAATCTCGTAATCAACGGGTACGACACCGTGCCGATCTCCAACGGATCGGACCGACACGGCATGAGCATCACTCGGATCGACAACCAGAATCGCCACGCTCTTCTCATGGGCTATGTTCACAAGATCTGCGCCCAAAAAGGCGACGCCATCCAGGCACAGGACGTATTCCACATCTGCCGGACCTACAGCATTCCGCTTCTCCTCGTGGTCCCCGCAACTATGCACGACTCCATTAGGGACCGCCTCCCCGATGCTCCAAGTGTCGTCGAACTGTTGGACCCTGCCGACACTCTCGACCGAGCCCTCGAGCTACTGGCATAGCCGGCCAACCTCTCTCCGGGCTGCTTGTCGCCGACTTCTCCCGAGTCCTTGCCGCACCGATCGTTTCGATGAATCTCGCCGATCTCGGTGCCAACGTCGTCAAGGTCGAACGACCGCACAATGGAGATGACACCCGTTCGTGGGGACCACCATGGACCGAATCCGGCGACTCGACCTATTACCTAGGCCTCAACCGCGGGAAGCGCAGCATTGCGCTTGATCTCAAGAACCCCCTGGATCTGGAACTGGCGCGGAAGTTGGCGGTGCGAGCCGACGTCGTGATCGAGAACTTCCGCTCCGGGCTCATGGATCAGTTCGGTCTCGGCTACGGCCGGCTGAGCAGCTCCAACCCTGGCTTGATCTACTGCTCCATCTCCGGATTTGCCCCCGAGGGGCCCACCGCGAAACTTGCCGGATATGACCTCCTGATCCAGGCGATGAGCGGCATCATGAGCGTCACCGGCCAGCCCGACAATCCGCCGACCAAGGTCGGGGCTGCCATCACCGACATGACTGCGGGTCTCTATGCAACGATCGGCGTTCTCGCCGCACTGCAACAGCGAGCGGTTACCGGCCGGGGGCAACGAGTCGACGTCTCATTGTTTGATTCAGCGCTCAACTCTCTCCTCAACCAAGGGTCTGCGTTCATCAATGCTGGGGTCGTCGGGTCCGCCCAGGGCAATCGACATCCCTCCATCGCCCCCTACCAATCGTTCCAAGCATCGGATCGAGCCTTTGTTCTCGCCGCCGCCAACGACCGAATGTGGCTGCGGACTTGCACTGCGATCGACAGAGAAGACCTGTCCGGTGACCCTCGGTTTTCCTCCAACAGCGACCGACGCAACAACATCGATACACTCGAGAGCGAGTTGCAGCGAACCTTTGACACCAAACCAGCCGACCATTGGATAGCGGCATTGCGCACCGAAGGTGTCCCGGCCGGTCCTATCAACAACATCGATGCAGCGTTCGCATGGGCCACCGACAATGACCTCGACCCGATCGTCGGGTTTGCCGGATCCGATGCTCGGGGGGTGCGGTCGCCTATCCGACTCTCGGACAGTGAAGTGGGGAGCAAGCTCCCGCCTCCCGATCTCGACGAGCACGGTGCGACGATTCGAGCCTGGCTCGAGGATCTCTAGGGCGTGACTCGCTCGTAGTCCTCGACGGTGTTGATGTCGGGCGGCGTTGCCTGGTCGAACAGAACCTCAGCCACTTGATCTGCAGGAGCCGCGGCGAGAAAGCGCCACACACCTTTGGCCCCCTCCATCGCAATCGCCTCCGCAATCGCATCTGCAGACAGAAGCAATGGATGAGCAGGCCCCTCCCGGTATCGGGCTACCGCCGCCCACGGACGGGCGTGAGTCCACAGGTCGACAAAGCGATTGATCATCTCGCTAGTCACCGTTGGCATGTCTGCAAGAAGAATCACATAGGCATCGCATTCGGCCTGCGCCAAAAAACCAGCACGGAACGAGGTCATGTTCCCTTGGCGGTAATCGGGGTTCGCGACCACGATCGCTCGACTATCGGACACGGCCGCCGCCACCTCGGCGCCGCGGTGACCGGTGACAACCACAACCTGGTCAAGGGATGACGCCTCGGCGTGGCCAACGGTGACGGCCACAATCGGGACATCACCAAGCGGCAAGAGCTGCTTGGGTACGTCGCCGACCATCCTCTCTGATAGGCCGGCCGCAAGGACAATGCCACCAATCATGGGTCGCAAGATAGGCGGTTCACGTGCCTGCGGTGGCGTACACCGCATCGGTCTCGTCAGCAAAGCTCTGCTCCACGAAGCGGCGACGGATCTTCTGTGTCGGTGTGATCTTGCTGTCCTCTTGCGAGAACTCACGATCCAGAGGAGCAAACGACTCGATGATGATGTCCTTGAGCCGATCGGTGACCAGAAGGAACCCGTCATCGCCGATGCACACTGACCGGCGAGTGGAGTTGATGGCCGTCGGGACGAGAACCTGAAGCAAGCCGATCGTAACTTCCCAATGGGAATCAGAAATATCGAGGGATAGGCGAATCCGGCTGTACTTGGAATGCACCGAGATCCCACCAACTATCCTGGATACACCAGTCGAGCAGCGGAGAAACTCACATGAATCGCATCAGTTCGTACCACCGGCCCGCAACGCTCGACGAGGCGATCGTATTGCTTGCAAGAACCGATGTCACCACGACAGTTCTCGCTGGAGGCACCGCGGTGAACACCACCGATCTCCCTGCCAATACCGAGGTGGTTGACCTGCAAGCAGCTGTCGCTGCGGGCATTTCCCGTGATGGTGACCGCGTCGGCTTCGGCGCCATGACACGGCTTCAGGACCTCATCGATCACGACGACACCCCGCCTCTGCTGACCGCCCTTGCCAAGCGGGAGGGTCCCAACACACTGCGCAACGTTTCTACCGTCGGCGGGACCGTTGCCGAAGGCGACCCGGAAAGCGAGCTTCTCGCTGGGCTTCTCGTCCACGAAGCTCTGGTGACCGTTGCCGATTCGTCGGGATCCCGTGACCTCGCTCTCGAAGATCTTCTCGCCGACTTCTCGGTGCTTGATAGGGCGGTAGTCACGACGGTCACCGTTGCTATTGGTGGCGCGACCGCTGCCGAGCGCACGGGAAGGACGCCCGCCGACACGTCGATCGTGGCAGCCGCCGGCCGTATCGTCGCCACCGGTCTTCGTATCGCCCTGACCGGAGTGGCCGCGACTCCAGTTCTCGTCAGTGTCGACAGTGTCTCATCGCTCGACCCGCCAGCCGACTTCCGCGGAACGAGCGAATACCGCCGACAGCTCGCCGAGGTGCTCGTCAGACGAGTCGCCGACCAACTCGGAGGTTCCGCATGAACATCAACCTCACCGTCAACGGGGACCAGCGCACCTATGAATGCCAGCCACACGAGTCACTCCGTGCAGTGCTGCGTCGTGAGGGGTTCTTCAGCGTCCGCTTCGGTGCCGAAACCGGCGAGACCGGAGCCGATGCGATCCTGCTCGACGGTCGTCTTGTCTCATCTGAGGTGATGCTGGCGGCACAAGCCGATGGGCACGCAGTCGAGACACTCGAGGGCCTAAATCTACCCCGCGGCTTGCACCCCATCCAAGAAGCGTTTGTGTCCAGCGGAGCTATCCAGTCGGGTTACTCAACGCCTGCAACCATCCTCGCCGCCAAGGCGCTGATCGACTCCAATCCGAACCCCACCGAGGCTGAGGTCCGCGATGCCCTCTCCGGGATCCTGGACAGGGAGACCGGTTATCTGCGCCCTGTTCACGCCGTGTTGCGGGCTGCCGCCATGCTGCGGGGCGAGAAGCCGGAACCGGTTGAACCCGCCATAGTGGAGCCGCTGGTGGCACTCGGAGGGACGCCGGATATGTCAGCAGCCAATCCGGCGCTGAACCTCGATCCGTTGGCACCACGTGTCGTTCCCAGCCCCGAGGTCCCCGAGACCAATGTCGTTGGGAAGCCCGAACGCAAGGTCGATGCGGTGAAGCTCGCTAAGGGAAACCCAGCCTTCGTCGATGACATCGAGATGCGGGGGATGCTCTACGCCAAGATGCTCTACAGCCCGCACGCCCACGCCCGCATCGTCGCAATCGACGACTCCAAGGCACGCTCCCTTCCCGGTGTGAAAGCCGTCCTGCATCACGAGAACGTTGCCAGGATCCGCTACGCCTCGGGTGGACAGAGCTACCCGAACCCGCTCCCCTACGACCAGGTGAGCTTCGACAACAAGGTTCGCCATGTCGGTGATCGGGTCGCCGTTGTCGCCGCCGATAGCATCGAAATCGCCGAAGCAGCAGTCAAGCTGATCGAAGTCGAGTACGAGGTGCTGCCAGCGGTCTTCGACGAGAACGAGGCCATCTCAGGGAACGCTCCGATCATCCACGACGAAGACGAGATGGAAGGTGCCCACGACCCGGCCCGCAACATCGTCACTCACATCGACGCTGAGGTCGGCGACATTGAAGCCGGTCTCGCCGCCGCTGATCGAGTCTTCGAACGGGTCTTCAGGGTTCATCAGGTGCAGCAAGCACCCATCGAGCCGCACATCGCCATTGCCTGGCTGGACAGCGACGAGCGAATGGTCATCAGGACCTCTACGCAGGTTCCCTTCCACGTGCGTCGCATGGTCGCTCCACTGCTCGGAATGCCGGTTCGCGACATTCGTATCGTCAAGCCCCGCATCGGCGGTGGCTTTGGCGTGAAGCAGGAGATGTTGATCGAGGACATCGTCGGCCACCTGGCCATTGCTACCGGCAAGCCGGTCCGTATGGAACTCAACAGGCAAGAGGAGTTCGTCTCGAGCCGAACTCGTCATCCGCAGACGATCACTTTCACCACCGGCGTCAGCAACGACGGCACCCTGGTCGCACAACGTATGCGCACGGTCGGCAACACTGGCCCGTATGGAACGCACTCGCTGACGGTGCAGATGGTGAGCGGTCTGCGCGGCCTCAGCACCTACAACTGCCCCAACAAGAAGTTCGATTGCGACGTTGCCTACACCAACACTCCGGTGGCCGGCGCCTACCGCGGCTACGGGGCTCCGCAAGCGTTGTTTGCTCTCGAATCGCACATGGATGACATCGCTACCGAACTGGGTATGGATGTTCTCGAGTTCCGTCGCAAGAACTGGACCAAGGTCGGTGACCCTCTCGACGTGGCAGCCGAATTGGGTGAAGGCGCCGCCGACATGAAGTTCGTCCCCGTAGTGACCTCCAGCGGCATGGACGAGTGTGTCGTGCAAGGTCAGCGTGCCGTCGCCTGGCACCGTCGCAACGACCCCGCTTGGGTACAACCGGCGGATCGACCCAACATCCGGCGTGGTCTCGGGTTTGCGATGTGCATGCACGGCAGCGCCATCTCTGGGCTCGACATGGGTGGAGCCAGCATCAAGATCAACGATGACGGTTCGTTCAACCTGTTGATGGGTGCCACCGACCTGGGCACAGGGGCCGACACGATCCTGGCGCAGATGGCAGCCGAGGTGCTCGGCGTGCCGACCGAAGAGATCGTCGTCTACGCAGCCGACACCGACATGACACCGTTCGATGTCGGTGCCTACGCCTCCTCGACGACCTACGTGTCGGGCATGGCCGTCAAGAAGGCGGCCGACGAGGTTCATCGCCAGATCGTCACCAGGGCAGCGATCATGCTCGACGTCGACTCGCCTGGCGACATTGAGCTCAAGGAGAAGGCGGCCTTTGCCCCCGATGGCCGTTCCGTAACCCTCGCTGAAGTTGCGCTGCACTCGCTGCATCAAGACGATCAGCACCAGATCATGGCGACCGCTTCGTACGTTGCCCCCGACTCGCCACCACCATATGCGGCCCAGTTTGCGGAGATCGAGGTCGACATCGACACCGGCCAGGTGACCGTCAACAACCTGGTGATGGCTGTCGACTGCGGTGTCCCGATCAACCCGTTGACATCGGCAGGCCAGGTTGAAGGCGGCATGGTGCAGGCGCTGGGTTACGGGCACTGCGAGGAGATGGCCCTCGATGATGAAGGCAACATGGTCAATGCCCGCTTTGGGCCGTACAAGATCTACAGGGCAGACGAGATGCCCCAGATCGAGGCCTACATGGTGCAGACGATGGAGAAGTCGGGTCCGTTCGGTGCGAAAGCAATCGCAGAGATCCCCAAGGACGGTGTGGCACCCGCCATCCGCAACGCCATCTTCAACGCAACCGGAACACAGATAGACAACCTCCCGTTCACCCCGGAACGGGTGTGGCGGGCGATGCAATCGGGCTAGAAGATGAGTGCTGCGGACAATGCGCTGATCCTGCGCAAACTCAATGCAGCCATCGAGGCCGACCGTCCTGTGGTCTTGGCCACGATCGTCGCTACCCGCCGGTCGGTGCCCCGCCATGCCGGTACCAAGATGTTGGTCTTCGGCGACGGCGAAACCACGGGAACTGTGGGCGGCGGACAGATGGAGGCCACGGTGATCGCCACGGCACTCGAGACAATAACCGAGGGCCGCTCCCGTCTTGTCGAATACGAATTGGTCAATCCGAAAGAGGGCGACCCTGGGATCTGCGGCGGCGAACTCACGCTATACCTGGAGCCATACATGCCACCACACACCGTCTACGTAATCGGCTGCGGTCATGTCGGCCGTACCGTTGTCGATCTTGCCCACTGGCTGGGCTATCGCACAATTGCGGTCGACGATCGCCCCGATCTTGTCAGCGAAGAGGCAATGCCCAACGCCGACTCTCGCTTCGCAGGGACGGTCAGTGACGCCATCGCCAAATACCCGATTACCGAGAACACTTCAGTGATCGTTGTGACGCGCAGCCCCGAGGTGGATGTCCGCATCCTCCCCGAGTTGCTCGAAACACCAGCGCGGTACATCGGTGTCATGGGTAGCCGCACCCGGTGGCGTTCGACAAAGGAACAGCTGGTAGCCGGCGACATCACGGCTGAGGACCTCGACAGGATCCACGTGCCAATCGGGATCGAACTCAATGCCGAAACTCTGGAGGAGATCGCAGTATCGATCCTCTCCGAAGTCATTCGCAAGAACAGATCGGAAGCCGACTGATGCTCTTCCAGGATCACCTCGTCGTAGTCAGGGGCGGCGGCGATTTGGCGACAGGAACGATCTACCGGCTACGCCGTGCGGGGTTCCCTGTGCTGGTGCTGGAACTAGCACAACCCTTGGCAATCAGACGCACGGTCTCGGTGGCGGCTGCGGTGATCGAGGAGCGCGCTCTGATCGAGGACCTAGATGCGATCCGGGTCGACGATATCGATGAGGCGCTCGAGATCGCCAAGTCGGGGGCCATCCCCGTGCTTGTCAGCCCAACACTGCTACAACTGCCCTGGGAGCCATCGGTGGTGGTCGACGCCAGGATTGCCAAACGCAATATCGACACAAACATCAACGACGCTCCACTCGTAATCGGACTAGGCCCGGGCTTCAACGCCGGCACCGACTGTCACGCTGTTGTCGAAACCATGCGCGGCCACTATCTGGGCCGGGTGATCTGGGACGGTGAAGCCACGGCAAACACCGGCGAGCCCGGTGTCATCGGGGGCAAGACCAGCGAACGCGTCGTGCGGGCACCCACATTCGGGATCCTCACTTGGAAGGTCGGGATCGCCGATATGGTTGCGGCAGGCGACGTGCTCGGCGATATCAACGGGGTCCCCATCAGGTCACGCATCGGGGGTGTCGTGCGCGGTCTGCTGGCCCCCGGCTACGAGGTCGAGTGGGATTGGAAGCTTGCCGATATTGATCCCCGTGCCGACTCCTCGGCATGCTTTGAGATTTCCGACAAGGCGCTGTCGATCGGTGGCGGTGTCGTCGAAGCGACCCTCACCTGGCTGGGGAATCGCTAGCAGATGACAGATCTAGCCGGTCTCCTCGGTCTTGGTGACCGCGAACTCATCTCGCTGGTCGGTGGCGGCGGCAAGTCGACGATGCTCTTTAGGCTTGGCGATGAACTGACCGCGGCGGGGAAGCGGATTGTTCTCACGACAACCACGAAGATGGGCAGAGACCAAACAACGGTGGTAGAAACTATCTGCCGGTCGGCAGACACTCGCTATGTGATCGAAGCTCTCGACAAGCCAGGACCGGTAATGATCATCACCGGTGGCGATGATCACAAGGTAACGGGGCCGCCCCCAGATGTCGTGGACGACCTGTTCAAGGAACCCAAGATCGACTACATCGTTGTCGAGGCCGATGGATCTCGTGGTCGTCCGCTCAAGGCACCCGCGGCACACGAGCCGGTCATTCCATCGCTGTCGACGGTCGTTGTGATCCTCGTAGGAATCGAGGCCGTGGGACAACCCCTCGGCGAGGTCACCCATCGAATCGAAGAGGCGGTGCGGTTTACGGGGCTCGACTCGAACCACATTCTGACCCCGGCTGACTGTGCTGCAATCCTGGTGCACCCCGAGGGCGCATTGCGGGCCTGCCCTGCGGGGAGCCGGGTGTTCATTGGATTGACCAAGGCCAATTCGACGGCAGATCAGCAGGCGGCAAGATCCGTGACTGATGCAGTCGGTCTACTCGCCCCCGACGTGACCGTCGTCACTGTGCCGGTAGCGGGCTAGTTCGTAGCCGCCACCACTTCGACCAAAGTCTCGTGGAAGAAGGATGAACCCGTTGCGTCGGTCGCGACCGTGGTATCGCAGATCCGGGTTGTTGAGGACCCGACCCAGGCCGGTCATGTTGAAGATGCGTCGCTGCGGCCGGTTCTCCGAGTGCTGGCCTTTGGCGATTCGGGCTCGGACTCTGCGGAAGTGGACATCCGTTGATCGCAGCCCTGCGATTGGTATGAGCCTGACGGGGCGACTACCGAGCTGCTTCTTCGCTCTCGCGGAACTTGGTGCGGAGACCCTTCATGGTCTCGATGACGGACGCCTCTCCGTCTTCCCCGATCCGCGGCAAGCCAGCTGAGTTGCGCGAATATCGGGACTGTCGGGGCCGGTCCTGAGGCGGGGGCGCTTCACCAGGCAACTGGACCTCGATGATCGTCTCGGCGGCCGTCACCGCAGCGGTGGCACGAAGTCTCTCCGATTCCCGCTTGGCTTCATCCAGCATGCTCGAAGCGCGCTGTTCGGCGTCCTGCTGCATCTGCTCCATCTGGTCAAAGGCGGCGGCGAGGCCAAGGTCCAATCGGGTGCGGATTGTCGCTGCCTCGGTGAGCATCTGTTGGAGGACATCGTCTGGTCCCACGCCAGTTGCAGAGTCAGCGGAAGCCGATGGTGTTTCGACCAGGTCGGGTATGGCGATAGCTGGAAGCTCAACCGTCGGTCGGCCTGCCGTGGTGAGAGCCTGGTTTTCGATCTCCTTCGCCTTGGCCACGGCGCGATCGATGATGCGTTCCTTTGCATCAAATACGGCAGCCATTGCCTTCTCGACGGCGTCTTTCTCAGCTGCCTTCATGCGGGCGATTTCGCGCCGGGCATCCTGGAGTTCTCGACCTAGGCGCGCGACATACTCCTCGAGCTCGGATAGGGCTTCGTCGTACTCGGCCAACTGAGCATCCACCTCGGCCGGGTCGTATCCCTTCCGGACTATCGAGAATTCCTTCTGAGCGCTTGCCTCTTCGACAGCGCGTTCCTCTGGAGTCACCCCCCCATTATCGGCAGCTCCGGGGACTACCTTTACGCCTGTTTTTCGCGTTCTCATCGACCCAGAAAACGTCAATCCGGGCAAAGACCTACCATCAGCGCCGTGCGTACCCTCATCCGATTCACCGCTACGGCCATGATCCTTACCGCGCTGAGCCCACTCGCGATTGGGGTAGCCGATACCTCGCCTGGCGGGACGTTTGCTGACGATGACACCAGCATCCACGAAGGGTCCATCGAGGCAATCGCGGCCTCCGGCATTACTCAGGGCTGCAATCCTCCGTTGAACACCCGCTTCTGCCCCACCAACTCTGTGACTCGCGGCGAAATGGCTGCATTCCTGGTTCGGGCTCTCGAGTTGCCGAGCGCCGCGGCGGCCGGATTCACGGACACCACAACGTCGATATTCGCCGACGACATCGATCGACTTGCTGCCGCTCAGATCACTGTCGGATGCAATCCGCCTGCCAATACACGATTCTGTCCCAACGAAGCCGTGAGTAGGGAACAGATGGCGGCGTTCCTCAGCAGAGGCCTCGGTCTGGTGGAAGCCACCGCGGACAGCTTCGTTGACGACAACGAGTCTCTGTTCGAGGCAGACATTGAGAAGCTGCGTGCGGCCGGAATCACCAATGGCTGCAACCCGCCAAGCAACGACCGGTTCTGCCCGACCAGCGCCGTCACCCGAGCCGAGATGGCAACGTTCGTCGCTCGCGCCCTCGATCTGGAAGAGATCGAGGTTCTACCCCATCCCTACACCGTCGACGTGGTCTCCCGCGAGAGTTGGGGGGCAAAGCCGGCGGCAGACGGCCTGCGCCCACATTCGATCCAGCAGATAACCATCCACCACAGCGACGACACCACCAGCACGACGGGGCCGGCGCTATATCGCATCTGGCAAGGCTGGCACCAGTCTCTTGGATGGCCGGACGTCGCCTACCATTTCATCGTCGGAAGGGACGGCACGGTCTTCGAAGGTCGACCGGATTGGGCTGCCGGAGACACCGCAACGGAATACGACCCGCACGGGCACTTCCTCATCGTCGTCGAGGGAGACTACAACTCTGACATCCCTTCACCACAGCAACTCGAGACTCTGGCACAGATGGTCGCCTGGGCATCCACAACCTTTGACGTGCCCATCGACACCATCTCGGGTCACCGCGATCACGCGGCAACGTCCTGCCCCGGCGAGAATCTCTATCACAGGGTGCACGACGGCACGATCACTGAACGCGCCGAAACAATCCTGGATGAAGGTGGCGTCTCGCTCGTTGTTGGATCGGGCTAGGCCGTCATGAGGGATACTTCATGCCAAGCTAGCGAGAGGCAGGGCAGATGGATGCGCACACAGAAATGGTCATCGAGGTAGCGACGACTCTTGATGCCGACGAGTTGCATGACCTCTACGGCTCTGTCGGCTGGACCGCCTACACCAGAGACCGCACCGCTCTAGCCGACGCGATAGCCAACTCCACTCATGTCGTAACCGCCCGCAACGGTGCCGAACTCATCGGCCTCTCCCGGGGCCTGTCCGACGATGTCTCGATTTTCTATCTGCAGGACGTCCTAGTGCGTCCTGATTGGCAGCACCGTGGAGTTGGTCGGCTGCTTGTGCAGAATTGCCTAGACAGGTTTTTGCATGTTCGGCAGAAGGTCCTGTTAACGGACGATATGACTTCGCAACATCGGTTCTATCGAGCGATGGGCTTCGACGACACCCAGGACATGGGCCTGCATGCGTTTGTGCAGATTGCAGGCTTGGAGCAGGTCAATTGAGCGACTAGAGAGACCCGATGTAGGCAACAAGGGCGTCAAGGTCGTCGCTGCTCAGCGTGTCGGCATAAATCGCCGGCATCAAGTCGGGCGCAAACCCTGCCGCGATATCCGCATTGGGGTCGGTGATGGAGAGCCGGATGTAGTCGTCATCGGTGGTGGCCCCAAGACCACTCCATGTCGGCCCGACACCGTCCAGCCCGTCGGTCGAGTGGCACCCAACGCAACCTTTGGTCGTAGCCAGGTCCTCACCGGTGGCGATGAGCGAGGCTTCACCGGTAGGAGGCTCGTTGGAATCGGCCACCGCCGCGGTGGAAGACCCAAAAACGTCGTCGACCAACGAAAGAACCGATGCGAAGATGCTGATCACCAGAATCGCGGCAAGAGCGCCGCCGAAGAGACCCAGCAGGACGCCGCGAGCAAAGAAGGACTTCTCGTCCTCACCCTCAGATTCGCTGTTGGGTACGTCGTTCTTGGTATCGGTTGTCACTACTCACCACCGCATTCCGGCGACACAAACTGGTCGGCATTTCGTCCTAGTGTGGCGCAGACTAGTGTCTGAATAGCAGATCCACCATGTCGCACATGGTCTCAGCAAGATCGAGGAGCAGGAACGAGTATGACCGAAAGAAGCAGAGGCGAATCTCAACTTCTCGGTGCGGTCGTTGGCGCCGTCATCGCCATCGGTCTCATCGCCCCGCTGGTGACCCTGGCCCTCTAGGTGTGCTCCTGCAATGCGAGAGTGCCCACGGTTCCCTCCTTGTAGTTCGCCCTCGGCCTAGCGAGTATCCGGCCCAGTTGGTCTGGACTCATGGAGACCACGACGATGCGCGACCTGCCCTTCACCGTTCGGCATACGCAGCGCATCAACCGCATAATCTCGTGGGGTTTGCCCGCTGAGCAGACGCAAGGCGATCTCCGCGACCGAAACCTGAAATGGACAGGCGGCCTGCTGCTACCCGCACCTAGCAGCCCATAGACCCGTACGGCGATTAGCGAAGCCAGGGGAATTCCCTCCCCTGGCTTCCGCTCCAGATTCGGCGACAGTGCTAGCTACTCCTCGTAACCGGGATGGGCGACCTTGGTGCCTTCGGCCCCGGCGAGCGGGATCTGGGGCATGGAGCCGTTGAGACCACGCCAGAATGCGTACATCTGAGCGGCCGGCTCCAGCGACAGGCTCTGGCCGTCAACGGCCCCGCCTCCGGTGTGAACCGACACCAGCTTCAGTGTTTCTGTTTCCAGAGTCGCCTGTAGCGTCGGTGCGGTGTACTCCACCTGACCGTTGATAGCCAGTTGATGCGTCTCGCCATCCCAGCGTGCCTCGACAACCGTGGTATCTCCGTTGCGGGTAACCCAGAAGGCATTGTCCTTCTCGGCCTCGAAATCGGGCCGGTCCAGATACAGCCTGGGTTTGTCCCGATATGGTTCGCCCGAGGTCGGACATGCGGTCACGCAGTTGCCACACTCATTACAGAAGTCGGTCAGCACCGCAATCTGCAGAGACTGATCGATGCTGAAATCACGGGCCTCGCCAACCACCACGGAACCGCCCTGGATGGACAGCGCCGGTAGCTGGGCACGGAACGGCGACATCTCGTACGTCAAGAGCGCCATGTTCGGGCAAACCCCGACACACAGGCTGCAGATGGTGTCGCAGTCGAGACAACGGGAGGCCTCTGCTTGAGCTTCCTCTTGGGAATACGTCATCAACGTTTCGTTGAAGTTGTCCCGAACATCCAGCGCCGTGTGCCGGACAGGAACCCGGTACTCACGACGAGCCCGCCGCGCCATCATGTCGCTGACGTTCAGCTCGAGCGGCTTCCACGTCTCCGGCATCGGGATGGGAGTGCCTGTGGCCGCCTTGACGATGGCCGAAGCCACCTTCTTGCCGTCCGCAGCTGCCTTCACGATGGAAGAGGGTCCGTCAGCGGCGACATCACCACCGGCGTACACGCCTGGGATCGACGTCTCGTAGGTGTCAGGGTTCACCGAGATGTAGCCCCGATTGGTCAGCTCCGGTTCCGCGCTGCCAAAGAAGTCGAGCAGTGAGTACTGGCTGATCGCCATGATCAGCGTGTCGACCTCGATCTCGAATTGTGAGTCCGGCACGTCGAACGGGATCTTCCGCCCCGAAACATCACGGTCACCGCGATACTCGGTCTTGGTGCAAATCAGACCCTTGAGCTTGCCGTTCTCTGCATGAATCGCATGTGGATTCGCCAACTCGATGATGTTGACACCCTCAGCGATGCTCTCGTGAATCTCCTCACGGTCCGCAGGCATCTGATCGATGGTGCGGCGATAGATCAGCGAAGTCTCGGTAGCGCCGACCCGCCATGCCGAACGGACGCAATCCATTGCGGTGTCTCCAGCGCCGATGACGCCGACCCTGGGACCGACGGGCATCGGAGTGCCCTCCCTGACACTGCGCAGGAAGGCCAAGGCATCGATAACACCTTCACTGTCCTCGCCGTCAAAGCCGAGGTACTTGGGAAGCTGCGCTCCAACCGCCACAAACGTGTACTGGTAACCCTGATCCGATAGCTCAGCCAACGTGAAGTCCGTACCGGCCTTCATGTTGTACTTCACCTCGACACCGAGGTCCTCGAGGATCTTGAGATCCTGATCAATCTGGGCCTGCGGAATCCGGTACTCGGGGATCGCCCCTCCAACCATGCCACCTGCATAGGGATGCGCCTCGAAGATGGTGACAGCAAATCCTGCCCGACCCAGCTCCTGACCCGCCGCAATACCGGCCGGACCCGCTCCAATGATGGCAACCTTGCCTGCGGTACCCGCAGACCTGGTCTCACCCGTGCTGGTCTCCCGGTCCATGATGAACCGCTTCATTTCACGGATGGCCAGCGGTTCGTCCATGTGGGTCCGGATACAGGTCGTTTCGCACAGGTGGTCACAAACCCGGCCCAGCATCGACCCGAGCGGATTGTCCGAACGCGTGATCTCGATCGCCTTGTCGAAATCACCGTCACGGACGGCTCGCATATAGGCGGGCACATCTTGACTGACTGGACACTCATCGACACACGGTGCCTGGATGCAATCGAACAAGTGCAGTTCCCGCTCCGTCTTGGATCGATCGGTGCGGAACGAACCCTTTAGGTAACGCCAATCGGTGCGCACGTACTGCGCATACTGGCGAAGGTTGATCCTCTTCAACGCCGCAACCGCAACCTTGACCAGGCCAGCACGACGCTCGTCATCGAAGCCGTTCTGTTCTGCCCATGTGCTGATCGCCGTCAGCGGTGCCCCCGAGCTCTCGTACCGGAGATACTCGCTGAGCGATGCTGCCTGGTCACCGCTGACGTCGATGCCACTGTCGGTGAGAGCAGAGAACGCCAGCAACGGAATGAAGTCGCCCATGTTCTCTTGGGCAACGGCAGTGGCGGTGATGAAGTCTTGGATGCTTCCGGCACCGGCCTTGTCCATGGCCTTGTTGAGCTCTTCGATGTACTGCGGCATCCGCAGATAGCCACCGGTCTTGAGCAGGTCGGAACAAACTGTGATAGTGGTCATACCCGACCGCATCAAGTCGGCAACGTTGAAGGCATCCGCCCCACCGGCAAACGACAACAAGAGATCGCCCTTGAACTCCTCGGACAACCGAAGCGCCAGGTTGGTGGTGACGGCATGGAGCGAGCGCCCCGACATGTACATCATGTCTTCGCCCTCGAACACCATTCGGTGGTTCTCAACCTCGAGCGTGTTGCTCAGCTTGAGACCAAACACCAGGTCGTTGACCCGGGCCGCTCGACGCAGGTTGTGGAACATTGGGACCGCATCGACATACTTCAGATCGTGACCAAAAGCCTCGTCGGGGACCGGGATGTCACCAAAGCCAAGGTCGTCGTTGATGATCCCGCGCACTCGCTCGGCGCCCAACAGCGTCGGGTTGCACTTAACGGATGTGTGAATCTTGCGCTCCTCCAACAGATAGAGGGCGATCGCCTCAATCTCGTCGGGAGGACAACCGTGCATTGTCGAAAGCGTGATCGTGTCGGAGACAGTGTCGGGGATATCAAGATCCCTGATCTCCGGATAACGCTCGGCGACGATATCGACATACGACTGCTTGTAGGGAGAAGAGTCGGCCATAGCATTGAGGTACCACTGCACATTCGGCTTTTTGATGCCCTCGAGGTTGTACCCGACGGACATGTTGAAGATCATCCCCGGCGAGTCGCCTGGAAAGCCGAGCTTGTGATGCAAGGCGTGGATCAGCACCCACGCTCGCAGATACTCGTCAAATGATTCGAAGACCTTGAGCTCCTGCGACCACTCGACGTTGTAGCCCTCGTCCTCGAGATCGATACACGGCTTGGCGACATCAAGCTCATCCAACGTCTGAATCGTCTTGAGTTCGAGGAAACGGCCGCCCACCAGCCAGGACACAATGATGTTCTGTGCCATTTGCGTGTGCGGACCCGCAGCAACGCCAAATGGCGTCTCCAGCAGCTGTCCGTATTTCTCAAAACGGAAGCGGTCTGTCTCCGCAGGAACGAAGAACGACGAGCGGGGAATGCCAAACACCGAGTCCTTCTCCTCGAGCTCGGTGAACACCCAATCCGTTAGCTGCTCCATCGTGATTTGATGGAATCGGTCCGACATGCGCGGCTCCTCTCAGCCTCAGTCCACCATGGCACCACTTGCGTGGCCCGTGATGGGCTCCTCTTTCAATTGTCTGTGAGATCTATAGCTTGGCGTGCAGTCGAGCGGCTTGCTCGCGTGCCTTGGCGCGGATCTCCTCACCATCGACCCGCGTCGGCTTGCCGCCGGCAAAGACGACTTCACCGTCGACCTTGACCTCGAGCGGGTGGATGCCGGGCGTGAACGCGATGTGCCAGGGGTCCATCGGATCGTATGACCAAGTGACCTCGTCGTTGCGTGCCTCGGGCACGATATTCCAGCCCTCTTCGAGCCATGACCACGCCGGGTCGGGGCCAACGGTGACATCGACCGAGCGCTGCATCACATACGCCAACCGGAACGACTCGATCATGTTGGCGCCGATACCATCGGTGCCCAGTGCAACCGGGTTGCCGAACCGAGCAGGATCGGCGTAGCCCACACCATTGTTTAGATTCGATCGCGGGTTGTGCAGGATCGTGCCCTTGAGGTTGTGATCCGTCGGAAGGTGGACACAGTGGCTGATGAGCCAGTTGTCCTCGGTTAGACCTTCGAGCCGCTTTGGTGCATCGATATCGCCGATGCCTTCGCAAACGTGGATATGAACTCCTACGCCCAGATCCTTGGCGAGCCCCGCCGCGGCTTCCAGCGACTCATCGGTACAGGTGAACGCGGCGTGGATACCGACCAACGCTTTTCCGCCACCTTTGATAAACCGCTCGTTCTCGGCGAGACCGCGCTTCACCTGATCGGGCCCATTACGGTCGCTGACGCCATATGCGGTAAGCAGCCTCACCCCGACTTCCTCACATGCGTCCGCAAGAACAGACAGCGAGCCCTCGATAGCGTTCGGGCTTTCGTTGTGATCGACGATGGCAGTCGTACCCGATTCGAGAGCTTCGAGCGCACCGAGACGGGCCGATGCATAGAGCATGTCCAAGTCGAGAGCACGGTCGAGCCGCCACCAAACCTGCTCCAGGATCTCCTGAAAGTTGGTCGCGACCGCAGGCGGTGCCGGCATTCCTCTTGCCAGCTCCGAGTACAGGTGGTGGTGGGCGCAAACAAGCCCGGGTGTTGTGGTGGTCACTTCGCTACCTCCAGAGGCTGATGAATGTTGAACGGCACCTGAGTGCGGCGCTTGCCATCGACCTCATAGAAGGCTCCGGCAACCGCGCCTGCAGTTGGCACCAGTCCGATTTCTCCGACACCTTTGACACCATAGGGAGCACGAGGTTGCGGGACCTCAACGAGGATGGTTTCCACCTCCGGCATGTCCTTCGCCCGCAGGATCCCCAGGCTACGCAAGGTCCAGTTTGTGGGCCGAGCATCGTCGTCGGTCGGGAACTCCTCAGTGAGGGCATATCCAAGACCCATGTGCACGGCGCCTTCGACCTGACCGACGACCAGCATCGGGTTGACGGCGCGGCCCACGTCGTGAGCCGCGATCACCTTGTCGAACTTGCCGGTGCCCTTGTCGGCGACAACGACCTGACATGCATACCCGAATGCCGAGTGCAGAATTGGATTCTCCACTTCCTCTTCGAGAGCGTTGGTCCAATCGACCCGATACTCGCCTTCATAATCAACCCCAGGCGCCTGGTTGTGCTCATTGGCAACCCGGCACGCGTCGGCGACACCGCCGGCAACCATCAAAGTGCCACGGGAACCTGTGGTCTGTCCCGCTCCGAGTTCCCGGGTGGTGTCAACCACAACCCGGATGCGGTCGGCATCGATATTGAGCTCTTCCGCAGCTACCTGGAGGGCGACCGTGTGCACACCTTGACCCATCTCGGTCCAGCAATGCCGCACCTCGACAGTCCCATCATCCTCAAATCGAACGACAGCCTTGGAGATCTCCAGGAAGCCGTTGCCAAGACCCGAGTTCTTGAGGCCAAGCCCTATACCGACAGCCTTGCCATCGGCGCGCGCTTGGTCGTACGCAGGCTTGACTGCATCAAGACATTCCCTGGCGCCACGGCTGCCGTCGTCCATGATCTGACCGGGACCCCACACCACCCCGGGGCTGATGACGTTGCGGGAACGCATTTCCCACCCGCTGATCCCGACGGCACTGGCAAGACGATCCATGATCCCTTCCATCGCAAACTGAGCCTGGTTGGCACCAAAGCCACGGAAGGCGCCACACACCGGGTTGTTGGTGCGGACCGCGATCGCTTCGACATCGACGGTCTCCCACACATACGGGCCGCACATGTGACCGGCGGCACGCTCCAACACCTTCATCCCGACGGAAGCGTACGGGCCGGAATCGCCAATCATCCGCGACCGAAGACCGGTTAGCTTGCCGTCAGCATCGCAACCCGCCCAGACCTCGATCTCGATCGGGTGCCGCTTGGCGTGAATGCGGAATGACTCCTCGCGAGACAGAGTGCACTTGACCGGTCGCCCGAGCAGATGGGCGGCAAGAGCCGTCTGCCCCTGGTTCGACATGTCCTCTTTGCCACCGAAGGCACCGCCGTTGGAAACAAGTTCGACCGTTACCGCGCTCTGCTCGATACCGAGGAGCGAGGCGATCTGGTTGCGATCATCCCACACACCTTGACCGCCGGAGTAGACCATGAGATTGCCGTTGCCGTCGGGCACAGCAAGCGTCGACTCAGGCTCCAGGAATGCATGCTCGACGCGCTGTGTCTTGAACACCTCGTGCAGGGTATGTGCAGAACCCGCGAGCGCTTCGTCAACATCTCCCCTCTTGTACTTGGAGGTCGACAGAACGTTGCCGTCGAGACCCCACACCGCGTCCTCGTCAGAAGCCAAAGCCGACTTCGCATCGGCAAATGGCTTCAGCACGTTGTACTCAACCTCGACAAGCTCGGCGGCGGCGCGCGCTTGTGCCTTGGTCTCCGCCACAACGATGGCCAGGACATCGCCGTAGTACGAGGTACGGCCGTCCTCGGGGATGAAGACCGGCCAGTCGGTGTAGATGATCCCCACCTTGAGTTCGCCGGGAACATCAGCTCCGGTGAACACACCGACGACACCTTCGGCTGCCTCAGCAGCAGATGTGTCGATCTTGATGATGTCAGCGCGGGAGTGATCCGTCATCCGCAATGCCCCGTGCAACATCCCATCCGGGTACATGTCGTCGACATAACCACGATCACCGAGCGCCAGTTCGACGCCTTCGTACTTGGCACCGTTATCGCCGATCCGCTGCGGGGTGGCCGGTTCGGGGATATTGCCCGTTGCCAACATCTCAACGGCTTCGAGAATCTTGGTGTACCCGGTGCAACGGCAGAGGTGCGCACCGAGGCGACCCGCGGCCACCTGCGAAGTGACCCCAGCCGGGCCTTTCTGATCAAACAGCGCCTTGGTGCGAACCAAGATGCCGGGAGTACAGAAACCGCACTGCAAGGCGCCGGTTACTGCAAAGACCTTTGAAAGACGGTCACGTTCGTCAGGATCAAAGCCCTCGAGCGTTGTGACGGTCTTGCCCGAGGCCTTCTCCATATTGACGAGACAACTCTGGATTGCCTTGCCGTCCAGCAATACAGTGCATGCACCACATTGACCCGAAGGGGAGCAACCGTCCTTTGGTGACGTAACCCCTACTTCTTCGCGCAAAGCTGACAGCAGATGGGGATGATCGCTCCGCACCTGGACGTCACGTCCGTTAACAGAGAAAGACGTGGTTTCAGACATCGCACCTCCTCCTCAATAAAAGCATTCTTGATCATCTTAGAGGCTTTACTTTTTGTCAAATCTGTTGTGCGGCGCCGCACGGGCTGGCCCACGCCGCAAGGAAGACGACCTTGCAGATATGAGGGTTAGAGTGGCGTCATCTGAGAGGAGCGTCGTGCCGTCCATCTGCAGCGCCGAATTCCTGGTCGAGCCTTTCGAGGTCGGCAATCCTGGCCCGCACGTCATCGCCGCGGTCGAGGCCGTGCGGGTCCACGGGTTTGAGCCAGAAATCGGACCGTTCGGTACGACCATCGAAGGTGATACCGAACACGTAATCGAAGCAGTCAAAGGGCTGCTCGATGCGGCCAACGATGCCGGCGCTTCCCGTGTATCCATCCAGGTAATTACTCGCGATGGATGAAACAAGCAAGCAGTTGCTCGAAGCACTGCAACCTCTGCTCGATGCAATCGGCGGCGACGCCGTAGAGGCACCCGCCATCGAGAGCAGCGACATCCCGATCTCCTGGGAGGGTGAAGTGGTCGGAGCAATTCGGCTTCCCCCGCTGTCACATGCACTCGAGCTTCTTGTCTCGCGCATCGAGATGGAACTGGGAGCGCCACTGGCGGATCTCGACCGTGTCGGCAAGCAAGTCGCAGTCCGCATGCTCGACGAGCAAGGCGCCTTCCTGCTGCGCAAGTCGATCGAGTACGTGGCGGACGCCATGGATGTGAGCCGAATCACGATCTACAACTACCTAAACGCCATCAAGGACTAGCGTCGTCGAAATCGCAAGATCTAGACCGTCCGAATTGACAATTCGTAAAGCAAATAGCAGCCTTACGCAAACGCCGCAGTCATGTGGCCTGAAACTTCGAGAGGAGTCGAGCGAGTGACGTCTCAGGGAGGGATTAGCGGGCGCCGACTCCTCGCCTACAGCGTCCCAATTGCTTCGGTTCTCGCCGCCTTGGTCCTCGGTGCGCTCATGCTCATCGCTCTTGATGCCAGCCCCGTCGAAGGGGTCAAAGCGATGTTCGACGGAGCCTTTGGCTCGGGTAAGGCCCTCACTGCAACACTGCTGAAGGCGACACCACTTCTCTTCGTCGGTGTCGGTATCACTATCGCCTTCCGCGCCAACGTCATCAACATCGGTGGTGAAGGGCAAATGGTTATGGGCGCCCTCCTGTCCACGATTGTTGCGCTCAACATGCCCGACGTCCCTGCGGCGATCATGCTTCCCGCGGTTCTCATCGCAGGCCTGATTGGTGGCGCTATCTGGGGGGCAATCCCAGGTGCACTCAAGGCCTACTACGGAGTCAACGAAATCCTGAGCACGATCATGCTCAACGTGGTGGCAGTGCAGTTCATGAACTACTTGCTGCGCGGACCGCTGATCGATCCGGCAGAGATCGAGCGAGGCACCCGGATCCCGCAGACAGAGCGCCTACCGGAGGCGGCCGACCTCCCATTCCTCTTTGGTTCCGACCGTCTTCACATTGGGCCGCTGCTCGCCATCGCCGCCGCTATCGCGGCGTATATCCTTCTGTGGCGGACACCGCTTGGTTATCGGGTTCGGGCAGTCGGGCAAAACACCGACGCTTCCCGCTACGCCGGCATTCCGGTCAAGCGGACGATCGTGCTTGCCCTCACGATGAGCGGTGCCATGGCCGGGCTCGCCGGGGCGGTGCTCGTCTTCGGTAGCGAGAGCCACCGCATGGTCACTGACGGCTCCACCGCCGGCTTCACCGGAAGTGCGGGTTTTAACGGAATCGTCGCTGCACTATTTGGTGCGCTGCATCCGTTGTGGACCATCCCCGCCTCATTCCTGTTCGGTGGATTGCTGGTCGGCGGCAACGCCCTGCAACGTGCTGTGCAGGTGCCGGCTGCCCTGATTCTTGCGCTCAACGGCCTCGTCGTCGTCTTCGTAGTCTCGACAGAGGGCTTCCGTCGCCGCCTCCTCGAGCGGCAGCCGGCGGTCGTAGAAGAACCGGCCGCTGAGCCCGAAAAGGAAGCACCGGATCCGCCCGACACCGGGCCGCCCCCGGCCCCTGATGGAGGTGGATCATGAGTGACTTCTTCACAGAAGCGGTGCTGATCGCAACCGTCGCTGGTGGCATCCGACTAGCCGTTCCGCTGCTTTTTGCGTCGCTCGGCGAGATGTTTGGCCAGCGCAGCGGTGTTCTCAACCTTGGCGTTGACGGAGTGATGTTGCTTGGCGCCTTTGGCGGCTACTACGCGGTGCTCAAGACGGACAACGTGTGGCTAGGTCTGTTGGTGGGCGTCGCCATCGGCGTCGTCTTCGGGCTGATTACTGCCGTGATGTCGGTCACGCTCAAGGCGGAGCAAGGCATTAGCGGTATCGGGATCTACCTGTTTGGTTTGGGCTTCAGCGACCTGCTGTTCCAGAAATGGGTAGGTACCCCGCTGCCAATCAAGGCCTTCCCCAAGATCAACATCCCCGTGCTGTCTGACATACCGATCATCGGCGAGATGCTGTTCCGGCACAGCGCGGTTGTATACATCGCGTTTGCTGCGGTGCCGCTCAGCATGTTCATCATCAACCGGACCAACTTCGGAATGAAGATCCGGGCCGTTGGCGAGAACCCGGAGGCGGCCGACAGCCTCGGTGTCAGCGTCACGAAGGTCCGCTACGCAACGCTCATCATCGGTGGTTTGCTTGCCGGTGTAGCAGGCGCCGCACTAGCAATCGACCTGAAGATCTTCCAGCAGAACCTGACCAACGCGGCAGGGTTCATCGCCATCGCTCTGGTCTACTTCGGGGCGTGGCGTCCCCTCGGGGTCATGGGTGGTGCCTTGCTCTACGGTTTCGTAAACTCAATCGTGTTGCAGCTCAAAACACTGGGCATCATCCCGAGAAGCTGGTCGGACATCGCCGCGATGGCGCCAGCAATTGTGACGATCTTGGCTCTGGTGATCGTGGCGCAGCGATTCAAACCGCCTGCCGCCCTCACCAAGCCATTCGAACGAGGAAGATAGATTTCCGCTTTGCGGGAAATACAAGGAGGAAACTCAAATAATGGAAAAGAGATATCTATGGATCGGCCTCGGAGTCGTGGCGATCGTAGCGATACTCGTCGTTGCGCTCAGTGGCGGCGACGACGACGAAACGACTGAAACAACGGTGGCTTCCGGTGAGACAACCGAAGCACCTTCAGAGACAACCGAAGCACCTTCGGAGACAACCGAAGCGCCTTCGGACACAACCGAAGCACCGGCCGAAGCGTTCCGCGTCGCCGTCATCGCTCCTTCGGCTCAGAATGACCTTGCGTTCACCCAGTCAATGGTTGACGCAGTGAATGTGGTCAGTGGCAGCGTTGATATGGAGATCGCCATCACTGACGGCACCTTCATCGTTGAAGATGCTGCCTCGGCAATCCGTGACTACGCAGACCAGGGCTATGACCTCGTCATCGCCCACGGTTCGCAGTACGGCGGATCGCTCGTTGAAATCGCACCGGACTTCCCTGACGTGTCGTTCGCATGGGGCACCGCTGCCGACACCTTTGGCCTGCCAAATGTGTACGCATACGAAGCCGCATCCGATGAAGGTGGCTATGTCATGGGCGTGCTCGCCGCCGCTCTGAGCGAGAGCGACACCGTTGGTGTTGTTGGACCGGTTGAGGTTGGCGATGCCAAGCTATACGTCGATGGCTTTGCCGCAGGCGTCCTCGGCGAGAATCCTGGCGCCGATGTCAAGATCGTCTACACAGGCTCGTTCAGCGATGTGGCCCTTGCCTCCGAGACGGCACAAGCTCACGCAACCGCGGGCGCTGACGTGCTCACCGGTAGCGCTCAGATGGTCGTCGGCGCCGTCGGCGTCGCCGCCGAGAACGGCATCCTTTGGTTCGGGACCCAGGCCAACCAGGCCCAGCTCGCACCTGAGATCGTCGTCGCTTCCCAGGTCTATCACTGGGAGGTTGTCATCAGCCAAATCGTCGCACAGGTCCAAGCTGGAACCCTGGGTGGCGAGGTATTCGTCATTGACCTTGCCAACGGTGGCGAGGTAATCGAGTACAACCCCGGCTACGAGGTACCCGCCGACGTAGTCGCCAAGGCCGATGCGACTATCGCCGGCATCATCGACGGTTCCATCTCCACCGGAAGCTGAGCCCCGACTAGCAAGTAACTCCGAGGTGGGAGGGCCATGGGCCCTCCCACCTCAAGACGAGAAAGGCAATAGAGGTGACTGGAACCCCGATGCTCGAGATGCGCGGCATCACCAAACGGTTCCCCGGGGTGCTCGCCAGCGACAATGTCGACTTTGACGTATTCCCTGGAGAGGTGCACACGCTTCTCGGGGAAAATGGCGCAGGCAAGAGCACCCTGATGAAGATCCTCTATGGCCTCTACGAGGCAGACGAGGGCGAAGTTCGCCTCCACGGCGAGCCTCTGAGCATCAAGAACCCAACCGATGCCATTACCCACGGGATCGGAATGATCCACCAGCATTTCATGCTGGTGCCACCGCTGACTGTTGCTGAGAATGTGGCGCTTGGTCTCAAGTCAAGCCGTGGTGTACTCACCGATCTCGACGCAGTTTCGGAGCGGATCGTCGAACTCGGCGAAACGTACGGGCTCCATGTCGACCCGTCTGCGCCGATCTGGCAGATGGCCGTTGGCGAGCAACAGCGTGTTGAGATAATCAAGGCGCTCTATCGCGAAGCCAAGCTGCTGATCCTTGATGAGCCGACTGCAGTGCTCACCCCCCAAGAGGTCGATCAGCTGTTTGTGACGTTGCGTCAGCTCAAAGATGACGGCTGTGGCCTCATCTTCATTTCTCACAAGCTTCACGAGGTGCTGGCGCTCAGCACCAGAATCACCGTCCTCCGTCACGGCAAGGTCACCGGTAGCGTTCCCGTCGAAGGTGCCACCAGGGAGAGCCTCGCCCAGATGATGGTCGGGAGGGCGGTCAAACTGGCACCCGACAAGACCGAGGCCAAGCCTGGCAATGTCGCACTCAAGATCCGTGGCCTCCGTGTTGCCCGCGATCGCGGGGGCGATGGTGTCCGCGATCTAGATCTCGATGTTCATGCTGGCGAGATTCTCGGTGTTGCCGGCGTATCCGGCAACGGCCAGATGTTGCTCGCCGAAGCGATCGCAGGCCTACGCGCACCGAGCGCAGGCTCCATCGAAATCGCAGGAACCGAGGTGGTCGGCATGACCCCGAAGCAGGTACGTACAACCGGCCTTGCCTACGTTCCCGAGAAGCGCATGAAGGACGGGGCGATCGGCGATTTCACTGTGTCGGAGAACATCCTGCTGATTGATCACAATGACGAGCACTATCTCAACCACGGGTTGTTTGACTTCGGTGCGATCAAGAAGCACTCCCGGCAGTTGGTTGACGAGTACACGGTGAAGACCCCCACGCTCGATACACCGGCGCGCAATCTATCTGGCGGCAATATCCAGAAGATGATCATCGCCCGCGAGCTATCGGGGACGCCGGAGGTGTTGGTCGCCGCCCAGCCGACGCGCGGTGTCGATATCGGCGCTGCCGAGTACATCCATACCCGACTGATCAAACAACGTGATGAGGACACTGCGATCCTGATGATCTCAGAGGATCTCGATGAGGTCTTCGGTGTTTCCGATCGAGTTGCGGTCATGTACGAAGGGCAGGTAATGGGCATCGTTGATCCCAGGACCGCCACTCGTGAAGAGGTCGGATTGATGATGGCTGGGGTCGAGCAGGACGAAACTGCCTAGCCGTTTGGTGCTCCAATCGTGGCCCTGATCCAGGCTGTGAGCAACTGCAACAGTTCAGCGTCGACAGGCCTGACGATTAGATCGGGGTAATCCGACAGCTTGGGCTTGCCCGGTTCGCTGCGAAGAACGTGCGTCAAGTCGTGGGGCGACTCCGTCTGGCAAGGTCCTTGCACCTGATCACCGATGACGGCCAGCTCAGCCGGATCGATCTGCAGGTCTTTGGCTCCGGTGACCGCAAGGACGGGTGTACGTATCGCGGCAAGCTCGAGCCCTGGGTCATGTGCCATGTACTCGCGCAACCACTTGGCAGGAGTCCTCTGGCGGCGCAGCCAAATGACGTCCTCGGTTGAGGCCAGCAACCGTTCTCGGTCCCGTTGCTGGCGACTCCGGAACCAGCGACCCAACAACCAATCAGGTCCAGGCAGGCTGGCTGCGATTCTGCCGCTTTGCCACTCCACGACCTCCCGGCCGGGAGAACTGGCCACAGCAAGAAGGACGGTGAAAGCAACACTGGGGTCGACTGCTGCCTTGCGCAGCGCAATGGTCGCTCCGACCGAATGGCCGATGGTTCCGACCCGTGCCGAATCCACAGCGGTAGCTCCGCACAGAAACTGCCGTGCCGAGAAGGCGTCTGACGTTTCGGTTTCGAATCCGGTTTCGAAGTAATCACCCTCCGACCTACCGACACCACGTTTATCGTATCGCAGCGATGCGATCCCGGCATCGGCCAGCATCTCAGCAACAGCCCACGAGATACCGAGGATCTGGCCCTCCATGTTGGAGTCTCGGTCGAGTGGACCAGACCCGCTGAGCAGCAGCGCAGCCGGATGAGGTCCCTCACGATCCGGTACCACGATCGTCCCCGACAGCAAACAGCCGTCACGAGCGGCGAACGTCGCTTCGGTCACTGTGTGGGCACCCATCAGCCTCCTCTACTCGGAGAGAGGGAATCACGGTCGATGCCGGATCTCTGCGAAGCTAGCGCCATGCGACGCCTCCCCGGACCACTGCTCATCGTTCTCGCCACCATCTTATGGGGAACCACCGGTACGGCTCAAGAGCTGGCTCCGGAGGCCGCCACCCCGCTTGCGGTCGGATCCCTCCGGCTGTTGCTGGCTGCAGTTGTGGTCATGCTGATCGCCGGAGTTGCCGGCGAGTTGCACAACCTGAGCAAGATGCGGCGGCCCGCAACCCTGGTCGCGGCAATCGGTGTCGCCACCTACCAACCGTTCTTCTTTCTGGGGGTCGATCGAACGGGCGTCGTCGTCGGAACCATCGTTGCCATCGGCAGCGCCCCTGTGTTTGCGGGACTGCTGGCGTGGGGGTATGACAAGACGGCACCGTCGCGGCTTTGGGTGACGGCGACAGGCGTTGCCATCGCCGGCGTGGCAATCTTGGTCGCAGCAGGCAGTGACGCCGCGGCCAGCGCAGAAGGGATTGTGTTCGCACTCGTCGCCGGAGCTGCATACGCCACCTACGTCATCGCGGCCCGTCAGTTCGCCAGAGACGGCAACGTTGTCGGCTCGACTGCGATCATTTTTTCGATCGCGGCAGCGCTGCTGCTGCCGCTGCTAGCGGTCGACGATCTTGGCTGGGTTGCTACGACCGCGGGCACACTCACAGTGCTCCATCTCGGGGTGCTGGCTACGGCGGCCGCTTACCTGCTCTTTGCAGCCGGGTTGCGATCAACCAAGTCCACCACCGCTACGACCCTCAGCCTCGGTGAACCTGTCACCGCAGCACTGCTCGGCGTCGTCGCAGTCGGAGAACGACCACCGCCGCTGGCCTGGGTCGGGTTCGCTCTGGTCCTGATTGCGTTGGTAGCAGTGGCAACCGAAGGCCGGTCGAATCGTCTTAGCCCGTCTCGCAGCAGGGCAAGCTGACTACATTGGCAGCCATGCAGTCGCATTTCATCGACGTTGATGGGCCAACCCACTATCAAGAGACAGGTGTTGACGGGCCCGTCCTGATCCTGGTCCACGGTATCGGTGCTTCGTACCTCTCGTGGGATCCCGTAGTCGAGTTGCTCGGCAAGACGCATCGGGTGCTCGCCATCGACCTGATCGGATTCGGGTTCACACCGCCGCATGGCCGCAGTGCTTCTGTGCAACGCAATGCCGAGCTGCTGATCGAGTTTGCCGAGACCATGACCGACCAAACCGTGACGTTGGTCGGCAACTCAATGGGTGGTCTCGTTTCGATTCTGGCCGCAATCGACCGGCCCGACCTGGTTGAACGTCTCATCTTGGTAAACCCGGCTCTCCCGGTCGTATCGATGAGGTCTATCTCGCGTGACAGCCAGCGTCTCGTCCTTCCGCTCATGCCGCTGTTCGGCAACAGCGCCGCCCGCTACTACTACCACGAGCGCACTCCCGAGGACGAAGTGGACGACACGTTGCGCCTGGTGCTGAGCCCAGGGACGGAGATCGATCCGATACAACGAGCCGCAGCAATCGAGATGGCGCGGGCCCGTAGGGAGATGGAGTGGAGCATCGGGGCTTTCACCGAGGCAGCTCGGTCCATTGCGGTGGAGTTGGCGTCGACACGGCGGTTCCGACGCAAGATCCACCGAGTCAGCCAGCCGACGCTGATGATCCACGGCACGGACGATCGGGTAGTCCATCCGGCTTCTGCCCGGTGGGCGGCCAAAGAGCGGCCCGATTGGCGATTCACAATGATCGAAAACATGGGCCACACGCCCCAGCTGGAAGACCCAGAGCTATTCGTCTCGATTGTCGAAGCCTGGCTCAGCCAGATAGTCCCCGTCTAGACCACCGATACCCCACCCGTCGCGCTCACCACCTGAACCCACCGTCGCATTTGCGGCACCAGATACGCAAGAAGCGGATCGGTTCAGCCCCGGCGCCCCCTGGAGTTCGCTCTGTGGACTCCAGGGAACTCGCCAAAGGCGAGTTCCCCTATTCCCAGAGGGACTCGAGCACGGCAGCCACCGTGTCTTTGCCGGCGACTGACGATTTTGCACCGCCCTCTTCTTCCGGTACCCCGGCAACGACCGGCTCAAAGTGTTCGACCACAGGAGTGAGGAAGCGGCTCGGGACCGCATAACTATGCCGGCTGTCACCACCGAAACGCCGGTGATAGAAGCGTTGCGGGAACGATACGGACAGATGATCCTTGGCCCGCGTCAGCGCGACATACAGCAGCCGCCGTTCCTCGTCGACACCGCCCGGCTCGTTGAGCGCCATATCGGAGGGAATGTTGCCATCGGCGGCATGGATCACATGCACAACCGGCCACTCGCCACCCTTTGCAGAGTGGACCGTGCTGAGGATCAGGTAGTCGTCGTCCAGATGGGGAGGGCCAACCTCTGTCGTTGAATGTGGCGGATCGAGGGTGACCTCGGCTAGAAAGCGGGTTCGATCGCTGTAGCTGCTTGCGATATCACGGAGCTGCGCCAAGTCACCCACCCTGACGGCGGCATCGTCATAGCTGCGCTCGATGACGGCCTTGGCAAACGGAGTCAGCCGCTCGATCTGGGCGCCTGGATCGAGCCCTTCCGCAGTGCAATCGCCCATCGCATCCTGAAGTTCGACCAGGAACGGTCTGGCTTCAGCAACAACCGGAAACGATGTCTCGCAGAATTGCCGAACCGGGGCCTCGTTCGACTCGGTTAGGTCGGCCATGATGCGGCGAGCTGTCGAAGGGCCGATTCCGGGGATCAGCTGGAGCACCCTGTGCCACGCCAGCTCATCGCGCGGATTGTCGAGGATGCGCAACATCGACATCAGGTCTTTGACGTGGGCGGCTTCGAGGAACCGCAGCCCACCAAACTTCATGTAGGGAATCTTGCGTCGGCTGAGCTCGATCTCGAGACCATCGCTGTGGTGCCCGGTGCGGAACAACACCGCCTGATCTTGGAGGGGAACACCCAACTCCCTCATCTCCAAGACACGATCACACACCCAATCGGCCTGCGCTGCCTCGTCAGTACAGGTGACCAGGTCGGGGCGCGGTCCCGCCGCACGACCCGACCACAGCGTCTTGGGAAACGTGTCCGTGGCCTGAGCGATAACGGCGTTGGCAGCAGCCAGGATCTCAGGGGTTGAGCGATAGTTCTGTTCGAGCTTCACGACAGTTGTCGAAGGGAATGTCTCGGGGAACTCAACCATGTTGACAACCGATGCAGCCCGGAATGAGTAGATCGCTTGGGCATCGTCCCCGACCGCCGTTACGTTGCCACGCTCGCCACACAGCAACCGCAGAATGTCCGCCTGGATCTTGTTGGTGTCTTGATACTCGTCCACAAGAACATGGTCGAAGAGACCCCTGATGGAACCCCCTTGTGAGGCTTCGAGTAGTGCCCGCCAGTACAGCAAGAGGTCATCGAAATCGACCACATTGTGCTTCCGCTTGCGTGCGGTGTAGAGACGGAAGATCTCCTTGAGTTCGTCGTCATTATCACGACACCAGGGGAACCTCTCGTCGAGAACGGTGGTCAACTTCTCTTGGGCATTCACCGCCCGCGAGTAGATGGCAGAGATCGTTTCCTTGCGGGGGAACCGCGTCTTACCCTCGGCGAAACCGGACTCTGCCCGCAGCAGCCCGAACAGACCCGACGAGTCGCTCTGGTCAAGAACTGTGAATCCGTCGTTCAACCCCACCGCGGCCGCATGGCTACGGAGCAGGCGATTGGCAATCGAGTGAAAGGTCCCACCCCAAACGCGACCGGTGGCCTGCTGGTCTACAAAGCCTCCGGCGCGGCGCAGCATCTCGGCTGAAGCGCGCCGTGTGAACGTCAGCAGCAGTATCCGATCCGGTGATACACCGTCGTCGATGAGGCGGGCGACGCGGCTGGCCAGAGTCCTGGTCTTGCCACTGCCGGCGCCTGCGATGACAAGCAGCGGACCATCGTCATGGAGGACGGCCATCCTCTGCTCATCGTTGAGACCTTCGAGCCAACCGGGCACTTCGGGGATTGATGCGAACATGTGTTCGATACTAGCTGCAGTCATGCCCCAGCCGGAAGTATTCCCCGACGACTATGCGAATCGGTCTCGATCGACGACAACCCTGGTGTGGGTGCCGTGGGCAACCGTTGCCTCGCCCTCAGTCACGGTGAACTCGAAACTAATCTTGCGGCCTTCCATAGCAACGACAGTCGCCCCGGCGGTGACGGCTCCCCCGACCGAGGTCGCCTTCAGATGGTGGATGTCGATGTAGATCCCGACGGTGGTCTGGCTGGGCTCGACCTCGATCGCCGCAACCGCGGCCTGCTCGGCAAGGGCGACGACCCGAGGGGTTGCCAGCACCGGTACATCCCCCGAGCGGTACGCAACGGCCGTATCGTCGTCGGCCACTACAAGGCTCACGTCTGCAGTCGATCCAATCATGGGTTGACGATAGCGGTCACCAGTTTCGCTACCGTACTGGCGGCACCGTGGAGGTATCAGATTGGTCACACTCGACCGCAGCGACAACGTGTTCGTCCTCACCATGGACGACGAGGAAAACCGGATGAACCAGGGCTGGCTTGACGGAATGAACGCCGCTTTGGACCAGATCGATCAAGCGCCAGATCCGGTGGCGCTGGTCACCACCGGTCAGGATAAGTTCTTCTCCAATGGCTTGGACCTGGAGTGGCTCATGGGTTCGGGAGTCGATATGCCTGCCTTTGTCGCAGGTGTGGAGAGGTTCCTCGCCAGGGTGCTCGCCGCTCCATACATCACGGTGGCAGCCTGCAACGGCCATACGTTTGCGGCAGGAGCGATGCTGGCTCTGTGTCACGACTTCAGGGTGATGCGTTCCGACCGCGGGTTCTTGTGCCTGCCGGAAGTTGACATCAAGATCCCTTTCACCCCAGGCATGAATGCGCTCATCACGACCCGCATGTCGATGACTTCCGCTCACCAGCTGATGGTCACCGGCAAGCGAATCGGCGGCGACGAGGCAAAGCAGTTGGGCGTTGTCAACGAAGCGGTGTCCGCTGATGAGGTGCTGCCAACCGCGATCTCGATCGCAGCCCAACATGGCGGCAAGGATCGCAACACCCTCGCCACGATCAAAGAACGAATACACGCGGACACGATTCAGCTCCTCAGCAACAGCGCCGGCACCAAGCCGGCCTAGGTATGCACCCCATCGACCGCGTTGCCGCGGTGATGATCAAGCGCGGACCGGAGCGGCTGCGGGTCTTCCCCGGCGGCTGGGGTGACGAGAAGTACGTAGCCCAGTTGAATGATCTCGCGACCCTGCAAGCCGCGCCACCTTCACTCGAGATCTCTTGGGGACCGACCAAACATCTGGCCGATAGAACCGTTCGCGACGGCCGATTCCCCGCGATCACAGATGTCCCAACTACCGCCCGCACCGCAACCATCCGGATCATCGAGCCGGCTCCGAGGAGCACCCGATTGTGCCTACTGATGGCCGCATGGAACGACCATGGCTACAACACTCGCCAGCAGCTGTCCGAGGAACTACTCAAACGTGGTGTCGGAAGCCTGATACTCGAGATTCCGTACTACGGAAGTAGGCGCATGGTCGGACCAGACGACCAGCCGATCCAGACGGTCGCCGACTTCGCCCGCATGGGCCTCGGCGCCATCACTGAAGGGCGCGCTCTCCTCGCCCACTTCCGCATGGACTACCAGATGGGGGTGTCCGGGTATTCCATGGGAGGGAACATCGGAGCCCTCGTTGGTGCGGCAGCGGGATTCCCCGTCGCAATGGCACCATTGGCGGCATCGCATGCGCCGGGTCCGGTCTTCCTGGACGGTGTCATCAGCAACGGTATCCAGTGGCAGGCTCTCGGCGGGAGACGGCAAGAGCAACGTCTCCGGGAGGTGCTGACCGCGGCGTCGGTACTTCGCCTGCCCGTTCCCAGTTGGTCCGATGCTGCGGTCATGGTGGCCGCCCGCCGAGATGGATTCATCCCGACTTCGGCCGTAGAACACCTACATCAACATTGGGCCGGTTCGGAACTCAGATGGCAGAGCGGCGGACACGCCACCCTGCTGTGGCGACAGCGAGCCGCTCTGGCGGACGCGGTCACCGACAGCTTTGACCGTATCGAAGGATGCTCTACCGCTCCAGCCGGCCTTTGAGTCCATTGTCCAAAGCAACGGCGTTCGCCATCCTTATCGGCGTGATCGACACCAGACCGTCATCGAGTGCAGCCAGGTCAGATCCTGCGATGTCCTCTTCGATCCGAAGGATGCCGTCGAAGGCGTGCCGATAGCTGCCGTTCGAACCGGCAAACAGGGCGCCGTACTTCGTCCTGGCAAGACCGGTGACAACACGCCCCGTATCCAACGTCGCATCGGCGGGCAGGTTCACCGACAGTGCATCGACGCCGTCGGGAAAGCCGACGTCAAGAACGGTCGCAACAATGTCGGCGGCAACCTCGGCCAATCTGGTCCACATCTCGAGCGCTTCGGGTGTGTACACCCACTCCACCCACTCGTGCCATTCCCCCTGCGACATCGCCGAAAACGCAATCCCCCCAATGCCGATGTTGCTGGCCTCGACGGCAGCGCCCAACGTCCCGCTCCCCGTAGCAAAGGCACTTCCTTTGTTGGCTCCGATGTTGATTCCCGAGACGACGAGGTCCGGCGGAGCCGGCAGCACTCCGAACGAGCCCACATGGACGCAATCTGCGGGGAAGCCGGCCACCGACCACATCTCGATTCCGTCGCGGACGACGGGGACGGCATTGACTTCGGCGGCCTTGGAGATTGCCTTGCCGATCCAGCTGCGTTCGCCATCTGGGGCTGCAACTGCAACCGTGGCGATCTGTCCCATTGCAGTGGCCAGCGGTGTCAAAGCGGGGGCACCGATGCCGTCATCGTTCGTTATGAGGATGCTCTTCATCTGATCACCCTAATGCTCGCCTGCACTCAAGACCTCTCTGATCCGGCTGCAGGACGATACTTTTGCGGTCCATTTGCGCATGCGACGTCGGCGTCGGTCGGAATCCGAGGGTATTTCTTAGTCAATTCTTACTTGTAATCTGAGTCCGAATGACTTAGATTACATAGAGACATCAAAAACAGATCTCTAACAGGAGATAAAGATGAACTTGGTACGATTTGATCCCTTTACAGCAATGCGCGACTTCGAGCGCCTCCTTGAGACAACCAACACGTGGACGCCACGTGTCGATGTCCTCGACCGCGGCAACAACCTCGTGGTCCGCACCGAGGTCCCCGGTATCGAACCGGAGAGCATCAATGTGACCGTCGAGGGCGGCACCCTGACCATCAAGGGCGCCCGCAGCTTCACGGCCGACGAGACCGAAGACAACTATCACCGCAGAGAGATCTTCGAGGGTTCGTTCGAACGGACGATCTTGCTCCCAGATGGGATAGATCCTGAGGCCGTCACTGCCGCCAGCAAGGATGGAATCCTCGAAATCAGCATTCCGAAACGACCCGAGGTGCTCCCTCGCAAGGTTTCGGTAGAGATTCAGCGCTAGCCCCTCCCTCCCCTCCCAGCTATGCGCTGTCAGGACCGGCCCGTCCTCCCACGGGCCGGTCCTTCCATTTCTGGGGCACTAAACCGCCAGGGAACGTAGAGTCGGAGAGCAATGGCAAACCCCGAGCCATACGATCCAATTGAAGAGGAGCCTTCCGGCACGGTACGCAAGGCCGCCGTTGCCGTGGCAGGTTCTGTCGTAACCGCGGCCGGGGTTGTAATGCTGGTGACCCCTGGGCCGGGAATCATCGGCGTACTCGCCGGTCTCGGCATACTGAGCACCGAGTTTCCCGCCGCCCGCAGGACACTTGACAAGCTGCGCCTTCGCAACGCGGAGCCGGACGAGTAGCCCTTACAATGCCGTGACTTTGGAAGGAGTCCCTTGATCCATACCACCGAGGTCATCGAGGTCGATGACGAACTCGTCGCCGCCTTTGTACGACTTACCCCACAGCTTTCTTCGTCGAGCCCTGCGCCTGGGGCCGACCAACTGGCTGCGATCGTTGCCAGCCCGGCGACTGTCCTGTTCGTCGCTCGAGACGTCGACAGCGGCGAGATTGTGGGAAGCCTGACCCTGGCCCTGTTCCGTATTCCAACGGGAATGCGAGCATGGATCGAGGACGTGGTTGTCGACGAGGAAGCGCGAGGTCAAGGTATCGGAGCCGCCCTCAACGAAGCTGCCCTTGATCGAGCTCGCCGCGAAGGTGCCAAGACGGTGGATCTCACCTCACGGCCGAGCCGCGACGTAGCCAACCGTCTCTACAAGCGGATCGGCTTTGTGCAGCGCGAGACCAACGTCTACCGCTACTCGCTCGGCGGTTAGTTCCCCGCCTCGACAATGCGGACTTCCAGACGGGTGATCTTCCCATTCACGGGTCTCAGTACGCTGCACCGATAGCTCCAGAAGCTACGACGGCCAACTGTCATCCGCCATCCATCGTCGAATAGGATTTCTGCTGCGGGCCAACCATGCGCTCATGCACTGCTGTGCGAAACCACCGATCGTGCGTTGAGAACCGCCAGCGCCCGGTCGAGGTCGGCGATGATGTCGTCCGGATGCTCGCCACCAACGTTGAGGCGAATCAGGTTCGAGGGCACGGCAGCCAGATCGCGTCCCTCGTCACCCTGTTGCTGATGAGTCGAGATGGCGGGGATGGTGGCTACGCTCTTGATCCTCCCGAGATCGGTGGCACGCCAGATCATTTCGAACTGGTCAAACACCTTGCGGGCCGCCACAGCTCCACCCTTGACCTCGAATGCAAGCAGGTGCCCGAAGCGATTGATGTCCGTCCCGTAATCGTCGGCACCGTCGACAAGCCACATATTTCGGGCGGCGATCTCATGGCCCGGCATCGACTCCAAGCCCGGGTAGGCAACTCGGTCAACGCTGTCATGGGACTCGAGGGAACGAGCCACCTTCATTGACGAGTTACTGACGGTGTCCATGCGATGCCGCAGTGTGCGAAGATCGCTGATCGTCATCAGAGCGTTGAACGGACTGATGCCGGGGCCGTGATCACGGAACGGAAGCAGCTTCACGTACATGGCGAAGTTCTCGCGCATTGCGTCGGGCCCGATATGCGTCGTGATGTTGTGCTTGGCGATTACCGCACCACCGATCGCAAACCCCGACGAGGTCATCGACTTCGTCGTCGAGTGCACAACGATGTCGGCGCCGAGGTTGAGTGGTCGCGTCAACGCGGGAGTGGCCACCGTACTGTCGATCATCAGCGGTAGATCCGCCGCATGCGCGATGGCCGCCACCGCTTCGATGTCCATAATGCTGAGTGACGGATTTGAAGGCGTCTCACCGTAGAGGAACCGGGTGTTGCCATCGATCTTGTCTGCCCACTCGTTGAGATCAAGCGGGTCCCGGACCCAGCGCACATCGACGCCGCGCTCGACGCCATAGCGCTGCCCGAACAGCATGAACGTGCCTCCGTAGCAGCGGGCACTCACGACGATGTTCATCCCAGGCTCGGGATCCTCCAAGAAGGGGTTGGTCGCCATGAAGACCGCGGACATCCCAGATGAAGTTGCGAGCGCCGAGACTTCACCGTCGAAGCCGTAGCCTTCGAGCAGCGCAAGCGTCTCCTCGAGATAGTGAACGGTTGGGTTGGCGATGCGCGAGTAGACCCATGCCGGCATGAGATAGGCCAGGGCAGCTTCCATATGGTCGCTGTTTTCGAAGTGCTCGGCAGAGCTCAGGTAACCCGGCTCGATGATGCTGCCTTGGTTGGCCGCGGCAGCCTCCATGTCATAGATGCCGTGCACCGCAATCGTGTCGAACTTTTTGGTGCGCATGACGGCACGCCGGTTCGCCGCCGCGGCAGCCATCGCTTCACCCTTCGCGACGTACTCCGCAACGCCTTCGCTGCACTCGCTCATGTAGTTCCCTTTCGGCTGTGCAGCCGATCAGGGACTACCTGATGGCGAGCTGCTGGGTGGCCTTGATCTCGATCAGCGCCAGGCTGGTATTGATACGTGCCATGCTGGGAATGGGAGTCAGCTTGTTCACAACGAATTCCTGGAGTTCGTCGCGATTGCGAAACACTGCCTTGAGCAGATAGTCGAACTCTCCTGTGATGTGATAGCACTCCAACACTTCCGGCATGTCTTGCATCAATTCCTTGAAACGCTCAATCGCTTCGAACTGATGCAGCTGGAGCGAGACGTTGATGAAACAGACCATGTCGTAGCCGATGGCTTCCCGATTCAGCAGCGTTGAGTACTGCCGGACCACCCCGTTCTCCTCGAGCCGTTTGACCCGAGCATGGGTGGCGGGCGCCGATAGCCCGACCTGACGAGCGACCTCGGCGTTGCTGACCCGGCCATTGGCCTGGAGCAGCCGCAAGATCGTCTTGTCAGTCTCATCAAGACTCACCTGTCCTGAAGGCATTATCACTGAAACACCTCGTTCTGTGAATGGTCATTCTGCGATTTCTATCGCACACCTTAGTTTCTTCGGCTATCAGGATCTAGGGACAACGAAACTTCTGGTAGCAGGCATGGGATAGGGACATCACCGAAGTTTCGAAAGCCACCCTCTGACCTCGTTTCACGCCACAGGTACACTCGCCGCCAGCAGCCAGAGGATCTGCAGATGCGAGTGCTTGTAGTTGAAGACGATGTCGAGCTGAGCGGGGCTTTGGAACGCCGTCTCCGCGGCTCCGGCTTTGCCGTCGACACCGCAGGTGACTTGCCGGAAGCCGAGCTTTCTATCGAGATCAACCGCTACGACTGCCTGGTGCTGGACCGTGCGGTTCCGTCGGGAGACACAATCGACCTGGTGCGGTCGATGCGAAGCAGCGGGTTGACCACCCCTGCTCTGTTTCTGACTGCCAAGGACGCAGTTGCCCAGCGGGTGGACGGCTTCGAAGCCGGTGGCGACGACTATCTCGTCAAGCCGTTTGCGATGGAGGAACTCATCGTCCGGGTCCGTCGACTCTGCCGCCGTTCAGCAGACGCCACGCCGACGATCCTCAGCATCGGAGACCTCGAGGTCGATCAAGCTCGAGCCGAGGTCCGGCGCGGTGGCATCCTCCTCACCCTGACGTCCAAGGAACTCGCCGTGCTCGTCGAACTGGCCTCACGTCCCGAAATCGTTGTCAGCAGAACCCACCTCATCGAGACGTGCTGGGACGAACTGACCGACCCCATGTCCAATACCGTCGATGTCCACATCGCATCGCTTCGCCGCAAGCTGGGCGACCCGGGTGTCATCCATACCGTGCGCGGCCAGGGCTACAAGTTGGCGATCGCATGAGTAGGAGCCTGACCGATCGCTATTTGCAACGCCTCCGCCTCCGCCTCGCGGTGCTGTATGCGGTCGCCATGGCTGTCGCCCTGGGGATTCTGGTCTACGTCGTTGTCAGGGTCGACGCCGACCTGCGCTGGTCCGACATGAACGAAGCGTTGCTGTCCAAGGCCCAAGAGACCGCCGGTTCGGTTGTGTTCACCGATGACGGCTCCATAGTGATCGATCGATTCGTCAACGACACCAACCTCACCGAAGGCTGGCCCCAGGCATGGCTATTCGAACGTTCCGGCGATGAGGTCTATGCGCTCGCCGGACCAGTCGAGGACTGGTACGACGCCGATTTGGACTCATATGCCGAGGCAGTCCTCTTCAACGAAAGCACCTACATGTCGTGGGTCGGCGATATCAGCCCCGAGTCCGAGGTGTACGCCCGCGGTGTTGCCATCCTTGATCCAGGGAACGACCAGCCGCGAGTTGCCGCAATCGCCGTCACTGAAAGCGGCAGCTTCTACGCCGACCATGACCGACTAGCCGACCGGGTGAGGATTGCGGCTGCGTTTCTCGTCGGGGCCGCGGCCTGGGCGGGCTACTGGATGGCCGGCCGGGGTACCCGGGCTACCGGGGAGGCTCTCGCTCAGCAGGAACGCCTGTTGTCGGATGCAGCTCACGAGCTGCGGACCCCGGTTGCCAAGATCCGAGCGGTCGCCGATAGCGGCCTGGCTGGAGACGAATCGGCGGAGGACGCCCTGGGGCGAGTCGCCCGACTCGGCGAGGATGCCGGGCAGATGGTCGATGACATGTTGTTTCTCGCCAGGCTCGATGCCGATAGGGAGGAACTCAACAAGGAACCGCTCCGGCTCGACCAGCTGGTGGAGGAGCTGGCAGGCCGTTTCGAGGGAGTCGAGGTATCTGCGGTCGCGACCGTTGTTGAAGGCGATCCCGGACTTTTGCGGCGGGCGATATCCAACCTCATCCGCAACGCCATCAACCACGGTGGTGGCGATGTGAAGGTGACGGTCTACCCGAGCACCGTCATAGTCACCGACAACGGCGACGGCATCGATCCCGCAGTGGCTGCGCATGTCTTTGAGCGGTTCCATACCGGCCCGACCAGTGGCGGTCACGGCCTCGGCCTACCCATCGTCAAGTGGATCACGGAGACCCACGACGGGACGATCACATTGGAGAATCGCCCCGAGGGTGGTGCGATCGCAACGCTGACGCTGCCGGGATAGTCGGCTGCACGGATGCAGGCATTACGATCAGCCAGGTGAGAACAGAAGCCATTTTCCTGAGCATCATCGTCATGTTGCTAGGTGGCTGCACCGGCCATTGCTATGACGAGCCTCGCCCCGACAGAATCTCTGTTGACGCTTCCGAATTGCTGGGGCACGGGGAGGACTTCGAAGTCTGCATCATCCCTGACGAGAGCCGGCCCGAGAACGAATTATGCGCAGAGGTCGGGTCGGCCCAGGTGAGCTTGGGCTCGGCTGATCTACCCGATTCGTTCGGCTACGTGGCCCGATGGTTCAACAACGACGGTCAACAGGAGGCGGTCGCCGGTAGCTTCGACCTTCTCTGCGAGGCGGGCACAGCGCAGTATTTCCTCGGCCCCGACTACTAGCCCCGACCTCGGCAAAGCCAAACCCACTTTGCCACCCCAGCCCCGGCCTCGGCTTTGCCGAGGTCGCAAGCTAGCCAAGTTCGGCAAAGCCGAACTAGGCAGGCCTTAATCCTCTTTTCATGTGCTGTTCCATAACTTCAGCGCATGTACTCAGAACGCGAACGCACCGCCCACGTGATCCGTCGACTCGGTCTCGGCTCAAACCCCCGACTCGTCGCCGAACACTCCGACCCCGCAAGCGCTATCGCCGCGATGCTCGATCTGCCATTCGACCAGGCCCAGCTACCGCAGGTAGATCCCCCAGCTGACTGGGACTCGGTCGACTATTCCCTCCTCGGCGAGCACCTGATGCCGTGGTGGATGGATGTGATCGGCTCAGGCGAACAGCCGTTGATCGAGCGGCTGGTGTGGTTCTGGCATGACCACTTTGCAATCAGCGGGGAGAAAGCCGACAACTCCTACATTCTGCTGAAACACCACGAGACAATCAGAGCACATGCAACCGGCAACTTCCGGGCGATGCTCAGCGCGGTCATCAGCGACGCCGCCATGCTCTGGTACCTAGACGCCATCGAGAGCACCGCCGAGACACCGAACGAGAATCTGGGTCGAGAGCTCATGGAGCTGCACACCCTTGGCGTGGGTAACTACACCGAAGAGGACGTCAAGGAGATCTCCAGGGCACTGACCGGGTGGGTCATCAATGAACCCCACTGGGAGGAGCCAGGTTTCCAATATGACTACGCACCGCCCTGGGTTGCGCTCCTCGACCCAGAACGGCACGACACCGGCACCAAGACACTGCTCGGCAATAGCGGGACTCTCGGTCTCGCGGATGTGGTTGAGATCCTCCTCGACCGGCCGGAAACCGGGCGACATGTGGCCGCAAAGCTCTACAAGGAGATCATCGGACTGGACGCACCACCGGCAACTGCGCAGCGGCTCGGCAAGAAGTTCGCAGAGACCTACGACATCATGCCCCTGGTCCGCGAGATCGTCGCCGACCCGGCCTTCCTGTCGGATGAGGCGATCAGAGCCAAAGTGCGCAGCCCTTTGGAGAAGGTGGCAACCATCTTGCAGGGCCTGCCCCTCGCCGAGGATAACGATCCAAGCTCGGTGCACTGGATACTGAACAAGCTGAACTACCTGCCGTTGCACGCCCCGAATCCAGCGGGATTCCCGTCGGGTGAAGGCCTACTCGACCCGGCTCGGCTGCTCGGTTCATTTGAGCTGCTGTATCTGGTCCGCAACCTCGACGACGAGGAAGTCGCCGCCATCGACGTCTTCGAAGCTCTCGGCGTATATGACGTGTCGACCGAGACCAGAGCGTTGATCGACCGATTCCCCCGACCCGGGCTCCAGTTGGGACTGGCATTTGGTTCCCCCGAATTCATGGTGGTGTGAAATGACCGAACGCAATCCAATCGAAGATGCCTGCAATCTCATCTCGAGACGCAAATTCCTGGCCGGCCTCGGGGCGGCGGTCACGGTTGCCGCGTGTAGCAACCAAGGGATCAGCGTGTACCAGCAGGCCGACACCGTCTCGGGTGCGTATCAGGCCCCTGGTGCCTTGGCCCCATCGAGCCTGCCAACGCCCCCACGCGGAACAGTACCTGTGACCGACCGCACACTGGTCGTCATCGAACTCGGCGGGGGCAACGACTCCCTCTCCACCATCGTTCCGTTGAACAGCCGCTATCGCGACCTGCGGCCGACGACGGCGATCGAAGATCCCATCCGCCTCGATGGCGACGTCGGCCTCCACCCTGCCTTGACCACCGTGGCCGATCGGTACAGCAGCGGTCAGGTCGCCATTGTCGAGGGTCTTGGGATCCCCAACCCCGACCTGTCTCACTTTGTCTCCATGCGACGATGGTGGGACGGGACCTCCACCCCGGATCACACCGGATGGCTGGGACGCTACCTCGACGCATCCGTTGGCTACGAGCATATCCTGGCCGGCATTTCGGTTGGCCCTGGCCCGTCACAGGCACTGTTGGGAAGCGCCTCGTATGTCGTCGGCATCTCCGACACCAACGGTCTCGCTTCAGGCTTCCCCTGGTGGGTAGACGATCCGAGGGACTTTGCTGGAGTCTGGTCGGGCTTTGCGCCTGCCCACATCCCGGTCAGCGAACTCGACCCGGTGCGAAAAGCGATTGCGGCGACGGCAACTGCGCAGAACCGTCTGCAACGCAGCCTGCAACCGTTGCAAGACGCCTTGGATGCGATCGAGGTAGACACGTACTCAATTGAAGGACAGCTGGCGCTTGCTGGTGCCCTGATCGCTTCGGATGTCGATCCTCGGGTCATCTACGTGCACGGCAACTCGGACTTCGACACCCACGAGAACCAGCAATACCGGCACGGAGAACTGATGGGACAGCTCGATCGCGGCCTGAACCACCTGTTCGCAATCGTTGAAGCGGCAGGGATGGAAGACCGTGTCGTCGCCATGACCGCATCCGAATTCGGTAGGCGACCCGAGGACAACGACGGTGGCACCGACCACGGCACCGCAAGCTCGCACCTGGTCATCGGGCCTCGTGTTGCCGGCGGCCGCTACGGGGAGACCCCCAGCCTCTCCAAGCTCGATGAGGACGGCAATCTCGTCCACACTGTCGACTACCGGTCGCTGTACGCATCGGTACTCGATGGATGGCTCGGCGCAGGACACCAGGACATCCTCCATGACCAATATGAGACGCTGCCCATCTTCAACGCCTGAGTCGCGCCCTCGGCACTCCCCGCGACCGGTCACTAGATCGCTCCTCGAAGATGAGCTACAAAAATCCCATGACCCAGCAAAAAATGTTCCCACCCTTGAATGCGGGGTTTGCTTTTACAAGCGGAGTGGGTTCTATGATGTGAAATCTCTCGGGAGTAGATCGTAAGTTACTTTCGCTCAGATCTTGTACCCTTTGTCATCATAAGGCAGCATCGCCGTAGCGCTCATTTGAATGAAACTCTCCATTATCGTCATTTTTTACAACATGCGGCGTGAGGCACAGCGCACGTTGTATTCGTTGAGCAGGGCGTACCAGCGCAATGTCGATGGCCTCGATTACGAGGTGATCGCAATCGACAATGCGTCCGCACAACCGCTTGACGACGATATGGTAAAAACGTTTGGTCCGAACTTTCGATATCATTACTGCGACACCACATCCGTGTCCCCCGTCACGGCAGTTAACCATGGCGTGGCATTGGCGCAGGGCGATGTCGTTGCTGTGATCGTTGATGGCGCGCGTATGGCGTCGCCTGGATTGATCGCGCAGTCGGTAGCGGCACTGGCCCTTGCGCCTGAGACATTTGCGTGCGGATTGGCATGGCATATCGGGCCCGACATTCAGCCACGCAGCATCCAACATGGGTACGATCAAGACGTTGAGGATCGTCTGCTCGATGTCGTTGATTGGCGGCGTGACGGGTATCAGTTGTTCTCAATCTCAACCATCGCGCCATCTTCGCGAAATGGGTTCTTGGGCGATCTGCCGCCAGAAGTCAGCTGGTTCTGTATGTCCAAGGTGAAATTCGAGGCGCTCGGTGGGTTCAATCCTGCTTTTAAAACCCCTGGTGGTGGGCTGTGTAACCATGAGTTTCGCAACCGTGCCGCCACTGACCCAGAGATCACAAGCGTCGTGATTTTGGGGGAAGGCGTGTTTCATCAGGCCCATGGTGGCGCAGCGACAGGGGCGATGCCAAATGCGCGACCGGATAGGATGTTTAGTGAAGAATACACGCGGATCGTCGGCAAACCGTTTCGCGCTGACCCGCCTGTGAAAACTTTGTACGCGGGGGAAGTGACGGCCATGGCACGTCCGTTTCTTCAGCTGTGACCAATCCTACAGAAACAATTTCGCCCGATCACAACCGCACCCCAATTGCGATTGGTGGCCTTGGTGGCAGCGGCACGCGAGTCTTTGCGGCCAGCCTGCAGTACGCAGGTTTTGCCATCGGGTCCACGCTGAATGATCCACTCGACAACTTATGGTTCACTATTCTTTTCAAACGCAGGGCTTGGTCGCACGATGTGCCTGACCTCGCCGATATTGCCATCTCGGTCGATTTGTTTCAACGGGCAATGACCACAGGATTGGCCGGAAATATGACCGACAAAGAAGCTGATCTGCTAGATAGTTTGGCGTCTGATCTTGTTCCAAAGGGACCGTGGAAGTGTGGCGTGCAAGCAGGGAAGGTTGACAGCCTGATCACGAGTGGGCCGCAAACGGGTGGGCATGGACAGCCTTGGGGGTGGAAAGAACCGAACACGCATTTGTTTTTACCCCAACTGAATGAGCAGATTAATGGGCTGCGCTACATCCATGTGGTGCGTGACGGGCTGGATATGTCGTTCAGCAACAACACTTGGCAGGCCGATCATTGGGCGCATCATTTTGGGCTGAAACGCCCAAACAGGCGCTCTGATCCGGTCCAGCAGCTGCGCTATTGGATTGCTGCGAACCGCCGCGCCATTGATTACGGCCAGCGGCATATGGCAGGTCGTTTCATGGCTATGGATTACGATGACTTTTGTGCGCATCCCGACATGCATTGGCCGCGTTTGCAGCGGTTTTTGGGTAGACCGAGCGATACACCAATTCCAGATGGGTTCATCGCTACCACCAGCATCGGCCGCAGCAAGAGCGAGGATCTTTCGATCTTTCCAAACGACTTGCTCGCCGCCTGCGGCGCGCTTCAAAAGGAAGTCGATGGCTTGGCACAAGTCGAGACATAGGCCTATTTACGAACGAAACCAACAGCCTATATCGAGACCTGTCAGCACGCCCGTTGCGGCAATATCCTGTTAAAACAGGTCGTGTAGATACAACAGATCCTCATTGTCTGGCGGCAGAACTTCGATCTTCTGCGAGCCAAAGTGTCGGACGTTGGGTTGGATAACCGCATTGTCCGGGTAGGTTTCGAACCGTGGCACATCCAGAAACGCAGCAATTTGGTCCATGGCTTCAACATCTATAGCACGTTGGATGCAAGATCCATATATCCGTTGCGGTTTATGCAGGGTGTATGATCGCCGAATGGTAGCAATTTTGCATCTTGTTGGGATTGAACAATGCCTGATCTCTTATCCGCTGATCCCGAAATGACAGAGCAGGCACGAGGGACTTCGGTCCCTAGCACGGTACGTCGTGAAAATGCGGTTCTTATATTGGGAATGCATCGCAGTGGCACCAGCTGTCTCGCGGGATCATTGCAGCAAGCAGGCTTGTTTTTGGGTGATGTCGTCACGTCGTCCGCCCACAATCAGAAGGGCAACCGCGAAAATAAGACGGCTATGAAGCTACACGAAGAGGTCCTGATCGACAACGGTGGGACATGGAGTGAGCCGCCCGAAACTATCGATTGGAATGTGGATCATATCGCGCAGCTTGACGCGATTGTCGCGTCTTACGCCCAAGATCGGCTTTGGGGCATCAAGGATCCACGCATACTGCTTCTGCACGACGCATGGGCCGCCCGCCTGAAAAACCCGCGCTATGTCGGGTCCATTCGTCATCCGTTGGAGGTGGTCAAGTCGATCCAAGCACGCCAGCCGGAATTCAAGGATACCGCGGAATTATTTGCAGTTTGGCACACCTATAACAGCCTTCTTTTGGACCTCTGGGCCGAACACCAATTCCCAATCGTGAATTTCAACTCTTCTGCGGCGGATTATGCTCAGCAGATCGAAACAGTTTCCAAGCATCTTGGTTTGGTGGCAACAACAACAGACCCATCGCCGTTCTTTGAAAGCGCGCTGATCCATCAAGACCACGATGAACGCGACTTGCCTATAGATATTGCTGATTTGTATCAACGATTGCTGTTGGCCGCGCGAGGCACGTCACTGGCCAGCATTTCGCGTTAAAGAAGCGGCGCGATCAGATCGTAATCCGCCACGAAATGTTGTTTTCACAAGT